>JAYVUL010000097.1:0-55686 GCA_043787935.1 Chitinophagaceae bacterium | reverse complement strand
TCAAAACAATCGTAACACTTTGTGGTGGTGATCCTGCAAGAGCAGAGCATCTGTTCAATTCAGGCTAAAAGGTTTCGAACACTTATGGACGGAGTCCTGTGCCAGGCAGATACGGACAAGACATGGACAAAGCATAGTCAAATGCCAGGGTTAGCCGTTAGCCAGAAATAGCAAGCCCCCGGTAATCCCGGGGGCTTGCTTCATTACAAATGAGGCTATTCAATTAAAATACGTTGTACCCAAAACTAACATAGTATAAGCCACCCATTGCCGGGTTGCCATACTGGGTTACGTAATAGGTATTTAACAGGTTGGTAGCACCCAATTTAACAACTGATTTGGCTGCTTTCAGTTTATAACTGATCTGTGCATCCAGCGTGCTGATGGCAGATACCGGGCCCTGTTTAAAATCACTCACGGTATTGTAGGTATCCTGCCAGCGGTACTGTACGTTAAAACCAAAGCGCCTGTCGTATCCAAAGCCGCTGTTGGCAATACCAATATTGGTGCGGTAGTTGGGTGTATTGAAGTAATCTGCAAAGTTGGGATCACCGTTATCGATCTTGTCGCTGGAAAAATTAAAGTCAAGCACAAAACTTTTTGGCAGCAGGTAATTCAAACCGATACCAAACCCATAGGTATTTACCTTGTTGGCGCTGTTCACGGAAATGGAATACCCGGTATATCCTTTTGTAGGATCCAGCGGATTTTTAAACTGTGCAGCATTTATCCTGCCAATGAAGTTTTTGTACTCAGAATAATACCCATACAAATCGATCAGCAATTTTTTATTGGCCACCCCTTTGTACCCCAGTTCATAACTGTTAACCGATTCGGGCTTGTAGGTATCAAAATTCTGCACTTTTAATAAGGCGGGCTTAGGCACCCCTGTTGTGAGCAGGTCGGTATAGAATGCACCGATACTTGGTGCTGTATATACCGGGTTGGTATTAAAGTGATAAAAATCCCTGAGGGAAGGGATACCCCCGATCAGTACACCGGCACCGGTATTCAGGTTGATCCACTGGTTTTGGTTGGAAGGGAAGCGGTAAGCGTTCTGGTAAGACGCCCTGATAAAATGGTTAGGCGCCACCGTTACCACTGCCGAAAACCTGGGTGTGAACTTGCCCTCAAAATTGGTGTTCTTATCGTACCTGCCTGAGGCGGTCAGTTTGAGTTTGTCATTTGCGAATTTTTTTGACACCTGTACATAGGCTCCAAATTCGTTGGTGGATATCGGGCCGGAAGTATCAGCAAATAAGGTTCCCTGCGAATTCAACCGGTATTGCCTCCAGTTGGCACCCACCAATACTTCCGCCACTTTTACCAGTTTGGATAAGTTATACTGGCCCTCCACATGGTAAAGGTTGGTGCGGTCTAAAAACCTTCCTCCTTTTGGAATGGGGATGTTGGCCACACTGTCAAAAATATGCTGGAACTGCGCAGTACCGGCTGCAGGGCGGCCCTGGTCGGCATAGGCGCGGGCATTGGCATAAGCCAGCGCCTGTGAGCCACCGCCTGCAATGGTTTGTACATAAGTGCCTACATATTGAGGAGCCCATAATTGCGTTGGTTTCCAGGCTTCGTTAAACAACTGTATGGCAACGGTTGAATTAAAGGCATCACCGGAATTTTCCAGCGTGGTATAGGCTTTAAAGAACCAATCGTCATTTTTTATTTCCAGTTTGTACTGGCCTATCTTTAAATTCTTCAGCGAATAGCGGTCGCTGCCGGTGTATACTGAATTACCGGTACCATAATTGGCAATGGCCGACAATTCTGTTTTGGGTGATAATTTAAAATACAGCCCGCCGCTCAGTTTGAGCACTTTGGTAACGGGGTCGATTATCTCATTTTCATTGTAACCGGTACGGGAGATCAACTGTGCCGGGATAATATTATTCCTTAACCCGAAATAAAATGGGACGAGGTTAGTAACAGGCCCCTGCAAGGCTGCTGGCAAAGCCCCTATAAAACCACCGATCTGAGCCTGGGTGGCATTGGCGGGCAAGGCCCCATTCATCAATGCAACAATATCAACTGTGCCGCCGGTAGCCTGCAATATGCCGCCCCTGGTTTGATTTTGTACGGCTGTTGCCACACTTTTCATATCCACATTGGCGGGGTTTTCATCGCCATAAACATTTACCCCGTCGTAGTTAGGATCGGTAGTGGCATCGCCTGCTTTTGGTTTGCCGGCTGTACCTACGCCGGTATAATTTGATTTATTGGTACCCACCCAATCTTTGGCCTGGATATACTGGGCGCCGATCTTAAAGGCGAAATTCTCACTGATCTTTTTACCCCACCGTAAAGACGCATCATAATAAGGGGAAGCTTTCACGGGATCATCGCTGTTGCCTACATGCATTACCCCCTGTTTGGCCTGGATGCTTAAGCCCTGGTATTTGAAAGGGTTCTTGGAACTGATGAGCATGGTACCGTTCATGCCGCCGGAACCATATAAAGCAGAAGAGGCGCCTGGCAACAGTTCCACATTATCCACATCCAGTTCAGTAGGGCCCACAATGGAACCCACGGAGAAATTCAGCCCCGGGGCCTGGTTGTCCATTCCATCTACAAACTGGTTGAAGCGGGTGTTGCCGCTCCCATTAAACCCCCGGGTAGTAACGGAGGTAAAGGTGAGGCTGGAATTGACCACATCCACCCCTTTGAATGTTTTTACAATATCATAATAATTTGGTGCCGGGGTGTTCCTGATATTGGCCGTACCAAATCTTTCAATGGTAACCGGTGACTCCAGTATTTTTTCCGGCAGCCTGCTTGCGGATACCACTACCTCCTGGCCCAATACATTACTGGGTTTAAAAGATACAGATACTTTCTCTGCTGCGCTGTTAACGGTTATTTCCTGCAGTTCGAAGCCAATAGAGGAAATTAATAAAGTGGCCGGTAATTTTGATACGGTGATCTTAAAGCTCCCGTTATCGTCGGTATAGGTTCCTGCGTTGGTACCTTTTTCAGTTACCGTTACTGCCGCCACTTTTTCTTTTGTGACACTGTTTTCTACCTTACCGGAAATGCTGACATTTTGTGCATGTAGTGCAATCGTCATAAAATTTGCAAGCACAAAAGCCAATAGATAGCTTTTAGTTTTTCTCATATAGCAATATTTATAGGTTAATTTGTGGGCAAAATAAGCAATGTTAAGTCTTAATGAAAATTTATTTGTACCCGCCTGTTGACATCTTGCTGCAGCATTATTGGGCAAATTATGCCGATGCCAGTAATTTAGCCCAATGAAAGCATTTCATTTTCCCCGGCAAACCGATTTTTACAGCGGTAAAGTAAGGGATGTTTACAGCATTGCAAATGACCTGCTGGTAATGATTGCCAGCGACCGGATATCTGCATTTGATGTAATACTACCCCGTACCATTCCTTACAAAGGACAAGTATTAAATCAAATTGCTGCATACATGCTGGATGCCACCAAAGATATCTGCCCCAACTGGCTTATCAGCACCCCTACCCCCAACAGCAGCATTGGAAAAAAGTGTATTCCCTTTAAAGTGGAAATGGTGATCAGGGGCAACCTCACGGGGCATGCGTGGCGTACCTACCAAAGCGGCAAAAGGGTGCTGTGTGGCGTAACGATGCCGGAGGGAATGAAGGAAAATGACTTCTTCCCAACGCCAATCATTACCCCAAGTACCAAAGCCAGTGCAGGCCATGATGAAGACATCAGCAAAACCGGAATCATCAACCAACAGATAGTAAGCGCAGAAGATTATGCAGTGATTGAAAAATATACACTGGCCCTGTTTGAAAGGGGAAAAGCACTGGCTGCCAAACAAGGCTTGATACTGGTGGACACCAAGTATGAATTTGGTAAAATCGGAGACGTGATTTACCTGATGGATGAAATACATACGCCCGATTCCTCAAGGTATTTTTATGCCGCCGGCTATGAAGAAAGGCAGGCTAAAGAAGAAAGGCAAAAGCAACTGAGCAAAGAATTTGTGAGGGAATGGCTGATCGCCAATGATTTTATGGGTAAGGAAGGCCAGGTGGTGCCGGTGATGAGCGGGGAATGGATCAGCACCATCAGTAACCGCTATATTGAATTGTATGAAAAGGTGATCGGTGAAAAATTTATCCCGCAGCCTTTAACGGATGAGGAGCTGTATTTAAAAATTGTAGCGGCACTGGAAGGGATGGGGTAATGCCGTTTATTTTTTAAACCCCTTCACACTGTATTACAACTACCTAACCAACAGGTATAAAACATTTGGCGCTGCAGGCGGCATGGCTGAGATCAGAAGGTTGTTGCGTTTGGCAAATTAAAAATCCTTTAGCTCAGCGACCTGCTTTTCTGCAATCAAAAAATAATATTTACGTATCATAATAACACGTATTTTTATTTTCCCCCTGCCGGTTCCGTTTATCCTGTAGAAATAATGGCCATGTATTTTTTATTTTAACAACAAATATTTTTGTAATGATAAAAGTTGTGTTGACAGGATTGTTATTTATTTCATTTTGTGCGCAGGCACAAAACAAACCTGATTTTTTAGGCGCCAACATAGATAAAACCATCCTGCCGTCAACAAATTTTTTTCTGTATGCCAATGGCGGATGGATAAAACGCACCCCCATCCCTGCCAGCGAAAGCAACTGGGGGATTGGTAAAATGGTGCAGGAAGAAATTTACCGCCGCATATTATCCATCAATGATAATGCGGCCAATACGCCGTCGCCTTTTGGTTCTACGGTACAGAAAATCGGTGACTTCTGGAAGGCGGCCATGGATACCGGCGCCATCAACAAAGCGGGCTTATCGGTAATAAAGAACCACCTTAAAAAAATTGACAACCTGCAGTCGTCAACAGAGCTTACAGCCATTGCAGCGGCTTTTCATATTGACGGGATCAATTGTTTTTTTACTGATGAGGCCACCCAGGATGATAAAAACAGTACCCTGATCATTTACCGTATGGACCAGGGCGGACTGGGATTGCCCAACAGGGAATACTATTTTAAAACAGACGACCGTACGGTAAAGATCAGGGAGGCCTATAAAAAATATATCTCACTCAGTTTTGTACAACTGGGCATGAGCAAAGTTTTTGCAGACAAGTGCACGGAGGATGTGTATGAACTGGAAAAAAGACTGGCTGCTGCCAGCAGAAAATTAGAAGACCTGAGGGACCCCTACAGCAACTACAACAAGATGACCATTAACCAGCTTAACGAGGTTTGCAATACTTTTTACTGGAACGACTATGCGAAAAAAATAGGTATTGAAAATGTGCTGGATTCCATCGTAGTGGGGCAACCTGAATTTTACAGGGCATTGGGCAATGAAATAAAAAATACGGAGTTGTCTGTCTGGAAAAATTATTTAAAATTTCATCTGCTGCAATCTTATGCCAGTTATCTTGACAGCACCACTTACCAGCATGCTTTCAATTTCAGAAAACTGCTTACCGGCGCCAAAGAACCGAGGCCAAGATGGAAAAGGGCACTGGATGCAGAGGAGGCCGCTATGGGAGAATTGCTGGGGCAACTTTTTGCCAGGGAATATTTCAATGAAAAAACAAAAGAGCGCTATAGCAACCTGGTGGAAGCGGTAAGAACAGCCTACGCAGAAAGGATAAAAAAATTATCATGGATGAGTGAGGCCACAAAAATAAAAGCATTGGATAAACTGGGTAAGGTAACCAAAAAGGTAGGCTATCCTGATAAATGGAAAAACTTCAGTTCACTTGAAATCACTTCCGACTCCTATCTTAAAAATGTGATCAGTGCCAATATTTTCAGGCACTACTACAACATAAAAAAATTAGGCAAACCTGTTGACAGGGAGGAATGGGAGATGACACCCCAAACATACAATGCCTATTACAATCCCAGCAACAATGAAATTGTGTTACCAGCCGGCATCTTTGCAGTACCCGGCAGGAAAGACGAAGACCTTGACGATGCTTTTGTGTATGGCTATGCGGCAGCAAGCACCATTGGCCACGAAATAACACATGGCTTTGATGACCAGGGCCGGCAATATGATGCAGGGGGCAACCTGGCAGACTGGTGGACAAAAGAAGACGGGGAAGAATTTAATAAAAGAGCCCGGGTAATTATTGAACAGTTCAATGAATTTGTACCGGTAGATACCCTTCATGTGAACGGTGATGCTACACAGGGAGAAAACATTGCCGACCTGGGTGGCTTACTGATAGGAATAGACGCTTTTAAAAAAACCAGCCAGTATAAAGAAGGTAAACCTGTTGGCGGCTTAAAGCCTTTGCAGCGCTACTTCCTGGGTTATGCCTATGGCTGGCTGAGTCAGGAAAAGAAAGAACGGCTGGCCACACAGGTAATGACCGATATACATGCACCCGCCAAAGAAAGGGTAAACGGGCCGGTAGTAAATGTACCTGATTTTTATGACGCCTTTGGTATAAAGAAAGGCGATAAAATGTACCGGGCAGAAAGCAAGCGGGTACGAATATGGTAATGGCGTAAGGTAAAAAAAGTACCTCCGGGTGGATGAGGGTATTCCTTTTTCAACCTTTGGGCTTTTAAATCTTAAAGGGTAAAACGAATCCATCATACAATGAGGACTGCATTAAAGAAAGAAGAAAAAATATTACTCATAATAAGGCAACACTGGATACGCTTAGCCTTGCCTTTTTTTGCGTGGTTAGTGGCAGCGGCTTTACTGATATGGCTGGCAAAAACTACAGGGTTTATTATCACTCTCGTTGCAGCATTGTACCCGATGTATGAATACCTTAACTGGAAAAATAATTTATGGTGCATCACTAATTTCAGGGTAGTGGATGAGAGTGGTTTTTTCAGCCGCTACTCCAAAGAAAGCCCGCTGGATAAAATCAATAACATAGAATACGATCAGAGTATTATCGGAAGAATTTTTGGGTATGGCAATGTAGATATACAAACTGCGGCAGAGTTGGGCGAAACAACCTATGAACTGATCCATCATCCAAAGCTGCTGAAAGATACCATTACCCATGCGCAGGAAGAATATAAGAAAATGCAGATCAGCCAGCAGGCCGCACAGTTAGCCGAAGCTATTGCCAAAACGCCGGCTGCTGTGCCTTCGCAACAACTGGTTGCAGATGAACTGCATAAATTATTTGAGCTGCTGCAGAAAGGGGCCATCACCCCGGAAGAATATCAATTGCAGAAAAATAAATTGCTGAAAGGGTAATTATTTTGCGTGCCTTCCTTCCAATACGTGAACAATATCATTCAGCATAAACCCTTTTGCCTGCAGCAGCACCAGGTAATGAAATAATAAATCTGCCGCTTCATTTTTAAATAACTCATTGCCCGCATCCCCTGAAGGCGGGTTAACGGCTTCTATAACCACCTCCACCGCCTCCTCTCCAACTTTTTGAGCAACTTTATTAATTCCCAGAGCAAATAAAGAACTGGTATAAGACTTTTCGGAAGGGTTATTTTTCCTATCAGCAATAACCTGTTCCAGCCGGAATAAAAAATGCTCATTACTGTTGGTTTCGCCCCAGCAGGTATCGGTACCCAAATGACAAACGGGCCCGACCGGGTTTACTTTTATCAGCAAGGTATCCTTATCACAATCCGTTTTAATTTCTTTCAGCAATAAAAAATTTCCACTCTCTTCGCCCTTTGTCCACAGCTGGTTTTTTGTGCGGCTGAAGAAGGTCACTTTTTTCAACTCAATTGTTTTGGCCAATGCGGCTTCATTCATAAAGCCAAGCATTAAAACCTTTCCTGTATCGGCATCCTGTATGATAGCAGGCACCAGTGCGTCGGCATATTTATTAAAATCAATTGGCCCTGGCCCCTGGAGGGATGTACCTGGTACATTATTCATAAGCGAATGGGAATGTTGTTTTGTTTTAAATAATTTTTAAGATCAGGGATACTGATTTCTTTATAATGAAAGATACTGGCTGCCAATGCAGCATCAGCATAAGCATGGTCAAACACTTCTTTAAAATGCTCCATGCTCCCTGCTCCACCGGATGCAATCACCGGTATGGGCAATTCGGTGGATAGTGTTTTTGTGATATCCATGGCAAAACCATTTTTGGTACCATCATTATTCATGGAGGTCAGTAAAATCTCTCCTGCACCCAAAGCTACTGCCGCTTTAGCCCAGTCAATAGTCCTGGTTTCCGTTTTGGTTCTGCCGCCATCCAGGTAAACATACCACTCTCCGTCTGCTTCTTTCTTTGTGTCGATTGCAAGCACGATACACTGGCTGCCAAACTGATCGCTTAGTTCTTTTATTAATGCCGGATTTTTAAAGGCGGCAGTGTTTACAGATACCTTGTCTGCCCCATTTTGCAACAGCATGGCTACATCCTCTACAGTACTGATGCCGCCACCAACGGTGAAGGGTATGTTGATATTGGCAGCAATTCTTTTCACCAGTTCCACCAATGTTTTTCTTTTTTCCACAGTGGCCGTGATATCCAGAAAAACCAATTCATCTGCTCCCTGCTGAGAATACAAAATAGCCAGTTGCACCGGGTCTCCTGCATCACGGATACTTTCAAAGTTGACGCCTTTAACGGTGCGGCCATCTTTAATATCCAGGCATGGTATGATTCTTTTGGTAAGCAAGGGTAACAGGTTAAGGTTGAAGGTTGAAAGTTGAAAGTTGCTCCAGGGTAATGTTTCCTTCATAAATGGCTTTGCCTACGATGGCTGCTTTACAGCCTGTGGCTTTTAATTGCTGCAAATCGCTGATGCCGGTAACTCCGCCGCTGGCTATTAAATTTATTTCGGGATGTTCTGTTATAATTTTTGCATACAACTCAATGGAGGGCCCCAGCAGGGAACCATCCCTGGAAATATCGGTACAAAAAATATTAGTAACGCCCACGCTGATCATCTTTCCTATAAAATCAAAAATATTGATGCCCCCATCCTGGAGCCAGCCGCTGATTTTTATTTTTTCCTCCAGCACATCAGCGCCAATTAAAAATTTACCGGAGCCAAATTCCATCAGCCATTCTTCCAATACTTCCGGGTGGGTAACTGCCAGGCTGCCGATGGCAGCGATGGAAGCACCTGCATTGAAAATAGTTTCGATATCGGTAATCTTTTTGATCCCGCCGCCAAAATCAATTACTAAATTGGTATCAGCAGCTATGGCTTCAAGCACTTTCAAATTCACCATGGCACCTGCTTTTGCGCCATCCAGATCCACTATATGCACACGGGAAATGCCGGCCCCTTCGAATGCTTTGGCCACTTCTACCGGGTTGTCGTTATAGACCTTCTGTTGTGCGTAATCACCATTGGTGAGGCGAACACATTTGCCGTCAATGATATCTATTGCAGGAATAATTGTCATGATATACTGATAAAGTTTTTTAAAATAGTTTCTCCAAAAATGCCTGATTTTTCAGGATGAAACTGTACGGCATAAAAGTTATTTTTTTGCAGTGCCGCACTAAAAGGTACGATGTAATCCGTTGTTGCCACCGTATCCTTTCCCAATGCAGTGTAATAGCTATGCACGGAATACACAAAATCGTTTTCCTGTACCCCATCAAAAAGTACAGATTTAAAATCATAAATACTGTTCCAACCAACGTGTGGAACCTTGAAAGATTGAGTCATTGGGGGCATAAATAATTTTACCTCCTCATTAAATATTCCCAAACACTCCGTATCGCCTTCTTCAGAATGTTTACACATTAATTGCTGACCAAGGCATATTCCAAGCACCGGTTGTTGTAATGACACAATCAGCTTATCCAATTCCTTTTCTCTTAAATACTGCATGGCCGGGGCTGCATGGCCTACGCCGGGAAAAATAACTTTGTCGGCAGCAGTTATTACGGCTGCATCATCTGTAACCACAGCGTTCACAGCCATCCGCTGCAAAGCATATTGCACGCTCTGCACGTTCCCTGCATTATATTTTATAATTGCGATCATAAGCCTGCCTCCCTAACCGGAGGTATTTAAAGCACTCCCTTTGTAGAGGGAAGTGCATTGTTATGAATGTCTCTTTTACATGCCATCTTTATTGCCTTTGCAAATGCTTTAAAAATGGATTCTATTTTATGATGCTCATTCTCTCCTTCAGCTTTTATATTCAGGTTGCATTTAGATGCATCGCTGAATGATTTGAAGAAATGGAAAAACATTTCGGTTGGCATCTCTCCTATCTTCTCCCTTTTAAATGAGGCATCCCACACGATCCAGTTACGTCCCCCAAAGTCTATTGCCACCTGTGCCAGGCAATCATCCATCGGCAATAAAAATCCATACCGCTCAATCCCTCTCTTATCTCCCAAAGCCTTTGCAATAGCTTCCCCCAGCGCAATGCCGGTATCTTCTATACTATGATGTTCATCAATGTGCAGGTCGCCTTTGCATTCAATAGACAGGTCTAAATTACCATGCCTTGCAATCTGCTCCAGCATGTGGTCAAAAAAGGGAAGGCCTGTTGATATGATTGCTTTGCCGCTGCCATCTAAATTTACGTCCACCGTGATCTTTGTTTCATTGGTATTGCGCTGGTGAACAATTTTCCTGGGCGGTAATTTCAGGTAGTTATAAATAGCTTCCCAGTGTGGCGACTCTTCAATAATTGTATCTTTTCTCAATGCTTCAACGGCATCCTTAATTTCTGAAGCCCCGAGTGTTGCATCACTATTGAGCCAAAACGCTTTGCATCCAAGGTTCTTCGCCAGTTGCATGTCGGTGATCCTGTCGCCGATCACAAATGAATTGGCGATATCCCAGGCAGGATTGTTGATATATTTTGCCAGCATCCCAGTTGCCGGTTTACGGGTGGGCGCATTGTCCTGCGGAAAGGTTCGGTCAATGCATACCTCACTGAAATGTATAGCCTCGTTTGCTAAACTTGTCATCACTAAATTATGCACCGGCCAAAAACTGTCTTCCGGGAATGATTGTGTACCTAACCCATCCTGGTTGGTTACCATCACTAATTCATACGAAAGTTCTGTTGCGATCTTGCGCAGGTACATAAACATGTCGGGGTAAAATTCCAACTTGGAAAAACAATCCAGTTGATAGGTAGGCGGCGCTTCCTTTATCAAGGTGCCATCCCTGTCTATAAATAATATTTTCTTCACTGCCGGTATGATTTTAATAAGCTGATCAGTATTGTATTTTCTGCGGGTGTTCCAATGGTAATCCGCAAACAGTTGTCACAATGTACTTCTTTGCTCCTGTTGCGAACAATAACTTCATTGGCCGCCAGGTAATCGTACAATGCACTGGCATTTTTTACTTTTACCAAAATAAAGTTAGCATCACTGGGATAAATTTTCTCTATATACGCCAATGATTGCATTTCATTTATGAGCGTTGCTTTTTGTGCCACTACCTCCTTTATCCAGTTGTTCACTGTGGCGGTATCCTGCAAAGCCTCTAACCCCAATTGTTGCGAAGCTTCATTTACATTATACGGGGGCTTTACTTTGTTAAAGATATCAATGATATCCATTGAGGCGTAACACAGTCCCAGCCTTAATGCTGCAAGGCCCCATGCCTTGGACAAAGTTTGCATCACTACCAGGTTGGGATATTCCGTCAGTTCGGGTATAAATGTTTTTTGCTTGGAATAATTGATGTAGGCTTCATCAATGATAATAATGCCGGGAAAATTATTCAGCAAGGTTTCCACATCCGCCCTGTTCATATTATTTCCTGTTGGATTATTGGGAGAGCAAATGAACAGGAGTTTAGTATGTTCATCCACTGCAGTTAAAATACCTTCCACGTCGGGTTGAAAACCTGCTGTAAGATTTACTTTCTTACATTGTACGTCATTAATATTGGCGCTCACTTCATACATGCCATAGGTGGGCGGGCAGATGATCATATTGTCTTTTCCCGGGTTGCAAAATACCCGGTAAGCCAGGTCAATCACTTCATCGCTGCCATTGCCTATAAAAATATTTTCTGCAGGCACCCCCTTGATTCTGGCCAGTTGAAATTTCAGTTGCCATTGCAGGGGATCCGGATAGCGGTTAAACTTTTGGGGCAATGGAGAACCATACGCATTTTCATTGGCATCTAAAAATACCGATGCCTTACCGGTGAACTCATGGCGTGCTGATGAATAAGGCGTAAGGTTTTTAATATTATCCCTTATGAGTTTGTTTAAATCGAATTGCATTCTATTATTTTACTTTCGAATAAATATCTAACCCTTTTGCTGCCTGACCTCATCCTCTTATCCTTCTCCTGCCGGAGAAGGACGGTGGTGAATAACTTTAATGAGCATTTTATCTTCCACATTAACGTCTTTGCTTTTCTCAACAATTGCTCAACAACCCTGAATTATATCAACCTTAGTTCAAATCCTGCTGCTACCATCTCTTTAATCCTTTTAATCTAACCAAATCCCCGTTCAGACAACTGCATTTCTAATACTCACCGAATTTTTATGTGCATCCAGGCCTTCTGCACCAGCCATCAATTCAACGGCAGTTCCAATATTTTGAATCCCTTCTTTACTCAATTGCTGAAACGTGATCTTCTTTACAAAACTATCCAGTGAAACACCGCTGTAAGCTTTTGCATAACCATTGGTAGGCAATGTGTGATTGGTACCAGATGCATAATCGCCTGCACTTTCCGGTGAATAGTGCCCTAAAAAAACACTGCCTGCATTGATTACTTTTTCAGCCAGCACTTCCGCACTGTCAGAAGCGATGATCAAATGTTCTGCTGCATATTCGTTTAATAAATCAAACGCAGCATCCGTATTTTCCATAACAACAAAACGGCTGTTTTCCAATGCCTTTGCTGCTGTTTCTTTTCTTGACAATAGAGCTAACTGTTTTTCTATTTGCATTTTTACTTCGTCTACTATCCCTGTTGCTGTTGCAACCAACAGCACCTGGCTGTCTGTACCATGCTCTGCCTGGCTCAACAGATCAGCCGCTACAAAAGATGGATTGCAGGTTGCATCTGCATATACAGCCACCTCGCTTGGGCCGGCAGGCATATCAATGGCAATGCCTTCTTTGTTTATTAACTGTTTGGCACAGGTAACATACTGGTTGCCGGGGCCAAAAATTTTATATACCTGCGGAATTGATTTAGTGCCATAAGCCATCGCAGCAATGGCCTGCACGCCGCCCACTTTATAAATATTTTTTAAGTTAATTGAATTCGCCACATACAATACAACAGGATTTACTTTTCCATTCCTATCAGAAGGTGTACAAACAATTATTTCGTTGCAGCCAGCCAGCACAGCAGGTATACCCAGCATCAGCAAAGTTGAAAACAACGGAGCTGTGCCACCAGGAATATACAGACCTACTTTTTGTATGGCAACCGATTTCCTCCAGCATACAACACCACCGGTAGTTTCAATCTTCTTTATTTCTTCTCTTTGTGACTGGTGAAATTTGCTGATGTTATTCTTTGCTGTTTCGATCGCTGCCTTTACCTCCTCATTGACTACTGCTATTGCATCCCTAATTTCTGTTTCACTTACTTTCAGCTCCTCCAGAGTCACTTTATCAAACTGCAGGGCGTATTTTTTAACTGCTTCATCGCCATTTAATTGTATATCCTGCAAAATGGATGTTACTGTTGCCTCCAATGGCTTGATGTTAAATACAGGCCGCTGAATGATTTCAGGCCATTGTTCTCTTGATGGATTTATGAATAATTTGCTCATGTGTCTTACTTATTCTTTTGCGCTTCCCGGGTTCACCTCACCCCACCCCCCGTCCGACCGATCATCCTGGCGGGCCTCTGCTTTAGGAGAGGGCCACGTTACACAATCATCTTTTCAATGGGCAGTACAATAATTCCTTCTGCTTCGTATTGCTGCAATTTTTCTATCACTTCCCAAAAATCATTTTCATTCACTACACTTTGTACACTGCTCCAGCCTTCCTCCGCCAGCGGAACAATGGTGGGGCTTTTCATACCCGGTAATAATGCAGCAATATTTTTCAACTGGTGGTTGGGTGCATTGAGCAGGATGTATTTATTATTCTTGGCTTTTTTAACTGCTTTGATTCGCAATAATAATTTATCCAGGACCTGCTGTTTTTCATCAGGTAAATTTTTATTGGCAACGAGTACGGCTTCCGACTGTAAGATGGTTTCTACTTCTTTCAAACCATTGGTGAACAAGGTGCTGCCGCTGCTTACCAAATCGCAGATAGCTTCAGCCAAACCTATTCCCGGCGCTATTTCCACCGAGCCGCTGATCTCATGGATCTCTGCATTGCTGTTGTTCCTGTTTAAAAAGTCCTGCAGAATATTGGCATAGCTGGTAGCAATTTTTAATCCATTCAGATCTGTTATTGACAGGTACGGAGTACCTTTTGGAACTGCGATACTCAGCCGGCATTTACTGAACCCGAGCCGTTGTACCAGCTTGATATCCTTTTGCTTTTCCAGCAATACATTTTCGCCCACGATGCCTACATCAGCTACTCCATCAAATACATACTGGGGAATATCATCGTCCCGTAAAAAATATACTTCAACCGGAAAATTACTGGCCGTAGTTTTTAATTGCTTATTGCCGTTGTTGAGGTCTATGCCACATTCCTTCAATAATTTGATGGAGTCTTCATACAACCTGCCTGATTTTTGAATTGCGATCTTTAGCATACCCTATTCCGCCAGCCTGCGGAGGAAATTTAATGATGAATAATTGTAATTAGAACCGGTCAAAAACAAAAAGGGCTTACTTTTCAGTAAGCCCTTTTTGAAGTTATGTTTAGTACATACAATTCAGCATAGCTTACCCGTTGAGTAATGTATGATGATGGTGTATGTGAATGATTTGTTTCAATTACTCCACAAAATAAATAGAGTTTGTTTACATGACCAAATAAAATTTACCCGGATGGAACACGCCAGCCCGAAAGATTCATTCTGGCGGGGATGACCTGCCCGCCTGACTGAGCGGGCAGGGATTTAACTGATAAGAACGGATTAGGAAAATCAGTGCCAACCCGCCCAATCCGTTTCACCAGTGTTCTATTTTAAAAGTCAGTCATTCCAATGCCTAATCCCGGTTTGTCTGTATAAATGATTTTTCCTGCATTAAAGCTTACACCTTCCGCAACATCTTCACTTAACAACAATGGGCCATCCATATCCACATAATCCAGCAGCGGCGCCAGTTGGGCAATGGCTGCTGTACCTACACTGCTTTCATTCATGCAGCCGATCATTACTTTCATATCTAGTTCCCTGGCTTTGCTGATCATTCTTCGTGCCGGTGTAATGCCGCTGCATTTGGTGAGCTTGATATTGATACCGTGAAAATGATGGTGACATTTTTCAACATCGCTTTCTGCCACACAACTTTCATCTGCTATTAATGGCAGGGATGATTTTTCATATAAAATTTTCATCCCATCCCAGTTGTCTTTTGCCAATGGTTGTTCTACAAACTCTACTCCCAGTGCTTTAAGAAGCGGAATTTTTTCCAGCGCCTGTTCTGTTGTCCAGCCAGCGTTGGCATCCACTCTAAAGATTGCATCGGTGTGTTTTCGTAAAGCGGTTACCATTTCAATATCTCCTTCCACGCCTGCTTTTATTTTATAAACCGGCCATGGTTTTTCTTTCATTTTTCCCAGCATTTTTTCAATGCTGTCTATACCAATCGTATAATCTGTGATTGGAGTTTTGGCAATATCCAGGCCCCATATTTCGTGCAGTTGTTTTCTTTTTATTTTACCAAATAAATCCCAGCCAGCCATATCGATGGCGCATACTAAAAAGGGATTCATGGGAAATAAATGGTGCAGGTAATGCCAGTATCTTTCGGGGTCGGAGAAGGCAAATTTTTCTACAAACAGTTTTTTTCTTTCCAGGTCTTCTATCATTTTCTCAACCGGGATATTATAGTAGCTGATAGCGGGTGCTTCGCCGTAACCCTTGATGCCAAAGTATTCCAGCTCTACTATTAAAGTGGGTTGGTGGGTTTTGGTTCCTTTTGAAATGGTGAAGGGGTGATGGAAGGGGAGGTTGTATTGTTTGTATCTTATTTTCATTTGATTGATATAAATTTTTTCACGCTAAGAAACAAAGATGCAGGGATATTATTTCAAGTCTATTTCTGTTTCCAGCAACCTTGCTCTTCTGCTTGACCGGCTAAGAGACGTTGCCAGGGAATGAGGCTGGCAATGATGTATGCCGCTGGCCGGATACCAATGCTTTCTATCTGTCATTGAGAGTCCGGGTAAAGTGGGTAAAGCTGAATTAACAAAAACTGCACAAGAGTGCACTTCATTACTAAGTGTAAACTGTGCCACTGAAGCAACATAACAGCACAAAAGCCGGGCTCATAAAAAAATTACCGCCCACTTGCTGTAACATAACTCTTCAGCTCTTCATTAAATTCCGTTTCTTTTAACAGGTCTTCCAGTGTCATGTGCATACGGTAACGCCAGTAATGTTTTGGATTGGAAGGAACGTTGATGCGTTCATCGTGGGGGTTTTCCCGGCGCAGGGTTTCGCTGCTGCCGAGTATGTCCTGCAACTGGAAGATGCTCCACATGGCGGGGGCATACAGGTGCTGAATGACTATTTCTTTGTTGATCCAGGGTTCGCAAAAAAATGGTGATGCCCCAAAATGCCCGAGTATATTATTGAAAAAGCGTTGTGTCATGCTGGTATCTTCTTCCCACCAGCCACGGATCGTGCTCATGTCGTGTGTGGAGGGTGTTACCACTGATAAATAAGGGGCGTCAGCGGGGTGAAAGAATTCCTTTTTCGGATCCTTGGGCATGCGTTGGATTTCTAAACTCAGGGTGCCGATCTGGCGCATCACATCAGGCACGCAATCCGGCACCATACCAAGGTCTTCGCCGCATACCAGCATATTGGTACTGCGTTTTAATTCGGGCAGTTTATGCATGGCTTCCTTTCTCCAGAAATCATCCTGGCGGCGAAAGAAATAATTTACATACAGGTCTTTCAGCTTTTGCTTGATGTAATCATCCAGGTCGCGGAAAGAAGTGGTTTGTTCCATGTTGATACGGAAATGAAACTGCTGCATTTGCGATCCTTCTTCCTCAAAGAATATTACATTGCTTATCAAATCGTACAACCCAAATTTGATATAGGTATTCAATTCCGAATCTGCGAGTCCGCTGAAATATATGGCAACTTTTTTTTGTGAGTTGTAGGCTTCCTTTAATTCAAACATCCCATCCACCCAGTTCAAAAAAGTACCCATTACATAATCTGCCTCGGTACCAAACCTTTCTGCTACAATATTGTGCGTGATGTAGGGTTTGCAATAACGGTGAGGCTGAAACGGAATATTAATTTGATACAGCTCGTTTATATGAATGGGGATAGCGGGCACAAATTTACCCATGATACCTTCCACGGCATCAATGGGAATGCTCCAGATGCGGAAGAAGCCGAGGATATGATCAATGCGGAAAGCATCAAAGTATTCACTCATCTGTTCAAAACGGCGGCGCCACCACGCAAAGCCGTCTTCCTGCATTTTTTTCCAGTTGTAGGTGGGGAAACCCCAGTTCTGCCCCTTGATGGCAAACCCATCCGGCGGCGCACCAGCCTGTGCATTCATGTTGTACAGTTCAGGCGCTACCCAGGCATCACAGCCATAGCGGTAGATACCTATTGGCAGATCGCCTTTTACAATGATGCCATTTTTATGTGCATAGGCGGTGGCTTCTTTCAGCTGCAGGTGCAGGTGGTATTGCGTAAAATAATGCAAGGCAATACTGTCATAATGTTTTTGAGTAGGGGCCACCAATTTCTGGATGGCATCTTCATCATATACATTGTTAGTTTTCCACTGGTTATAATCGGATGTTTTGTACTTATCCCTCAAATAACAAAATGCAGCATAAGGCACAAGCCAGTGTTGATTCAGGTTAAAGAACTCAAAATATTTGATATCGTCTTTAAAAACCTTTTTTTGCTTTTCATACAGGGCTTCGATGGCAGTGAATTTCACTTTCATCACTTCATCATAATCCACTTCCGGCAGGGCATTTAGTTCCTGCTGTTTAGCTTTCAGTGATTTGGCAAGGGCAGAATTTTTACCGGCCAGCTTTTCAATATTAAGAAACAATGGATGCAGTGCAAAAGCTGAAATGGCGGCATAAGGATAAGAATCCGTCCAGGTATGCGTAGCCGTAGTATCGTTGATGGGCAAAAGTTGTATCAGTTTCAATCCACTACTCTTTGCCCAGTCAACCAATGCCGGTATATCAGTGAACTCACCTGTACCCAGGCTATTTTTTGTACGCAGGCTGAAAACGGGAATGGCTACCCCGGCTCCCTTCCAGTTGGGGTAAGCCAGTTGTGCAAAGCCGTCATGGATAATAGTAAGCTTTCCTTTTTGTGTATCAACAGATATTGTTCTGTTGGTGCCTGATTCAAAGCTGATAAATTTTTTATCTGCTACATTATACACCCCATATTTATATGCCACAGGGAAGCTGTCTTTAGCAAAATTCAATTTTGCCGACCACCAGTTACCCGATTTGGAAAGTAAGGCCGGTGCTGCTGTTTTCCATTCGCCCAGGGTGTTGCCGGTACCTGCAATGCAGAGTACTTCATCTTCCTTCAGCAGTGGCGCTTTTACTTTAAACTCGTGGGTGAAAATTTTTATTGGTTTTGGCTTAGCTGTTGTAGTGGCTGTTTTCAGCAGCACTTCCTGGAAAGGCTTCGTATAAAACGCATTTCCCACTTCCCCGGCATGGTTCCAGGTGTCTACCAGTACCATTTCTTCTTTGGCAGATGATGTATTAAAATCAATTACCCGGTCATTTCCCCACTCCACAATTTCGTTGCCGTCATTTTCCCGTAAAATATAACGGTACTCCAGGGCAAACGAATGGGAACCGCCTTCCGGCATTTCCAACTGGGCATGCCAGAATTCTTCGTTGAAATACTGCAGTGGGAAGGCTTTGGAAATATCATTCTCACCCAAAAGGCCGTCGTTTCCTGAAACATACAATGCCTGGCCTGGCCTTGTGGAATACCGCAGATAGAAATTCAATATCATTTTTAAAAGTTAAGAAGTGGCAATTTAAACCCTTATTGTCAAAATGTAAAAAATACACAAAGAAAAACCCACAGGCAAAGCCACAGCAATCATTAATCCGGCAGACAAGATAAAAAAATAAAATTGAGCGGCTGCAGAAAAAATATTCGTATGTTTTACCCTATTTTTGCCGGAATAAAAATTTAAACATGGAAACCTCTAAAAAATCTACCGGCCTTTACTGGGTGTTGTTTTTTGCTTCTGTTGCTGCTTTCTTTTTGGTGTATAAAGTGGGCGGAGGGTATTGCTCCATGGTACTGCCTTTTAATGTTACCTTCTTTGCCAGGGCACTGGATTTGATGTAGAATTTTTTAATTTTTATTTTTTGTGCCCGGCTTTGGTTTTTCATTGCGGCAATGTTGCGCCGCACTCTTTTACCGCATAGCTTTTGGCTGCTGATACTTTCGGGCCAAAGCCTTAAATCAATTTTAAACAGGCGCTGCCTTTGGAAAAAATAGTACAGGGCATCCAATGAGAATGCCCTGATTTTATTGTATGCTTTTCTTATTTCTATTTCAAACTGTTAATGATAGCAGTAAACTCCTGCGCTACCAGAGAAGCTCCACCTACCAATCCGCCGTCCACATCGGGCTGGCCGAAAATTTCTTTTGCATTGGCTGCTTTTACACTCCCCCCATATAAAATAGAAATGCTTTGTGCCACCACATCGCCATACTGTGCTGCCAGTACATTGCGGATGTGCAGTTGTATGTCCTGCGCCTGCTGGCTGCTGGCGGTTTTGCCGGTACCAATGGCCCAGATGGGCTCGTAGGCAATTACAAAATTGGATACCTGATCTGCTGTTAAATGAAACAGGCTTTCTTTAATTTGGATTTCTACAAAACTATTTTGGGTGCCGGCTTCTCTTATTTCCAATGCTTCGCCACAACAAAAGATGGGTTTTATTCCATACTCCATTGCCAGGTTGATTTTCCCGGCCAGCATGGCATTGCTTTCGTTAAAATACTCCCGGCGTTCGCTGTGGCCGATGAGCACATAGTCCACACCAATGCTGTGCAATATTTCTGCACTTACTTCCCCGGTATAAGCACCTGATTTTTTGGAATACAAATTTTGAGCAGCCACAAAAATATTTTTACGTCCTGCCACCTGTTGCTTAATGATGGTGAGGTAAGGAAAAGGTACTGCAAAAACTACTTCCTGGTCCTGGCCCAGGGTTAATTCTGCTTCAAGGATTTGTGAGGTCAATTCGCTTGCCTGTTGCAGTGTGAGGTTCATTTTCCAGTTGGCGGCGGCTATTTGTTTTCTCATTTTTAATTTGATTGTTTATAAAGGTTTTTTAAAATGCTTATTTCGTTTTCGGTAATGTTTTTTCCTTTGAATTTTTTCCAGTTGTCAATATCCTGTATCGCTTTTTCAAAAATATACCTTTCTTTTCCCCAGGTAAAATTGTTGACCAGTTTGGGTGGAAAGCCTTCACCAAAAATATTGCAACACACCCCCACTACCGTACCCGTGTTGAAAGCAGTGTTAATGGCAGCCCTGCTGTAATCCCCCATCATCAATCCGGCTTTTACTCCTGCCGGTGTGTATTCTTTTACTGCATTATTCCAGCACTTTACTTCACCTGCAGTATTCTTTACATTACTGTTGCTGGTGCCGGCACCTAAATTACACCATTCTCCAATTACACTGTCGCCAAGATAACCGTCGTGTGCTTTGTTGCTGTACCCAAAGAGTATGGAGTTCTTTATTTCTCCGCCTGCAATGCAATATGGGCCAATGGTGGTGGCGCCATATACTTTTGTTCCCATCTTTAAGGTAGCGCCTTCACACAAGGCCAATGGCCCCCGGATGAGGCAGCCTTCCATTACCGTTGCATTTTTGCCAATGTACACCGGGCCTGTGGAAGCATTGATGGTACTACATTCCACTTCGGCGCCTTCTTCAATATAAATATTTTCGGGAGCAATAAGTGTGTTGCCGGAAGCTATTTTTTGTGGCTGTACCCCTTTTGTAAGCAGTTCAAAATCCTTTCTTATGGCCCAGTCATTCAGTTGAAAAATATCCCAGGGATACCGGATGGTTCTGTTGTTTTCCATATCTTCTGCCACTGAAATTATCCCGGTTTCTGTAACAGAAAGCGCAGTTTTTTTTGACGGAACAACAGCTGCATTGACTTTTACTTCCCCTATCTTACCATGAAAAATGCTTAGCAGCAATTCCCATTTTTCCCGGATGGTTAAGATCCCTATCCTTATATCTGCCGCATTCCTGTTGGCGGTAAAAGGCCAAAGACTTTCTTTTATTGCGGTATCATCAAAAATAATGTTCACCGGCTAAAATTACAGTTTTATTGGTGGAATTCTATTCTTTGCAATACAGCAGCTGCAGCCGGTCATTGCAAAACAGCCCGTATCATTGGTACAAGTACATTTGCCCAAATGCCGTACTCTATACCGGAAGGATGAAGGCCATCTGTTGCTACCAGCGAAGGATTGGTTGCGGACTGTCTTGTAAATCCGGTAATGTCGAGATAATGAACATTGTACTGCAAGGCTATTTGTTTGTTGATGGCATTAAAAGCGTCAATCTCCATTGCAATCTGCGCCGTATTGCTGTTGGCGGCAAAAGGAGTAACGCTGTAATCGGGTATGGATAAAACAAATACCCTGTTGTTTTTATTACCGGCATATTGAATTGCCTTAAGGAGCAATGTTGTAAACTGCTGCCCGTATTCATCGGTTGTTCTGTGCTGGTATTGGTTGTTTACACCGATCAATAACGTAACAATATCGTAGCTGGGTTTTGATGCCGGGGTACTGGTAATAGCAGCTAACAGGTTACCTGTTGTCCAGCCGGTTTGAGCAATAATTTCGGGTTGATTGAACCTGATATTGAGGCTGTTTAACTGTGTTGTTACCTGAACGGGAAATCTTTCGTTTACAGCTACCGACTGTCCTATGGTATACGAATCTCCCAATGCCAGGTATGTTTTTATTCCAACGGTGCCCGGCAGCACCACCCGGCTGGTATCCGGAGCAACCGGGTTTGAGGCCACGTAAGTGTAAGCCGTTGCTGCTGGCTTGTTGCAGCTGATCAACAGGCAGCACAATGATAGGGAAGCAATGATTGTTTTGAACATATACACGATAAACGAAATTACGTGCAGAATGGTTCATTACAAATAAAAAAGAGCCTTCGAAAAGGCTCTAAAAAAAATTGGTTTTGATATTTATTTGTACAAAATTTTGTAATACTCATCGGCCATCCTGTTGCTATCAAACTGCACCTGTACATCAGCCATACCATTTTGCATGATGTGCCTCCAGGTGTCTTTGTCATCGTAGTACAAAGGAAGAATCTGGTTTTCCAAAATATCATACAACTGGTTCAAATCATATTCATCCTGCTCCTGAACATGTATATTTTCGTAGTCAATTGGCGGCACTACAAATCCGTTGTTGCCGTTGTTGATGAACTCGCAGATCCAGCCATCATTGGTACTGAAATTTACTGCGCCATTCATTGCTGCCGTCATACCGCTGGTGCCGCTTGCTTCCCTTGGTACCCGGGGGTTGTTTAACCAAACATCTGATGCCTGCTTCAACCGCTTGCTCAATGCCAATTCGTATCCAACACAAACTGCCACATTTTTATATTGTTTGCTTAAATGTACCAAGTGATTAAAATCATTGATAGCAGGATAATCCAGCGGGTAAGGTTTGCCGGCCCAGATGATTTGCACCGGGTATTTCGTATTGCTTAACAAAGCTTCAAAACGTTTATGGTCCCTGGTAAGCAGTTCTGCCCTTTTATACCCGGCAAAGCGCCTTGCCCACACAATCGTTAATACATCAGGGTCTAATAATTTTCCGGTTTGGTCGGCCACAATATCCAATGCCCTTTTCTTTAAGAACCGCTTGCGGTCATCAAACCAAACATCATTGGCTTCTTCTTTGGCCTTGTATAATTGCTTATCTGCCCAGTAGGTCCAGTTTTGGGCATTGGTAATGGCTTTGATCTGGCAGATGCCGTGATACTTGCCCCACATCTTGCGGCTTACTTCGCCATGCAGCTGTGATACGCCATTGGCTAATTTTGCAAACCGCAATGCTGCCAGCGAATGGTTAAACTGGTCATCTGTGGTACCTGTAAACTTGCGTACATCATCAATGTGCATGCCGCAGAAATAACTCATCTTCTGGCAAAGAAAAATATCATGTTTTTCATTACCTGCTTCTTCGGGAGTATGGGTGGTAAAAACCAATCTCTTTTTTACATCAGCCAGGTTGCCAAATTTCCTGTACAAATAAAATGCAGCACTAATGGCATGGGCTTCATTGAGGTGATACAATTCAGGGTTGAAATTTAATTCATCCATCAGTTTGGCGCCACCCACACCCAGTAATATAAACTGTGCAATTTTAGTGGCTACATTCCCATCGTATAACCGGTGGGTGATGGTTTGTGAAACGTAGTCATTCTCATGCAGGTCGGTGCTCAATAAAAACATCGGTGCCGTTTTGAATGTTTCCGGGTCCAGGTACATCACTTTTACCCAAATTGGATTATCATGAATAGTGATCTGAAATTTGATCCCGGTATCTTCTAAAAAATTATATATTTTTTCATTCCACTGCACCTGCAGGGTCTGGTCAGCATTCCGGGCCTGATCGTAATAACCATACTTCCATAAAATACCAATGCCTACTAAATTTTGTTTTAACTCATAGGCACTGCGCATATGGGAGCCTGATAAAAATCCCAAACCGCCGCTGTAAATTTTTAATGGCTGGTGAACGGCAAACTCCATAGAGAAGTATGCGATCCTTTTTGTATAAGATTCATTTACAGGATAGGGAACTTTAAAATTGGTAAAACTCATAGTATAGGGGAAAAATTGATGAGGGTGCAATATAATAGGAAATTTTCAGGAAAACGGCGATTAAGGAAAAATATTGTGTTGCTATTACACATTGGGATAACTGCCCTTACCTGCTATCCCTATTGAAGAAAACCACTGCAACCGTTTGAGGGAGGCAGTACTTTTTACCTATCAATTACAGCTGTCACTTCTATTTCTATCAACAAGGCTTCATTGATCAGCCCGGAAACCTGCACCATAGTAGCCGCAGGTTTTATGCCGGCAAAAAATTCACCATGCGCTTTACCTGCCAACTCCCAATCTTCAATGTTGGTTACATACATCCTGGTGCGCACCACATCTGAAAGTGAAGCACCCAGCTGCTGAAGCACCTTCTCTATTTTGCCAAAAATAAATTTTGACTGGGCATACAAATCCCCCGCACCAACCACTGCGCCGCCATCCATGGCAGTGGTGCCTGCCACTTCGATTGTATTACCAATTTTTACTGCCCTTGAATAGCCTACCACTTCTTCCCATGGTGTGCCGGAGCCTATTTGCTGCCGCATATGAATATAATTTATACCGCTAAATTACAGGTTTGGAATATAGAAGAATTTGCCTTTAAAGTTTCCGTTAATTTAAGCCAGCCTAATTTTATATTTAGTCCACTTAAAATATTTTTTTTCACCATAACAGCTTTTATGTATTTTTATTGGCAAGTAACTAACAATAAGAAACCGCCCGATTGACTGCTATTTCACTTTAAAAACAACTATTCAATTACATGGTGCTAAAAAAATATGAGGTAATACTTCAGTAACCAGTATGATCAAACCTGTACACAACGATAACTCGTTAAGCGAAGTACACCGGACCATTGACACCACGCTGCACAAAAAAGCAGGGTGGAGAAAAGCACTTAGTTTTTTAGGGCCTGCTTACCTGATCAGTGTGGGTTATATGGACCCGGGCAATTGGGCTACTGATTTGCAGGGAGGCAGTAAATTTGGCTACAGCCTTATCTGGGTTTTGCTGATGAGCAACCTGATGGCTTTACTATTGCAGGGATTGTCTGCCCGGCTCGGCATTGTGAGGGGCAGAGACCTGGCGCAAGCTAACAGGGAAACTTACCCAAAAAAAATAAACTACCTCCTGTATGGATTAGCCGAAATTGCCATTGCTGCCTGCGACCTGGCAGAAGTGCTCGGCATGGCAATAGGGATACAATTACTGACCGGTTTGCCCCTGGTTTGGGGTGTATCCATTACCGTACTGGATACTTTCCTGCTATTGTATTTACAAAAACTGGGTATGAGAAAAATGGAAATTTTTATCATTGGCCTCGTAGCTGTAGTGGCCATTTCTTTTTTGGTAGAAATCCTCTTTGCAAAACCAGATGCCGTTGATGTGATTAAGGGATTTATTCCCCACCTGCAAAATGATGAAGCACTTTACATTGCCATCGGTATTATTGGTGCTACTGTAATGCCACATAATTTATACCTGCACTCTGCCCTGGTGCAAACAAGAAAAATAGAACAGACTGACGCAGGCATAAAAGAGGCATTAAAATTTAACCGCATTGACAGCACGATTGCTTTAAATATTGCCTTCCTGGTTAACGCCGCGATATTGGTGCTGGCTGCCACTGTATTTTTTAAAACAGGTAATTCAGAAGTGGCAGCTATTAAAGATGCTCACCAGTTACTGGCACCACTTTTAGGATCGTCCATTGCACCAAAATTATTTGCTATTGCATTGATAGCTGCAGGCCAAAGCAGCACCATTACCGGAACGCTGGCAGGGCAAATCATCATGGAGGGTTATTTACAACTGCGCATCAATCCCTGGGCAAGGCGCCTGCTGACCAGGTTATTGGCCATTGTACCGGCACTGATCGTGATCTTAATTTATGGGGAACAGGAGATTGATGCCCTGCTGATATTAAGCCAGGTAATACTCAGCCTGCAGCTGGGTTTTGCCATTATTCCACTCATCCATTTTGTAAGCGACAAACAGAAGATGGGTAATTTTGCCATCAATACCATTACTAAAATCGGGGCCTGGGTTATTGCCGCCACCCTTATTTTTCTTAATCTTAAAATGTTATGGAATGAGGCCACCGGGATTTTTACCAATGATGCCCTGTTACCAAAAATTCTGGTGATCGCTTTTGGTTCAGGCGCTGTTGCTTTACTTATTTATGTAATCATTCATCCTTTGATAACAAAAAATACAGAAGCAGTTCAAATAAAAATACATCCTGAAATAAATGCCATGAAAGAACTTATCCCGCCGGTATTCACCAATATTGCCATAGCCCTTGATTTTTCTGAAAACGATGAAAAAATGATAGCTTACGGAGTGGGGCAGGGAAATAAAAATACCCGGTATTTCTTAATTCATGTGGTGGAAAGTGCTTCCGCCAGCTTGCTGGGAACGGATAGTAATGACTATGAAACAAAAAAAGATACCGAGCGGCTGGCTTTTTATGTAAAGCAGCTGGAACAACTTGGCTTTACTACTGAGGGCCACCTTGGCTTCAAGCAAAGGGCTGCAGAAATTGTAAGGTTAGTGACCCAATTAAATGCAGACATGCTGGTAGTGGGTGCCCACAGGCATACAGGGATCAAAGACATTATTTATGGCGAAACGGTTAATACCGTGAGGCATGAATTAAAAATTCCTATCCTGATTGTGAACCTGTAAATAACCGTTTATATTTTATTATGAGCAACTGTGTTTGTAAAAGCAGTAAAAAAGTATTCGGTAAAAGCAGACGGCCCAAAAAAGGGGAGCACAGAAATTTGAAGGCACCGAAAAAAAAAAATTACAGGATACCGGTTGTTATTTCAACAGTGAGGCAGCAAAAAAAATAAAAATGGCGTTACATCAACTTATTTTTCAGGCCGTACTTTATCTTGTTGCTATTGGCAATTCTACATAAAAAGTAGTACCCATTGCCTCTGTGGTATTAAACCAGATATTCCCTTTGCTTTGCTCCACAATGCCTTTACACATGGCTAATCCCAATCCTGTACCGGAGGTTTTGGTGGTAAAATTAGGGGTAAATATTTTAGACTGCATTCCTTTTGGTATCCCGTTGCCATTGTCTTTTAAAGTGATCAGTACTTTATCACCGGTTACCTTTTCTGTCAGCGTAATATGCGGTGCCCTGGTTTCGGGCACAGCCTGTATAGCATTTTGAATCAAATTAGTGAAAAGCCGGTTTATGTGTGTTTTATCAGCATTGATCAATACTGCTCCATTCAGAGGTTCCCAGTCTAACACCAGGTTTTCTTCTGCACCATGCAGTTGTGTAACCATGTTAAGGGATTCATTCAAATCAAATACTTCATTGCGTGGATTACCAATATTGGCAAACTGCGAAAATTCGCCGGCTATCTGGCTCAGGTGATCAATTTGCTCTACTAAGGTACGGGCCACGCTTTTACTCAATTCTGTTACGTTGGCGGCATTATTATCAATTGCTTTTTGCAGGTATTGCAAACTCAGTTTCATTGGTGTTAGCGGATTTTTAATTTCATGGGCCACCTGCCGGGCCATTTCACGCCAGGCCCCTTCCCTTTCGCTTTTGGCCAATGCTATTGCACTGTCGTCTAATTTGGCCACCATCTTATTATATTCCTCTACCAGTTCCCCTATTTCATCCCTTCGTTTCCATTTGATCGCTTCATTTATTTTACCCAGGTTTACCTGCTTCATCCGGTTGCTGATAAAGGTAAAAGACCGGGTAATACGGTTGGTAATAATTAAAGCCACGATACCTGCAATTAAGAAGATGAATGCATTCAGGTTGATGATAGCTACCAGGAAATTGGATATTTCCTGCCGCAGTTTAGTTTGAGAAGTAAAGTAAGGGATGTTGATAAACGCATACTCCTTCCCTGTTTCATCCAGTACCGGCACATAATTGCTGAGGTAATGCAAACTGCCTATTGTTTCATCTTTAAAAAACTGTATTTCCTTTAACTGGTTCAAATGATACAACGCTTCGGGGTCCATCAGGTTGCCTACTATACCTTTGTTGTAAGGCAATGGCAGCGACGATACTTTAAGGTTGCCTTCCAGGTCGTAGAGGTTAATATCCACCGCATGTACTTCTGCTATTTTTGAGAGTATTTGTTCGAGTTTTTCCCGGTATACCGGATCATAAAGTTTTACTACATCATCAAACACAGACAGTTCGCCCAGTGAATTCCTGACTTCAATCTGCATTACCTGGATGGTTCGGCTCAGTGTTTCCCGGTTGTTACTGTAATAGCGGTCAATAAAAAATAAAATGGTAGCCACACCTACTATGATAAAAGATAACAGGCTCATAAAGATAATTGTGGCATGTACCTGGTTGCGGATGCTCATTTGCCAGTAGCGCCTGACCTCACTCCAGCGCAAACGGGAACGGACAAACGAATTAAGCACCCAAAAAACAGCAGTTACAAACAGGAAGGCACAAAACAGGTAAGAGAATAATGTAATGGCTTCGATACTGATACTGACTTTCTTTGCAATCACCACCACTTTATCCACGCCTGCTTTATACCACAGCTCATCGTAACCTGCTTTTTGATGAGATTCAAAATCATTTACCGGCACCTGGGCATGGGTAAGGCGGGATGGGAAAGCATAATCATTGTGACTGGTAACCAGTTTCAGTTTATTGTACACCGCAAAGGAGTAAATAGGCGAGTTTTCAATGGAATTATTATATCCTTTTAAGAATAGCTCCGGGTAAAGTGCATCTGTTTTATATTTCCTGGGAGATGCCAGGATAAACACATACCCCAGCAAACGGCCTGCTGTATCAGTAATATCTTTTTTGCTGAGGTAGGTAAACCGGTCGTAGGAAACATTATAATAATACAAGTCGGGTATACCGGTTGGTTTACCCTCTGTTTTCAGTATAGTGGTAAGGGTGGTAAAAGTGGTGGAGTCCTGGTTGAATAAAGGGTTTTCCTTATCATCGAAAGTAAATATCCGGGTATCGTACTTATTTAAATAACCGGTAAAATTTTCATTCAGCAAACTGTCTTTAATCCGGGTATTAAATGCGCCCACTTTAAACAGGGGAAACAATGGAGCCAATACTTCACTTCTGAAATCTGTAAGCACCGTATTCATCAGCCTTTCGCTGGAAGGATCTGCCTTGTTCGAGAGCGCTTCTGCATAATGCTTGCGTTTTTCCACCTCCTTTACACTGTTTTCAACAATGATGATGCTGCTGATAGAAACAGAGAAGAAAAATAACCAGAATATCAGGCTGGAGGAAACGATATCAGCGGCAAAAAAATACAGCCGCCGTGTGTTCAGCAACAGCAAATAGATCAGCAGCCAGATCAGTAAATAGAGTTCAAATATAACTCCCGGCCTATTTATCCTGAAGGTTAAAAAAGCAAGGCCAATAATGGTAATGATGAGGATAAGGGGCATTATTTTTTTGGGAAATAAAGGCTGCAGTAAATAGATCACTATCTGGCTAAGCAGGAAAAAGCCAATGGCGAGGCAGCCCAGCACCACAAAACCAACAATGCTGTAATTATTAAGCGTAAAAAAATTAATTACATCAAAAGAAATCTGAGAGTCGGACACCAAAGAACGAATGATATTACCACTGACGAAGGTGGCTAATAACAGGATAACAATTCCCAACAGCATAAAGCCCCACTTGCCCACTGTATTTTTTGCCTTAATGGAAATTCCCTTCTCCTGCATATAATGCCGTACAAAAAGCACCACCCACAAAAAGAAAATAGCATTGATCAGCAGGTCGCCCAAAGAGCGCAGCACCACATTGGCAGCATATATGGCCGGGTCAAATAATTCATATTGCCTCAGGTTGACCGGAATGGGAAAAAAGTAACTTACCAAACGTAATAGCAACAGTACCAGCACCAAAAAAGAAACGCCTTTATAAAAATTTCGCTGCACAAAATAAGTAGCCGTTATCTGAACAAAAAGCAATACCAGTATGGCTCCAATAATGCGAAGGATTACGGCTAAAGTATTATTTTGAGGAATATTTACTGCTATTTTTTGCTGCAGCGAAAAAAGAAAAACCCCTTCTTTTGATTTCACCGAAAACTTGTTGTCTTCTTCTGAAAGGGTGAAATTATTCTCAAGGCCGTTGCCAACCACAAAAGCATTTTTGAGGTATTCATTAGTGATGGAGTAATTCCATTTTACAGGTATCAGTGCCAATAACGTAAGTGTGTTTATTTGCATTTTCCGCCATACATAATAACCATTTGCCAATTGCACAAAGCCCGTTTTGCCCGGCCAGGTAAGTATAGCACCATCCGGATCAATTACCTGCGTATTCCAGAACAGCAGGTTGTATAAGCCCATTTCATTTTTTGTATACAGAAAGAGAAAATATTTTTTGGCCGATAGTTGCTTCAGGAGTTTCTCATCATATTTTTTTTCAGCAATATCTGATACCAGCAGTGTATCAGCAGCCAGTGTATCAAAATCATCTTCCTGGCTATGAACGTAGCTGGCCATGGTTTTTTGAACAGCAGTTGCAGATGATTTACCTGACCAATAGTTATCTATGATAAAGGAAATCGTGACAAGCCAGGCGGCAGACACCAGCAGGTAAGCATTTCTTTTAAAAAGTATTTTGATGGAGGTATAATTTTTCAATAGCTGGTATTTAGAATATTGTTTTACTGCCTGCTGCCTGCCTTGTTACTGCTGTTTTATTGTATTCCATATCTTATCCATCTCTTCCAGGCTCATCTCCTGCAACGCCTGGCCGCTGTGCTGCGCAGCAGCTTCCATTTTAGTAAACCTGTCAATAAATTTTTTATTGGTCCTTTCCAATGCGTTTTCAGCGTCTATCTGCAAAAACCTTGCAAAGTTTATCAGCGAAAAAAATACATCTCCCAATTCCTCTTCTGCATGCACCATATCTCCTGAAGCTATTGCTTCAAATAATTCTGCTTTTTCTTCTTCTACTTTTTCCCACACCTGCTCTTTATTTTCCCATTCAAAGCCTACCTGCTTCGCTTTCTCCTGAAGCCGCATCGCTTTAACCGTGGCAGGCAACGACTTTGGCACGCCACTTAAAACTGATTTCTTACCCTCTTTCATTTTCAGTTTTTCCCAGTTGCGTTTTACGTCTTCTTCATCCTTAACTGTCACATCTCCATATATATGCGGGTGCCTGAAAATTAATTTTTCACAAACCCCGTTAATTACTTCCTCCAGGGTAAACTGGTTTTGTTCTGTACCAATTTTGGCATAGAAAATAATGTGCAGCAACAAATCACCCAGCTCTTCTTTTATGCCTTTCCAATCCTTTTCTGTAATAGCATCGGTCAATTCATAGGTTTCTTCAATCGTAAGCTGGCGAAGGCTTTCAATGGTTTGCTTTTTATCCCAGGGGCATTTTTCCCTCAGGTCATCCATTATTTTTATCAGCCTGTTAAAAGCGGATTCGTTATCAGTACCCATCGGCATTTATATTTGAAAAAATGAGAAAAGAAAAAACAAGACGAATAAAAGCAACATAAAAAAAGACGAAAATATGCTCAGAATAAAAAACTTCAGAAGCGTTTTTGCCCGGCGCTGGTGGTAAAAATTACGCATGGCCTTATACTGGTAAAAAAATATTGCAATACCGGTAAGCACAGCCCCCACGTTAAACACACCCCAATGTGTTGCAGTGGCCATCTTTTGACAGAAAAACAAAAACAATAAAGCAATATAACTGAAAATATACTGGTGTATGGTAAAAATGAGATGATTGATATAGAAAAGGGACCGATGCCTGTGATATAATAATTTTAATGAAAAGGCAAAAAATGGCAAGGATAAAAACATGATCTGGGGAAATTTGTGAAAGAAACTTTCAATCAATTTTTCCTGTACAGCTTTCGGGTTGTCTTTATACTTTTCCTTTACTTCCAGTGATTTCTCTACCAATTTGCGCAGTAAAAAATTATCCCTTTCCCTTACCGGCAATGCCTTTTGTAAAGAATCATAAGATTTCCGGCTGTCAAACTTGTCGTCTGCAAAACTGATAAATCCATTTTCCGCCAGTTGTTCCTTAAATAATTTTTCGCCGGCAATGGAATCACTTTTTGCCAGGGCCAACTGCTGCTGCAACCCTATAATTTCTACTTTCAGCTTCTTGATCGCTGCAGAATCCTTCGCTGAAGAAATGGCTGCATTTGCTGCCTCAATCTTTGCCGATAGCGTATTCACAAAAGCAGCGGCATTAAACTTTTCCGGCTCCGTAATTTTTTCTGTTTGTGAGCCTATAACTGTAAAAAATATTAAAAAGAAAATTGCTGAGGTGAATACGTACATCCTTACCGGAGAAAGGTAACTGATCCTTCTGCCCCTGATGTATTCCCAGGAGAGAAATCCCGGCCTGAAAATAAGGTAAGATAAGGTACTGAAAAACTTTCCGTCAAAATGAGTGATGTCCTGCAGGTAATGGCTCATTAAATGAAAGACCGACTCTTTGGGTTCGATATTCTCCTGTCCGCAGATGTGGCAAAATCTGCCCATCACTTCTGCATTGCAATTCAAACAGTTTTTTTCTTTTCTTTCTTTTAAGTGGCTCACTTAGCAGGAATTTCGTTAAAAATAATCAAAAAATGTATCGGCAAACCTTTTGTCGTCATTTGAAATGGAAATATCAGGAGGCAAAAAGTTTTATTGACTTAATTTTACTTTTGAAAATACCATTCATGAATAAATATTTTTTTTTCTTTGTTTTACTTATTGCAGCAGGTTTTCAGCACATAACGGCACAATACTACCATAAGGATATTGTGAGTGTGCAACAGGCCACTGCTGAAAAAAATTCCTGGCAGCAACAAAAGATCAGGAATATTCTGGTACACAGCTTTGAAGCCAACGGTTCTGCCAGCGAAGGTTTCTATGGTGAGAAAAAGATCAGCAAAGATTACAGAACGATTGAAACCTATACCCGGTCGGCAGGTACAGGTAAATCTTTACTCACTTCTTATTACAATGAAAAAGGGTTGCTCGTTAAATCAAACGACAGTGCTGAAGCAATTGCTGCCACCAGCCTGTATGAATATGATGCTAAGGATAATATTATCCGCATCACTTCTTACACCCATTCAAGTGATGATGATTTTGCCACCTCTTTAAAAGAAGTGCACCAGTATACCTGGAATGACAAAGGCAACCCGGTAAACATGCTGCGGATAAAGAATGATAAAGACACTGCACAAATTAATTTTGTAACAGATGCCAAAGGAAATGTAACTGATGAAACAGAACCCGGCGCCAACGGCAGGCATTATTATTATTATTATGATGACAAAAACAGGCTTACCGACATAGTAAAATACAATGCAGTAAAAGGCGGGCTAAGGCCTGACTTTGCTTTTGAATACAACAGCGAAGGGCAAATAACCAGGATGATCACTGTAGAAGAAGGTGTATCCGCAGATTATTATACCTGGGAATATATTTATAATGATGGGCTTAAGATCATTGAAAAGTGTTTTGCAAAATCAAAAACACTCCTGGGCTATTTTGAATATGAGTACCAGTAGAATAATAAAAACCAGGCCCTTTCAAAAAATGAAAGGGCCTGGTTTTTATTATTTATAATCCGCTAATTACCGCCTTTGATCCTTTTGGCTTCACTTTCAAGCCCGGTCTTCCTTTCTCTTGAATCTTTGATCTGGTTGCTTCCAAAACGTCAGTTGAAACTCAGCCTGAAAGTTTGGCTTTCCCAACTGCCTCCGCCTTTGATGTATAGCCCGCCAAAATCATTGGTGGCTTTCCATGGTGCCGTATGAAAAATATCTGTTGCAGAAATTTTTATGGAGGCCCTCTTCTGCATGATCTGTTTTTGTACCCCTGCATCCACAGCACCCTGCGACCTGGTTCTCCAGGTACCTCCCCATACGCTGGGGCCATTAAACCATCCGCTTATTTCTGCAGTATAATCTTTACCCAGCGTAAATGATTGTTGCAGGTAAGCCCCGAAAATAGGCACTTTTACATCCAGTTCCTTCTCCCCTATCTTGCCCGTGAACATTTGATAATTATACCAGAAATTCGCATAGCCGTTCCACCATTTATTTATGGTGGTGGGTGAGCCAATATTAAAACTGATTATTTGCTGCGTGGCCAGGTTTTGTTGCTGCACATAAGTGGCACTGCCGGTAGTATCTGTTACCTGGGTGGCATAATCACTTATATGGCTGTATCCAACAGTTGTGTTGATAAAGCCCATAAAAGTGTGGGTCAGTTCTATATTATCAGTGTACTGTGGTTTTAAGAATGCGTTTCCTTTTTCATAGGTCAGTTCATTTAGTTTGTTTTCAAATGGATTCAAATCCTGGTAAGTAGGCCTGTCGATCCTCCGGCTGTAGGTTACATTCAGTGAATGCTTTTGGCTGATGTTCCAGGTCAATGCACCTGAAGGGAATATATTAAAGTAATTTCTTTTTACATGATCATCTGTTTGCCCGTTTCCATCGGCTCTGGTAAGGGTACCTTCGCTTACAGTTTGTTCGCCACGGAGCCCAACCTGCAGGCTCCATTTGGGGCTTAGTTGCTGCTGGTAATTTAGATAAGCGGCATTCACATTTTCGGAGTAATCAAATTTATTGCTGCGTTCTTTTACGAATACCGGGTCTTTTCCTGAGGAAGAATCGGTATAAAAATCAAAAGTATTGTTGGTTTTTACAAAAGATGTTTTGGCGCCATATCCCAATTTACCTTTACCTAACCGTTGCTCCATATCCAATTTTGCCGTGTAGATATCTATATTGGTTGGCGTGCTGTTCTTATTAACGGTGGCACCCAAAAAAGTATTGGTGATTTCATTGTAATAATTATTGGGCTGAAGGCTGTTGCCCCTCCCCCTGAACAATCCATAATCGGCATCAAAATTAATCTCCCTGCCACTGGTATCGGTGTAGCGGTAGTTAAGATTAAAATTAGAATTTGTTCTTTTGCCGGGCACACTGTTGGAAGCCCTTAATGTTTTGGCATATTCATGGGTAGGATTATAATAAATCGCTGTATTGTCATTGCTGGTCCACTCCGAATTACCGGCATTGGTGGTGGCCATCACGCCAATGGTATTGTTATTATTAAGAAAAAAATCTGCCCCACCCTTTATATTCATGCTTTTATCATTGCTGTGCATCAATGTTTTTTGATCATACAACGTATCATTCTGTACCCGGTATAAGTCAAGTGTATTTTCATAACGTCCACGGTTGACCCCAACATTTCCAAACAGGTTTATTTTTTTATCCCGGTAATTTAAGTTTACCGACCCATTTCCCTTTGGCGTAACTCCCTGCACAAAACCGGCATTGAGGCTTCCGTTTGTTCCAAATCTTTTATTTTTTTTCAGGCGGAGATTGATTATTCCTGCATTACCGCTTGCATCGTATTTGGCGCTGGGATTGCTGATCATTTCTATCGCTTCGATATCATTGCTGTTAATACTTTTAAGGTAGGCAGCCAGGTCCTTGGTATCCAGGTGCATCATTTTCCCATCCACATACACCCTTACTCCGGTCTTGCCTTTCATGCTGATGTTATCGTTGTTGTCAACCTGTATACCCGGGCTTTTTTGCAACAACTCCAGCGCATTGCTGCCTGTTGCATTAATACTTGCTTCTACATTAAACACTGTTTTATCTGCCTTTACTTCTATCATTGGCTTTTTAGCCACGATGGTAATTTCCTTTAATTTACCGGTACCTGCCTGCAATGATATTGTTTTCTGTTCTGCCTTTTGATCTGTCTTTTTTTCAAATACCGGCGAGTACTGCTGTTCAAAACCAATGCTGGAATAGCTCAGTAAAAAGTTCCCCGCTTTGCCGGTGTTAATTTCAAAATTGCCGTTGGCATCAGTTACCTCTGTTTTTACCAATCCCGAATCTTTGGCATTCAACAAGGAAACTGTTACAGACTGCAGCGGCTTCCCTGCATTATCCCTAACCTTACCGGAAATGGCTGTGGGGCCCTGAGCGTGCGGCTTTGCTGCCATCCCCAGCAGCAGTGTTGCTGTTAAAATAAAAATCTTTCCCATCGTAATTAATTTAATTTTTTTCATTGCTGTCTGAACGCAAAGAAATTTTAAATGTTACAAAGAATTCATTTCTTATGGATGAATTGCCATATTGTTTGCATGAATGGTATAGGCTTCCGGAGCACTATGTGATGAAGGGAACAATAACGGTTTGAATGGACAATGCAAATTGATATAGCGCAGGAATCAACTTCTATATAATTTAGTTCAGGGCCTGGCCAAAACTTACCCATACTGTTTTTTTTTAATTGTTTTAAGGCAAAACATAAAAAATACAATAAAAGATAATAGATTTGGAAAAGGTATTTGGGGTGATTCAGCGGTATAAAATATTAACAATCGTATCCAAAACACAAAAACAAAAATGGAAAATTTTTCAAAAAACGAAAGAATTTTAGGCGCCATTTATTTTATATGGTTCTTTCTTCACCTTGGCTTTTTCTTTTATTCAGAAGAAGGAACAGATTCCTCGCAATTCTGGCCTTTTATTAAAGCAGGACAAACTTTGGTTGCCACTTATGATTTTTCAGAATTCCTTATTTACATTGGTATACCGCTTGTGCTGTATATAGCGTATAAAATAATTTACTATGATAACTACGCAGAGTCTTCCGGCAACCGCCGCCATTCTACTATCAGCAGCTATTTCCAGGCATTTTTAGAGGAAAAAATAAAAGTAGAGGAACTGGTACAAAAAATAAATGAATTAACGGGGCTCCCCGTCAGTTATGATTACCTGGATGAACTGAAGAAAGACAAAGAAAAAGCCGGCACATTGGGCGTTAATGGCTGGTTGGACAGGGTAGAAGTAAAAAAGAAATACAAGGAATTTGAAAAATAACCGGCCGCAGACCTGCCGGCAAACTTCTTAAGCCGGCTATCAACAAAATAACTATCACTGATAAATATCACCTTTTTATCCAACCGCTATCATTTCCCAAATTCTAAGACCGCAATACTTTCACATAGCCAACCAGGATTAACCTGTTGTGGCAAATACATTTTTTATAACACATTCGATGTTCTCTGGGACATGGATGTATTGGCTGTACAAAAAAAATAAAATGAAAAAGATACTCCTCGCTTTTGATGGAACTCATTTTTCTGAAGGTGCTTTTGAATTTGCCCGAAGGCTTAATGAGCTCAGCCCGGTGTTATTAACCGGTGTTTTTTTGCCGCAGGCTCAATTGGCTAATTTATGGAGTTATGCCAGTGCAGCCAGCGGGCCCTTTATTCCCCTGATTGAAAGCAGTGAAACAGCAGTTACCCAGCAAAATATCGACCGCTTTGAAAGACTTTGCCAGCATAACGGTATCGACTACCGGGTACACAAAGATTTTTTTGATTTTGCTTTGCCGGAGTTAAAAAGGGAAAGCCGGTTTGGTGACCTGCTGATATTAGGCAGTGAAGTATTCTATGAAAACATGGGTGCCAGTATTACTACTGATTATTTGCAGGATGTGCTTCACGATGTTGCCTGCCCTGTTGTACTGGTGCCTGAAAAGTTTGATTTCCCCGAAAGCATTATCCTGGCTTACGATGGCAGTGAGGGTGCAGTTTATGCCATCAAACAATTTGCTTACCTGTTTCCTGAATTAACAGACAGGCATACATTATTGGTGTATGCTACAGATGATGCAAAAAAGGACTTCCCGGATAAAGTACAGATAGAAGAGCTGGCGGCACGGCACTTCAATAACCTTACCTTATATAAACTGGATATCAATCCAAAAAAATATTTCAGCACCTGGATTGCTGAAAAACAATCGGCCTTGCTGGTGAGTGGCTCCTATGGCCGTTCAGGTTTTTCTACACTTTTTAAAAAGAGTTTTGTAAACGATGTAATAGCAGACCACCGGCTACTGGTATTTATTGCACATAAATAATTTGCCATAGAAAATGATGGCGGTTTTGGTAAAATGGGCTGGCATAAACCAGTCCATTTTTTTGATTACAGTCATACCAACTGCCAATAAGTGTCATATAAAAATAAATAAAGCAGTTATAGTTTTGAGAACCAATCGGTGAAGTTGGATGTACCCGAAGAATGCAGCCGTACCTGATAATTAAAAAACAAAAAGTAAAGAAAATGAAAAAGATAACCGCAGCTTTTGATGGCCTGAAATACTCAGAAAGTACAAGGGATTATGCCATATACCTGGCAAAACAAACAGACACTCACCTGGTGGGAATTTTCCTCGATGACCGGACATATACCAGCTATAAAATTTATGAACTCATTACAAAACAAGGCGTATCTGAAGATAAGCTGAAAAAGCTGGAAGCAAAAGATAAAGACACAAGAACTGCAGCAGCCGGTAATTTTGAAAAAGCCTGCCAGCAATCAGGAATAGAATATACAGTACACCACGACCGCAATATAGCGCTTCAGGAACTGAAACATGAAAGCATTTATACCGATCTGCTGATAATTGATTCCAAAGAAACGTTAACTCACTACGACGAAAAACTGCCTACCCGTTTTATCCGTGAACTGCTCAGTGATGTACAATGCCCGGTAATACTGGTTCCACAAAAGTATACCCCCATCGAGAAAATTATATTACTGTATGATGGCGGGCCTTCATCTGTTTATGCCATAAAAATGTTCAGCTATTTGCTGCCACAGTTAAAACAGCTTAATACAGAAATAATTTCCGTGAACCAGGAAAATACTTCGCTGCATATGCCTGACAATAAGCTGATGAAAGAGTTTATGAAAAGGCATTATCCCAAAGCAAAATATACCGTAATGAAAGGGTGGGCGGAAGAGGAAATCATTAAACATCTTAAACAACAGGAAAAAGCACTGGTAGTGCTGGGCGCTTACAGAAGAGGAACAGTAAGCAGGTGGTTTAAAGAGAGCATGGCCGATATCCTGATGAAAAAAGTAAAATTACCTTTGTTTGTTGCCCATAAATAAATGATACCTTTAAGAGGCAGATAACCCAACGGAAATTTTTTGGGTAAGAAAAGAAATTCATTGGGTACAGTCAACGGTATAACCCTTACACCGTCTTCAATAATTTTTACATATGGATTCCATTACCCACCTTGCCCTTGGAGCCTGCATGGGCGAAGCTTTTGCAGGAAAAACTTTAGGTAAAAAGGCAATGCTTTGGGGAGCTATGGCACAAAGCATCCCGGATATTGATTTTGTGGCATCCGCCTGGATGAACACGCCTTCCAATTTATTAGCCCATCGTGGATTCACCCATTCCATTTTATTTTGCGGCATTATCACTCCACTGTTTGCTTTGCTGGCTGAATACTGGCACCGCCCACATAATATACAGCTAACAAAATGGATGTTGTTTTTTGGCGGGGTCATCTTCCTCCATATTTTCATTGATGCCTTTAACAATTATGGTGTAGGTTGGTTTGAACCATTCAGCCATGAGCGAATTTCTTTCAATGCCATTTATGTAGCCGATCCATTTTTTTCTATCTGGCCAGTCATTGCCTGTGTTGCCTTGATATTCTTAAAAGGGAAGGCGCCGCAGCGAAAAAATTGGTGGCGCATTGGGCTGGGGATAAGTTCACTGTATTTATTATACTGCTTATCCAATAAATACAAAATCAATATGGAGGTAAAAGAAACCCTGCAAAAACAACAGATCAGCTACACAAGATATTTTACCACACCGGCACCGTTGCAAAACTGGTTGTGGTATGTGGTAGCCGGAAACGACAGTGGGTATCATGTTGGTTTCCGTTCTGTATTTGACAGCAACAAAGAAATTAATTTTCAATACTTTCCCCGAGAGGATTCTTTATTGGATCCTGTTCATAACCAGGAAGCCCTTCAGCAACTCACCCGTTTTTCCAGGCAGTTTTACACAGTGGAAAAGTGGCATGATACCCTGGTGTTTAATGACCTGCGTTTTGGGCAGGTGATTGGCTGGCAAAACCCAAAGGAAAAGTTTGTATTCCATTATTTTCTTCAATACCCGGAAGAAAATAAATTAGTAGTGCAGCGTGGCAGGTTTGAAGGATGGAACAGGGAGGTACTCATAAACCTGTTAAAAAGAATAAAAGGGAATTAATTTACTCCGGGAAGTTTAATGGTGAACAACTTTTAAAATGGCTTTTTCAATTTCGTCTCCTCCCAACCTGAATTCGGGTGGGATGTATTTCAAATTCAGAAAATAATACAGCTCTTCTTCTGTGGAACCGGCTAATCTTTTGCCGTAGGCTGAATCAAAAAGGCCATACTCATTGATTTTATATCCCCGTTGTTTAGCAATTGTACGCAGTTTGATATTGTGTTCTTTTGAACCGGTGAAATACAACATCGCCGCGCCATATTCAAAATCATGCACCAGCCGGATATCCACCTGAATATTATCCGTTTTCAGCAGCACACTGGCTTTGGTGGTTCCTTTCGCCAATACTTTTTCCACCTGTGGCAATGCAGTAAATTTACTCACTATTTGTTTCCTGTATTTGGGTTCTGCCTGAATAATGATATCAATATCCCCAATCGTTTCCTTTTTTCGCCGGAGGCTGCCAGCCAATGCTGCTTTTTTAACACCCGGAATTTTTTCAATTGCTATCAACAGATCATTCCCTATTTTTTCTGCATCTTTCAGTAACATCCGTTTTGTTTCTTTATATAGTTTCAGGGCCCGTTTCATATTTTCAATCTTCTTATCTCCAAATCCTTTTATCCCCTGCAGTGTATCCTTTTCCAATGCATTGATTAAATCTTCCCGGTTGCTGATGCTGAGTTTATCATGAAGCAGTTTTAAGGTAGCCGGACCAAACCCGGTAATCTCCATCAGTTCCAGCAATTCATAAGGCACCTGTTTTTTCAATTGTTCAAAGCGGCTAATTTTCCCGGTATGCAGGTACTCCATAATTTTTTTTGCTATCCCTTCTCCGATACCTCCAATTTCATCGAGCGTTTTTATATCAGTGGCATAAACAGCAATATCCTCCTTCATGTTATGCAGTATTTTAGCCACCTTTTCATATGCCAGTGCACGAAAACGTTCTTCCGGACCCAAATACCGGTAGCATTCTGCCATGTGGTGAAAAATGCTGGCAAGTGCTGCATTGTTTTGCGCAACTGCGATTTCTGACGATACCAGAGACATAAGAAATAGTGATTATAGTGTAAACCCAATTGTTACGCACCCTTTAGTATAATACAACAGCCATTCTAACCGGGTTGATAATGATACAAATAAATGGCTAAATTTATTTTAAGTAAATGAGGATAATCAAAGTATTGAATGATCGCTGTCAGTTTATTGGTATGAAGATAAAAGTAGCTTAGCAGTTACTATGATTGGTAACCTAACTGATGAACAAATTGAAGAAGTATTAAAAGACAATCTATTGGGCCATATAGGCTGCAATGATGGCTTTAATACGTATGTGATCCCCATCAACTATGTGTATGATGGGCAGTACATTATTTGCCATTCGCCAATGGGTTCCAAAATAAGCGTAATGCAGCAAAACAACAGGGTTTGTTTCCAGGTGGAAAATATACAGAGTTTCAGTAACTGGAAAAGCGTAATGGCATTGGGCCTATACCAGGAACTGACAGATGAGCGGGACAGGCGTTATGCCATGAAACTGCTGACGGACCGGATGCTCCACCTAAAAATAAGTGACCTTTCTGCCACTACTGGCATAGGCGTGAAAAATGCAACTCCCGGGGCACGGGAAAACAGGAGGCCGGTTATTTACAGGATAGTGATCGCTGAAAAAACAGGTCGCTTTGAAAAAGAATAATTCTTATCTTGATGCATGTCTTCCATCGTTACCATCACCTTTAGCCCCTGCATTGATAAAAGCACATCAATACAATCGTTAATCCCCGAAAAGAAATTACACTGCGCCACACCAACACTGGAGCCTGGCGGAGGCGGCATTAATGTGGCAAGGGCAATAAAAAAATTAGGTGGAGAAGCCATTGCCATATTTCCTTCGGGAGGGTATACCGGGAAATTTTTTAACCATTTGCTGCAGAAGGAAAATATACCTGCTGTGATCATTGAAACCAATAATGAAACAAGAGAAAATATAATTGTATTTGATGAAGCCGCAAATAATCAATACCGCTTTGGAATGCCCGGTACAGAACTAAGCGAAAGTGAATGGAAACAATGCCTTAAAGCGGTGGAAGAAATAAGGGATGCTGAATATATTATCGCCAGTGGCAGTTTACCTCCGGGAGTTCCATTAAACATCTATGCGCAATTAGCAAAGATTGCAAAAAATAAAAATGCAAAATTTGTGGTAGACACTTCCGGCGAAGCTTTAAAAGAAGCGGTAGAGGAAGGGATTTATTTATTCAAACCCAACCTGGGAGAATTGAGTTCGCTGGCGGGAAAAACCTCATTGCAGCAGGAAGAGGTAAAAGATATTGCGAGAGGACTAATTACAAAAGGAAAATGTGAAGTGGTGGTGGTTTCAATGGGTGCCGATGGTGCTATGCTGGTAACAAATGATAGGGCAGAAATAATTGCCACACCACATGTAATAAGGAAAAGTACGGTTGGGGCAGGTGACAGTATGCTGGCCGGCATTGTTTTTTATCTTTCGCAGCAGAAGAGCATCAGGGAAGCAGTACAATATGGTGTGGCCTGTGGCACTGCAGCCACACTGAATCCGGGAACAGCGCTTTGCAAAAAAGAGGACGCTGAACGGTTATATAAAATAATACAGCAGGATACTAAAAGTTAATTTTTATCAATACCACAAATGAACCGGGAGCAGATAAACCATATCAGCAACAGGCAGCACAGGAGATTACAGGGCCAATTTAAAAAAGCGGTGGAAGATTTTTCGGTTGAAAATATTCACCAGTTCAGGGTGGCTTATAAAAAGCTGAGGTCTTTTTTAAGAATGATAGCGTTTGTGAATAAGACAACAGGAGAAATAACCATTTCTAAAAAACTAAAAAGGGCATACTATATTGCGGGGCTCATACGTGATTTGCAATTGCAGCGGCTGCGATTGCAGCAAGCTACCAAAGGCCAGCCTAAAAAACCGGCGGCATACCTTAATTTGCTGCAGAAAGAAATCAACAGCAATAAACCTGAGTTATCCAATATCTTTATTAAAAACCCCGTAGGGGAAAACAGGAAGAAAACAGCTGCTTTTTTTCCGCATAAATTTCAGCCCCGGGACTTTAAATTATATGCACAAAAAAAATGGGCCATTATTCAATCCCTGCTTGCCTCCGGTTATATCAGTGATGACAATATGCACAGTATCCGTAAATGCCTGAAAGATTTATTTTATAATCTGAACCTGTACAAAGGAGGTGTGCATGATAAATTATTGAACAGTGCCATTAAGGTAAAAGATGAGCAATACTTTCATGAGCTGATTGAACAACTGGGTAATTTCCAGAATAGTTGTACGGCAATTTCTTTATTCAGTGCTTACCCACCCAACAGGGTAAATAAATACAACTGTGAACTTTTGGAGCGGATAAAAAAGAAATGGATGAAAGATAAGGCAGCCGCGAAGCGGTTGCTGGTGGAGCAGCTGAAGAAAGGCATTACCTGATTACAATCAGTTATCCGACTGACTATTCCAGTATAACAAACACGCAAAAGTTGAATACTTTGTTTGCTCAATTATAAGGATGCCATTACCTGTGCACATACAATACTTTTTATCAGAAGCAGGTGGTATTGCCCGGTTCACTGGCCGCTTTTTTTCACAGGCATTCCGGCCACGGTATGAGTTCGCCGAATTTTCCCGGCAATGTTATTTGATCGGCTACAATTCTCTCCCGCTGATCGGATTGACTGCATTCATCATGGGACTGGTATTAACCATGCAGCTCCGGCCTTCTATGGTAGATTATGGCGTGGAATCAGAATTGCCCGCCATTGTTGGTATTTCTATTGTACGTGAAATAGGGCCGGTAATTACTGCCCTCATTTTTGCCGGAAAAATAGGCAGCAGCATTGGTGCAGAACTGGGTTCTATGAAAGTAACAGAACAGATAGATGCGATGGAAGTAAGTGGCACCAACCCTTTCAAATACCTGGTGGTAACCCGGGTTTTTGCCGCCACCCTGATGTTGCCGGTACTGGTATTGCTGGGTGATACCATTTCCTTATATGGCTCTTACCTTGGGGTGAACATACGCAGCACCACCAGCTTTAATTTATTCTGGTCGCAGGTAGTTAATAATCTTGCTTTTAGTGATGTACTGCCTGCTTTTATCAAGAGTTATTTTTTTGGTTTTGCCGTTGGTATCATTGGTTGTTACAAAGGATACAACAGCAGCAAAGGCACGGAAGGTGTGGGCCGTTCTGCTAATTCTGCCGTAGTGGTAGCATCGGTATTGGTTTTTATAATTGATTTACTGGCTGTGCAGATAACCGATTTGTTCGGCTTTAACTAAATAAACCACCTGTAGCAATAACAAGGGATATGGATACAGCAATTACATCACCGGGAGAGCCTGTATTGATCATCCGGCACCTGTATAAATCTTTTGGCAGCAATCATGTGCTGATTGATTTTAACCTGGAACTAAAGAAAGGTGAAAGCGTGGTGGTACTTGGAAAATCCGGTTCGGGGAAATCGGTTTTGATAAAATGTATCATTGGATTGCTGGAACCTGATAGTGGCAACATTATCATGTTTGGAAAGAATATTCCCGATATAAAAAATGAAGAACTGGATATGATCAGGGCCAAAGTGGGGTTTCTTTTTCAAAGCAATGCCCTGTACGATTCAATGACCGTAAGGGAGAATCTTGAATTTCCCCTGCGGCGCCACTGGATAAAAATATCGCAGCAGGAAGTGAATACCATGGTTATGGAAGCTTTGGAAGATGTGGGGCTGGCACATACCGTCAATATGATGCCGGTGGAATTATCCGGCGGCATGAGAAAAAGGATTGCACTGGCTCGAACCCTGATCTTAAAACCGGATATTATTTTGTATGATGAACCCACAACAGGGCTTGACCCGATAACAGGGAAAGAAATTATTGAACTGATGGTAGAGATACAACAGAAATACAGCACCACCTCACTGATCATTTCCCATGACATGAACTGTGTGCGCATGGCCGGCGACCGGGTAGTGATGCTGGTAGATGGCAGATGTTATACCAGCGATACGTTTGACCGGTTAAAGCTGTACGCTGACCCTAAAGTGAAAGAATTTTTTGAATAAAATACGCTTATGGCAAAAAATATTATCAATAATATCAGGCTGGGGCTGTTTGTTATAGCGGGTTTAGTCTGCCTTGTTCTTATATTATATATGATAGGGAAAAACAGCAACCTGTTTGGTAACACCTATGTACTGAAAGCGAGGTTTGAAAATGTGCAGGGCCTGATTGCAGGTAATAATGTCCGTTATGCCGGCATCCAGACCGGTACTGTAAAAAATATCAATATCCTCAATGATACGGTTATTGAAGTAACCCTTGTCATTGATAAAAAGATGCTGCCTGTTATCCGGAAAAATGCCCTTGTTTCAATAGGCACAGAAGGGCTGGTAGGAAATAAAGTGGTAAACATAGTACCTGCCCGGCAGCCGGGTCCGCTGGCTATGGAAGGTGATATCCTTTTGGCAAAAAAAACGGTAAGCCCGGAGGAGATGCTGCAGACGCTCAGCAAAACCAACATCGACATAGCAGAAATTACATCAGGTATAAAGTTAACGGTGCAGCGGATCAACAGCAGCAGTGCAATGTGGTCATTGCTGAATGATAAATCAATACCGCAGGACCTCCGGATGGCGGTTGCCAATATCCGTTCGGCAACAGGAAAGGCCGGCACAATGGCAAATAACCTTAGCGCAATTGTAACGGATGTAAAAAACGGCAAAGGCTCAATGGGCGCTCTTTTAACTGATACCGCATTTGCAAAGAACCTGAATGAAGCCATTGTAAAAATAAAAGCAGTGGCTGAGCAGGCCGATTCGGTTGCCGTTGAAATGAACAGAATAGTGTCGGGCATCAGGCAGGATGCAGACCATGGAAATGGAGTTGTAAATGCTTTATTGAAAGATTCAGGAATAGTGTCAAAATTAAATGCCAGCCTTGATAATATTCAAAAAGGAACAGATGGGTTTAACCTGAATATGGAAGCGCTAAAACATAATATTTTATTCCGTGGGTATTTCCGGAAATTAGAAAGGCAAAAAAAAGCAGAAGAAAAAAATAAAGCAACAAATAACTAACGTTGCACCATACCTGGCTCTGTGCATCCAAACAAACCTTACTTTCTTTGTTTGAAATAAAAAGTTATCAGGTAAAAAGCAACACGGATAAATTGATAAGAGCACCAGCGAATGAACTGTTTAAAAATATTTTTTGTGTGGATATGCTCCTCCCTGGTAATGGCTTTACAATCCTTCTGAATAATGGTTTCAAGTGTCTGCTCAAGGTTTGCTGCAAAACCTGCATTGCGTACATCTAAATTTAATTCCACACTGGCATATGCACTGATGTTGTTGATATTATAGGAACCAATGGAAAGCCACTCACTATCGCACACCGCCACTTTAGCATGCAATACAACCGGCTGGTATTCGTAAAGTTCTATGTCATTCCGCAACAGCCAGTCGTACATCCACCGTTCTGCATTTTTTGCCATTATAATATCTGAAGGCCCTGCAGTAATCACTCTTATGCGCACGCCTCTTTTGGCCGCATTACTCAATAACCGTCGAATGATTTTTCCTGGTAAAAAATAACTGCACAAAATAGTAATATGCGATTGGGCATGACGCAACATTTCAATATAGGTAGCAGAAATTTCATTTTTTCGAAGCACCCAGTCATTACGGCGCATCCTCACCCTGCTTGTTTCCTGGCTGTTGAATTTAAACAATGGCACCATTGTTTCGCAGGGAGTTGGATTCATTTTAACTGGAAACCCTCTCCAGGTTTTCCAGCAAAGCACACACATATCCATTACAATTTCCCCTTCCACATACAGAGCAAAATCAAGCCAGGCAGGCTGGTTACCCGTATCGTTGTAACGATCGGCAATATTGATTCCACCTGTCAGTGCAAATTGTGCGTCCACCACAAATACTTTGTGGTGCAGCCTTCTGCCAAAATAAAAACTTTTACTTTTAAAGAAGGGTTCAAAAAAACGAAAATGAACACCTGCCTGGCGCAATTCATTTATGAGTTTTTGCGGCATTCCCTGCGAAGCGTAGCCATCGGCCAGTAAATACACCTTTACTTTTCTTCTGGCAGCAGCCATCAGGGCATCAGCTACAAGGTGGCCTGTGGTATCATTGCCATAAATATAAGTTTGCAGGTGGATACTGCTGGTGGCCTTATTGATTAACTGCAGCAGCAAATCAAAATATTCTTTGCCGCCATGGATCAGTTTTATCTTATTCCCGTCTTTATATCCTTTTTCAATGTTGTACTTTTTGGGCATACATCAGTTGATTGTATTTTTCATTTTATATATCCTGCTATTATTAAAAGAAAGATACTACTATATTCTAAATGTAGTTTTTCAACCGGGCATTAACTTCAGCCGCCTTTAAACTTCATTTTTGCACAAAAGGTCCATTAGCAATACTGCAGCTGTTTGCTTATAAATTCAGCATGCCCTTCAGGTTTTATTTAATAATAAACCATTACCAATAAAATTATTTTTTGCGCCGCCGGCGGAATACTTTCTCAATTTCAACAGCAATTAAAACCATTGAAGAAACACCGATACAAACAGCCAGTTCACTGATGGTTAAAGGCTGCGTTTTGAAAAGGGTATTAAAAAAAGGAAAGTAGATAATACACAATTGCAGGATGAAAGTAAAGGCCACCGTAAAAATTAATGCCCTGTTTGAAAAAATCCCCTGCTGTATTAAAGAAACATTTTCCGAACGGATGGCCATCACGTGAGCCAACTGCCCCAGGCAGAGCACCGTAAATACCATTGTTTGCCAGTGCGAATCGTTAATGTATATGGCATAAGCCTGTGTACCGATGGTTAACCCAGCCAACAAAAGCCCTACCCACAGTACATGAATACCCAGCCCGTCTGCAAAAATACTTTCACCGGGCCTGCGGGGCGGGCGTTCCATAATATTTTTCTCCGCCCCTTCTGATGCCAGGGCCAGCCCCGGCAATCCATCAGTAACCAGGTTGATCCACAAAAGATGAATGGGTAATAACGGAATGGGTAACCCTAAAAAAGGCGCCAGGAAAATGGTCCATATCTCTGCAGAATTTCCGGTGAGGATATAGCGGATAAACTTCCGGATATTATCAAATATCCGCCTTCCTTCCTTTACTGCTTTTACTATAGTGGCAAAATTATCATCCAGCAAAATCAGGTGAGCTGCCTCTTTAGCTACATCAGTACCTGTGATACCCATAGCCACACCAATATCAGCGTGCTTTAATGCCGGCGCATCATTTACGCCATCACCCGTCATGGCCACATACTCCCCTCTTTTCTGCAATGCTTTTACGATCCTTAATTTTTGTTCGGGTGAAACCCTTGCATACACTTTAATATGATCTGCCACATCCAGTAAATCCTCTTCACTCATCGCTTTCATCTCTGCCCCGGTAATGATCCTGTCGTCTTTTGTTTCTATAATATCCAGGCGCTTTGCAATGATGGCAGCAGTAACCGGATGGTCGCCTGTTATCATTACCGGCTTAATGCCTGCTGTCCTGCATTCAAGCACTGCCTGCCGGGCCTCTTCCCTTGGAGGATCGATAATGCCTGCAATACCCGTTAATTTCAACTGCGTTTCAACAGTTTCAGGGCTAACAGGAAAAGGTAATGTATCCAACTCCCTGCTGGCAAAGCCTATCACCCGTAAACCATTTTCCAGCATTGCATTCAGTGGTTCCCCCCATGCCCTAATTGCCTCTTCATCGGTTGTTTTTTGCATCAGCACTTCCATGGCACCTTTTACAAAGGCAATATATTTATCCCCGTTCCGGTGAATGGTAGTCATACATTTTCTTTCGGCATCAAAAGGAATTTCTGCCACCCGGGGAAATTTTTTTCCCAGTACCGCCCTGTCATATCCTTTTGAAAAAGCAAACTCATACAGGGCAGTTTCAGTAGGCTCGCCAATGAGTGCATTGTTTTCATCCCGGTGAACATTATTATTCAACGCCATAGCATTCATCAAATCAACATCAACTCCGTTTGACTGTATTGCTGCATTTTTATCCTTAGGCTGAATGATAAAATCATTACAGGCAAATGCTTCCACTGTCATTTTGTTTAGTGTAAGCGTTCCTGTTTTATCAGTGCAGATATAAGTAACAGAGCCCAATGTTTCCACGGCAGGAAGTTTTCTTATCAGTGCATTTTTCTTAACCAGTTTTTTTGCCCCGATTGCCAGTGCAATGGTAATAACTGCAGGCAACGCTTCGGGTATGGCAGCCACCGCCAGTGATAAAGCCGTAAGCAACATCAACACGATATTTTCTCCACGCAGGTACCCCACAGCAAAAACAATGGCGCAGATAAAAAGAATAATATAGGCAAGGTTTCTTCCGAATACCTGCAATCGCTTTTGCAACGGAGTTTGAACGCCGGGGTGCTGAAGTAAACCGGCAATTTTCCCCAATTCCGTTTGCATACCGGCAGCCACCACTATTCCTTTACCCCGGCCATAAGTAATATGGGTTCCTTTAAACACCATATTGCTGTATTCCGCCAATGGAAGGTTGGTGGAGGATAATACCCCGGCCTGCTTTTCTACAGGCTGGGATTCGCCGGTAAGGGAGGATTCATTTGATCTTAGCTGCACGGATTCAAACAAGCGAAGATCTGCAGGCACCACATTCCCTGCTTCCAGCAATATAATATCTCCCACCACCAGCAGGGTTGAAGAAACAGTTGCTACTGCATTATTCCTGATCACGGAAGCATTGGCCACTGCCATTTTCTTCAATGCCTCCATTGCTTTTTCTGCCCGGTATTCCTGCACAAAACCTACCATGGCATTTAATATCACAATGGCACCAATTACAAGGGTATCCGTAATGTTGCCCAACAGCCCCGAAATAGCGGCAGCGCCTATCAGCACAAGAATCATAAAATCTTTGAACTGCTGCAGGAATAATACAAAAGGAGTTCTTTTTTTAGCTGCCGTTATTTCATTTGGCCCTTGCTCCTGTAGTCTTTTTTTCGCCTCCAAAGTTGATAAACCTTGCCGGGAGCTTTGTATTTCCTCCAGTATGTTGTCAATAGCTGCAAGGTGCCAGTTAAACATGGTTGAATCATTTAATGAAAAGGGAAAATACCAGGCTCCCGCCCGTGCACTACCGTGGTGCAAAATGTTTTTATTTTGAATGCAGTGTGTAAGTGCCTTCCTTTTGGTAAAGGTACAATAGCACCAAGCCGGCCGCCATAAATACTTTATGTTTATCCCTATTAAAAGTAACAAAATTTAAAAAAAGGATTGGCACTACCAATGACAAACATCAGCCAATTCTATGAGGAGATGCATTACACCAGGTATCTTTTCTCCAAATTTTTAGTATAGCGAACGGAAACAGGTGAGGAAGCTTGAATGATCCTGCTTGCCTGTTGCTATGCATCCTTTTCTGCCAGGTAGCCAACATCACCCACCTTGCTGATGAATATCATTATTGCTGCAATACTATATGGGTACTTTTAATCCAGCAATTAATGCAGTGATGGGATGAGTATATTTTTTCAACTGCACCACGCTTCAAAACAGGCTGGCTAAAGGTTGTTCTATCCTTGTCATCAATACTGTTACGGTGCCCTTTTTTAATTCACTAACAGGTAAAAAAAATCATTTTATGGAAAAAATATTTGAAGGTAAAGTTGCCCTCATTACGGGTGGCAGTTTTGGCATTGGCCGGGCAACTGCGGTTGCCTTTGCAAATCGTGGGGCCAAAGTGGTGATTGCCGATTATATTGAAGACAAAGAAAACGAAACCATGACGCTGATCAAAGACACAGGCGGCGAAGCCATATTTATTCAATGTGATGTTTCGAACAGCAGCGACGTAAAAAACATGATAGAAAAAACGGTAGCCCGCTTTGGAAGGCTGGATTATGCCTTTAACAATGCCGGCATTGAAGGGCTTACCGCCACTACGCATGAATGCACGGAAGATAACTTTGATAAAACGATTGGTATTAACCTGAAAGGCATATGGCTGTGCATGAAAAATGAAATCCCTGAGCTGTTGAAAAATAATAAGGGCGCTATTGTAAACTGTGCATCAGTAGCCGGCCTGGTTGGTTTTCCGGGCTTGCCGGCTTATGTAGCTTCCAAGCATGGTGTTGTTGGTTTAACCAAAACAGCAGCATTGGAATATGCCGAAAAGGGTATCCGTGTAAATGCAGTATGCCCTGGCGTTATTCATACAGCCATGATAGACCGCCTGACCGGGAAAGATAAAGAAGCAGAAAAACAATTTACCAGTATGGAACCTGTTGGCCGCATGGGTAATCCGGAGGAAGTAGCTGAAGCCGTAGTTTGGTTATGTTCGGATGCGGCTTCTTTTGTAACGGGCACCGCTATACCAGTGGACGGAGGCTTTGTAGCAAAGTGACAACTTGTTAATGGATACCAAAGAGACGGTAATTATTAAGATAGTTGTTATTGCAGTGGTATCTTTAAAAAGAACTACCATAAAAAAATTATATGCTACTCCCTTTACTATTTTCTAACAAGCATAATACCAAAAGCATCACTGTGCTTGCTGCAGATGTGGGTGCCACCAAAACCAATTTTGCCTTTTTCAACATGAAGGGTAATGATATTACCATGTTGAAAGAAGCCGCTTATCCATCAAAACAATATACCAGCCTTGCGGTGATGGCAAATGAGTTTTTAAAAGCATTGCCGGCACCCGAAGCAGTTTGTTTTGGCGTGGCAGGGCCGGTGCTGAATGGGAAAGCCACCCTTACTAATTTAACCTGGGATATCAATAGCAGGGAACTTGCCACGCAGATTGGAGTGAAAGAAGTGCAGCTGATCAACGACCTCGAAGCTACTGCTTACGGGCTGGCCTTACTGGATGAAAAAGATACCCTGCTGTTACACAAAGGAAGCGATCAACCCACCGGCAATGCTGCGGTGATTGCTCCGGGAACCGGTTTAGGGGAAGCCGGATTATTCTGGGATGGAAAGTTGTACCATCCATTTGCAACCGAAGGCGGGCACTGTGATTTTGCTCCACGAAATACTTTAGATTTTGACCTGTATGAATACCTGCAAAATCAATTTGGCCATGTAAGCTGGGAGCGGCTGCTTTGCGGCCCCGGTATTGTTAATATCTACCGGTTTTTACGGGATGAAAAAAAGTGGCCAGAACCCGCATGGCTGGCAGAAAAAATAAACCAGGGCGATGCCCCTGCCATTATCAGTGAGCACATTACAACAAGTGATCTTTGCAAAGAAACTATGCATCATTTTGTACGTTACCTGGCATACGAATCTGCCAACCTGGTGCTGAAACTAAAAGCCACCGGCGGATTATTTATTGGCGGGGGTATTGCGCCTAAGATTGCAGATATGATCATGAACGACCAATTCAGTTCAGCCTACTGCAGCAGCGGAAGATTAAACCAGCTGCTGGAAAAAGTTCCGGTGAAAATAATTTTAAATCCCAAAACTGCCTTATTGGGTGCAGCGTATTATGCCGCAGGCTATTCAGCCAATACTACCGGCTGAGGATAGCCTTTTAAAAAAGGATTCACTACATCCCGCCTGGCAGTATCAGTCAAAAAAGATAAGGTTGTTCTTATTTCTTTTCTGTGCTTCAGGGCTTTCATCCCCATAACCCATAATGAGCGCCAGGTGAATTTCTTCCATTGGAGAGAGGTGCAATTGAGGATAACATTTGGTATGGGTGATGTACTTTCCAAACCCCACCGGGCAACTGTCGAGCCCCATTGACTTTGCCGCCAGCATCATATTCTGCGAACACATACCGATATCCAATGCAGCCCATTCGTTATCCTTTGCTGCAGCGATAAAGATCACCACCGGTGCGCCATGAAATACCGGGTCAGCGGCTGTTAAAAAATTAAACCCGTGAGGAAAGTGCAGCAAATTCACCATAGATCTGATGATCTGTTTAACCCCTGTTTTTATAAAAGTTTTTGCAGCCACCTTGCTGATTTCTTTCGAAAATAAATGGATCGTTTCTTTATTCGTGACCACATAAAATTGCCATGGCTGTTTATTCAGCGCAGAAGGTGCCATCCTGCCGGCATCAATTACCTTTTCAATCAATGCCCTGCCTACAGGTGTATCCTTGTATTTTCTTACCGACCTTCTTTCATAAATGGTTATTATTGTTTCTGGGGTGACGGTTTGTTTTTGGGTTGTTGCTGTCATATTATTGGTTTTAACCTAAAAAAAACCTTTAAACGGATGCTTATTAACTATTTCAAATATCCGCATGTAAAAACATTTTGAGATATATCTAACACTTTCCAGGTATTATTCATAACAATTACAAAAAGTCACAATCAACAATACTGAAAGGAAAGTCCTGTTAAAATAATGTATAGAAAAATGGAGCACTTTACCTCATTTTTTACAGCCCGGAATTTTATCCCGCTTTTTTTAATTCCCTTAATTTATCCAGGTAGTACATTACCTCTTCATCACTTACCTGGTTAAAATTATCGTAAAATGCACCCACACCAAAAAACTCAATGGGTATCAGTACCGCCACCACTTCATCCACATCCTTTGCTAATTTCCTCATGGCACTTTGTGATGCTACCGGAACACCGATCACAATTTTTCCGGGATGGCTTTTACGTAACAGGTTTACAGTACCCTTCAGTGTATTGCCGGTATCAATGCCATCGTCAATCACAATTACTGTTTTACCTTCCAGGCTTTCGGGTATTTTATCCCCCATATATTTCCTTTGCATTTCGTTAAGCCTGCTGCGCACCCGCAGTAATTCCTGCTGAATATATTCTTCTGAAAGCCCCTCATGCGGCACAATAAAATAATCCGTAAGGCTGGCCGCACCAATGGCATATTCTTTATTAAGCGGATGAACAATTTTTTTGGTTAGTACCACTTCTACCGGGAAGCCCAATTCTTTGGCCACTGCATAGGCCACGGGTACGCCACCACGCGGAACTGCCAGCACGATGCCCGGATCATTTTGGTACTTCCTCAATTTGTCCGCCAGCAGTAAACCAGCTTCTATCCTGTCCTGGAACATACAATTTGTATTATTGTTTTTCATACCTGCCCGTTACTTTTTTTATTGTAATCCTGTACATCACATTTTTTATCCTGTTCCCATCATCCAGTTCGCCCGGCTCCTCCTGTTCATGTATGGTACTGCTTGTCATCAATGTAAATACATGATTAAATAGTGTCTCCCTTGCCTTCTTCGCCTGCACGCCCTTCAGCTCCTGGAATTTTCCAAAAACGATCACGCTCTGCCAGTTCTGCATATCCGTCATCATATCCACTTCAAAACATACCGTTGGATTTTTACGAAGTATGGCCAGCTTTGTGCCTTCATTGGTTTGCCCGTAGATATATTTGCCATCATAGGTATACGTTACCGGCACTATATAGGGCTGCATGCCATCTGTGCAACCCAGTCTTCCCAGCGCCTGGCTGGACAAAATATTATTGATTTGCGTATCAGTAAGTTGCCCTAACATGATTATATTTTTTGAGGGTTATTTATGCCAGGTATTTTTTAAACCAGTTTCCTGCCAGTTCCGAAACAATTTCCATTTTGCCTGGCTCTTCAAACAAATGTGTGGCACCTTCCACCAGGTTTAGTTCCTTTTCACCTGCCAGTTCGATTAAGGCTTTCCTGTTCAATTGCAACACTTCATCATCCAGGCCACCTACAATTAACAGGGTGGGCGCTTTCACAAGATGCAATGCATCAAAAGCCAAATCAGGCCTTCCGCCTCTTGAAACTATTGCGGCAACCTGAGGTAAAAACGCAGCGGCACTCAATGCAGAAGCAGCTCCGGTGCTGGCGCCAAAATAGCCGATGCGACAATCTTTTGCGGCTGGGAACTTTTCCAGCCACCCGGTCGCACCGGCCAATCTCCTGGTAAGTAAATCAATATCAAACCGGTTATTATATTGCAGGTCTTCCCCTGCTGTAAGCAGATCAAACAGCAAGGTTCCAAAATTCTTCTCCTGCAGGAAAACTGCCACCTGCCGGTTGCGTTTGCTGAACCGGCTGCTGCCACTGCCATGAGAAAAAATAATCACTGACGTTGCTTTTAATGGAATAAAGAGCTCTCCCTGCAGTAAAGCATTACCTCCCGGGATGCTGACTTCATTATGAAAACGAAATTCCATTATCTACTTTTTATCCCTGCAATACGATGGGCGTTTTGGCATTGATATTTATTTCATGTTCGGCCAATTGCGATAACCGGTCATCAATTTGTTTTTCCATTACTTCTGCTTCATGAAAAACAGCCGCCTGTTCTTCCATGCCCAATGTGTTGGCAAATGCTGCAGCCGTGCCATACATACTTATTTTAAAATGATTGATCACCTGTATGCAGGCCAGCAGGCAGGCATCTTTAATTTCCGTGTCGGTGCAGGTGGAAAGTTTTTCTTCTGCTTCTTCTATAAAAGCATGCATCACCCGGTTGGTAACACTGAGCGAAACAATTTCTTCGGCCTCAAAAAAGCCTTCCAGTTTTTGTATATGCTGCTGAATAAAATCAAGATACTTCTGCAATACAATTTTCAGTTTTAAAGAACCGGAATTATTTATCCAGCCCAACAAACTACTTTTTAACTGAACCTCTG
>JAYVUL010000096.1:0-10428 GCA_043787935.1 Chitinophagaceae bacterium | reverse complement strand
CGTTTCCACATGTATGGAGACCAGGAAACCATGCCGGTATATAAACTTAACAGCGGCGACAGGTTAGAGTTGCATTTTGATGATATGGACGCCAATGTGAAAAGTTATTATTACACCTACCAGTTGTGTGATATCAACTGGCAGCCGGTAAACCTCAGTGCATTTGATTTTATAAAGGGCTTTACACAACAGCGTATTACCAATTACCGTTTTTCATCCATTGCATATACCCGTTACACCCATTACCAGGCCATACTTCCGGATGCCAATTCACTGCCATCTAAAAGTGGAAATTATTTGCTGAAAGTTTTTCTCGATGGCGATACCGCCAACCGGGTATTCACAAGGGCGCTGCTGGTACTGGATCCTAAGGCTGCTGTGAGTGCACAGGTCATCCAGCCGTTTACGCCACAGTTTTATAAAACACACCAGCGGATAAAGTTTTCCGTTAGCCTGCAGGGTCTGAATACATTTAATGCGAACCAGGAAGTGAAAGCAGTGGTACTGCAAAATTACCAGTGGAATAATGCCCAGGGAAAAGTGCCACCCACTTTTATACGGGGCAGTGTGCTTGAATATAACAGTGAAAATAATTTTGTATTTCCCGGTGGTAAAGAATGGCGCTGGCTTGACCTGAGAAGTTTGCGGCTGCTGAGCGAACGGGTGGACCATGCTGATAATAAAAAGAACAGCGTCGATATTTTTGTAAAGCCAGACATTGACCGCAATGCACAGCGGTATGTGTACTTTGCTGATTTAGACGGGCTTTACTTAACCACTACCTATGAAAGTATAAATCCTTACTGGCAGGGAGACTATGCCACGGTACATTTCAATTTTATCACTCCCTCTCAGACAGCCTATCCCGACAAAGACCTGTACCTTACCGGGCAGTTGACAGATTACACGTTATCGGATGCCAATAAAATGGTATTTAATACTGATAAGGGTATCTATGAAGGAACACAGTTTTTAAAACAGGGCTATTACAATTACGGCTATACGCTGGTGGATAAAAATGATCCTTCAATAAGAACAGACCTAGATGGTAATTACTGGGAAACCGAAAATACATATACGATCCTGATTTATTACAGGTCCTTTACAGACCAGGCAGACCAGTTGATCGGTGTGGCCAGGGTGAGTTCCAGGACAGACAGGCCGGGGTTTAGTTTTTAGATAAAGATTGAAATAAAGCCTACAATATCATTACCACTGTTCCGGCAATGATCAATATAGCCCCGATTGCTGCCTTCCAGGTAATTGCCTCTCCTAAAAATACCAGGGATAAAATAATGGTTAATGCCACACTCAGTTTATCTACCGGTGCCACTTGCGAAACTTTTCCCATTTGTAATGCCTTGAAATAAAAAATCCACGACAGGCCGGTGGCAATTCCGGATATCACCAGGAAAATGATGTTCTGTTTGGATAAGGTGGCCAGTCCTTTTGCTTCGCCTCTTGCCAGTACAATGCCCCAGGCCACCAGTAAAATAATAATTGTACGTACAGCAGTGGCCAGGTTGGAGTTAACACCAGTAATACCCACTTTTGCAAAGATGGCTGTAAGTGATGCAAATAAAGCGGAAAGTAAAGCATAGATCCACCACATAAAGTATCAATTTTGGTAAGTGATAAATAATATTTAAAAACCCATTCAAAAACCCGGGCAGGGATTCGTTCAAAGGTAATACTGTATGGCATTGCTGATACCCGCCATACATTTTATATGGCAAAGGCTTAGGCTGCTCATCATTTTTTCTGCATACACGGTATTACTGCAACGCCCTTCAACAGGAAGTAACAAGTTACCAGATAAAAAGGCACCGCAACTTAAAGCAGCCGTCATTCTTTCATGATGTGTGAATGGAGGGCTTCAGGATATTTAAATTATGGTAACTATTTTGCCAGATCCGGCGGCCTCATAAATAGCCTGTATTATTTTCATGTCCTTCATTCCTTCTTCGCCGGTGATATGATCGGGCAGTTGTTTATTTTGCAATAACAGTTTTGCAATTTCGTCGCATTGTGTTGCCTGCTGGTTAATGATGGGGAAGTTCATTTCTCCATTGCTTGTACTTCCTTTAAACGGGCCATAACTGATTGCAGGGCTCAGTTCAAAAAATCCATCATCAGCAGAGGCAAAAAATCTGTCTATGCGGCAATTGTAAGTGCTGGTGGAAGTGCAAATAGTGCCACCTGGAAACAGCAGTTGCCAGGTGATGGACTCTTCCACTTCTGAAAATAATGTGGTGTCGGTGATGGGGCCAAATTGTGCTGTTACTGAAATGGGCTCTTCTCCCAGTACATAACGGTTGCATTGCACACAGTATATGCCAAGGTTCATCAGGGGGCCACCACCGGCTAATGCTTTCTTTAACCTCCATTCTGAAGGGTCGCCGCTTTTGTACCCTAATGAAGCTTCTATTAACCGAACTTTTCCAAAAACTTTTTCCTGTCCCAGCCTTTTAATTTCCAGGTTATACGGCTCGTAATGCAAGCGGTAACCAACGGCTAACTGTACCCCTGCATTTTTACAGGTGTCAATCATTTCTTTGCAATCGGCAGCAGTAATGGCCATCGGCTTTTCAACAATTACATGTTTACCTGCTTTGGCAGCCCTTATGGTAAATTCCTTGTGCATGGAATTGGGCAGCACCACATACACAAGGTCAATGTCTTTATTATTTATGATCTCATCAAAATTTTCATAGTTAAAAATATTTGCCTCAGGAATAGCATATTTTTTTTTCCATGTTGCAGCCTTTGTTGGCGTGCCGGTAACAATGCCTGCTAAACGGCAATAGGCAGATACTTCCAAACCTGCTGCCAGGTAACCTGCATACCGGCCTAACCCACACAAGGCAATATTTAATTTTTTACCTTTAACCGGTATCGCAGTTTTGTTGGGCATATTCATAAAAGAGGGAAGGGTGGAGGCCATAGCAACAGTACCTGCGGCTATGCCTGCATTTTGTAAAAACATACGGCGGGTTAAGCTTTTCATCATTTATGTTTTAAGACTGAACGATAATAAAATCTGGGTGTTATGCTTTTTTAACGGCTCAATTTTCATCTATAATTTCCCCTGCCATAACATACCCATTGGTCATTTAAAGAACTGAAAGTGAAAATTATAATAACCTGCAGGAGCAGGATATGCCAGATCCCTGAGCTATTTTTTATATTAAATATTTCTATTAAAATTCATCACCGCTTATTGCCGTGCCTCACTCCATTATAATAAACTTTGCATCAATAATTTGAATCCGGACAAATCTTTAATTCATCCGTTTACAGGGGCATGTATGGAGGTTTCTGTATTTTACGAAAGCCATATCCCTGCTTTATTTTATCCCAAAAAAAAGCCTTAAATTGCAGTTTGCAACTTTGTATTCTGCTTACCACATTTTGAATATTTAGTTTTGCCGGGATAAGCAGTTTGCCAGGCTGTTTGTTTACTGTTTATTTCCAATATAAAGAATTACCACCCAGAGGGAAATTACTGTAATTTTTTGGATAATAACACGTTTAATTACTGCTGGTTCTTTTCCACAAGGTTCAAGGATAGCCGGGGTAAAAGATAATCACCTGAATAGTATAACCGGCTTTCCTGTGTTAACAAGTATGCGGTAATGTTGCCGGAAAAGAAAATGGCAACAACAGGTATGGTTAGTTTTTTTGAGCTGCCTGGTACCAGGTAAGTTAATTTAATTTTATAGGGAACACATTTGGTAAAAAGGCATCAGAGCAATAGTTAACCAGGCGGCTACATATCAATTAAATTTTTTTGGTTCAATATGCCTAAATTTCTTGTAACCATATTTATCTTATTCTTTACAAATGCAGTAAAGGCTCAAACCTTTACTGGAACGGGTGGGGTGATACCAGATGCGGGCCCTGTAACCTGTTTTCCTGTAAATGTTGCCGGTGTAGGTAATATCAACAGCAGTTATGGATTAGCAAGTGTATGTATTAATATTACTCATCCATGGGACGCAGACCTGGAAATTGTGTTAAGGGCTCCTGATGGAACCACAGTACAACTCTCTGTACAAAACGGCGGCTCTGGTGCCAATTATACGGGTACCTGCTTTAGCGCTGCAGCTTCTTTGCCTATAGGCTCCGGCATTGCTCCTTTTAGCGGAGCTTATCTTCCACAGGGATATTTGGGGAATATGAATAACGGGCAAAATGCTGATGGTGTATGGGAATTATGCGTTCAGGATGTAACAGCAGCTGATGCAGGAAACCTGTTGAACTGGAGCCTTAGATTCAGCAATACGCCTGCTCCACCTGCTCCGGGTTGTTCTAATAATACACCTGCTGGTAATATCTGCCAGACGGCTACCCCTGTTTGTAATTTTAATGGTTTTTGTGGTAATACCTCTGCCAGTTATACCGCCAATACCTGGCCAGAACTTACCGCCGCTTTTTGTGGAGAGATTGATAATAATTCTTTTTTAAAATTTACGGCTTCATCTGCCACAGCATCTTTTAATGTTTGGGTAACAAACAGCCTGAATGCATTGGGTATCCAGATGATGATATTTGGCGGGGGCTGCGGCTCTGATGCGGTTACCTCTTATGGATGCAATGGCAGGATATTTCCCTCTTCAACAGGCCCCACCTTAGTCTCCGCCTCCGGATTAACTCCTGGCAATACTTACTTCATAATGATTGATGGCTACATGGGAGATGTGTGTGACTATACTATTGTTGCAGCCTCAGGAATCAGTATTTTAAATGTGGCACCTGCTGTTCCTAAAATTTGCCCGGGACAAAGTGTTACCCTTACAGCCAGCGGTGGTAATGGTATTTATGCCTGGAGTCCGGCTGCCGGATTAAGTGCCACTTCCGGTACATCAGTTGTGGCCACCCCCGACACCACCACCACTTACAGTATCATTTCTACTCCAATAGGAAGTTGTGCCCTCGTCGCGGAGGTAACCGTTACCGTTAATCCTAAGCCGGATCTCGGGTTAGATAAAAATGTTAATAATTGCACAGGCAATACAATCAACCTCAACAGCCAGTTTGTATTGACGGGCTTAACTGCTGATTGGACAAAAGCCGGTATACCTGTTGCTGATCCATCCGCTGTATCTGATTCAGGACTGTACCGGCTTGTGGCTAAAAATTCCTCCGGCTGCAGTGATACTGCTTTCTTATCATTGAGCCCGGTACCTAAACCAATTTTGGGGCCTGACAAGTCTTCCAGTATTTGCCCGGATAAAACTTTTGACCTGACCACATCCTTTTCAACTTCAGGTTTAAACGCAAACTGGACCCTATCAGGGTTGCCGGTTACCGTGCCCAATTCAGTAAATAGCGGAGGTATTTATCAACTGGTCGCTTTTAATGGATCTTCCTGTTCTGATACTGCTTTGTTCACCCTTGTTATTGATCCAAAGCCCAACCTGGGTTTGGATAAAATTGTTAACCTATGCCCCGGCACAACTGTTGATCTGACAACTCTTTTTAATACCACCGGGCTTATCATTAACTGGACAAAGGGTGGAGCGGCAGTAGTAAACCTCACAGCCGTTTTTACTCCCGGCATTTACCAGTTAATCGCAACCAATGCCTCGTCTTGTTCAGATACTGCACTGGTTACTATTGCCAATAATCCAACCCTGAATGTAGGTGCTGATACCACTGTGGTTATTTGTAATGGCAATACACTCGATCTTTTTACGGTGTATAATACTGCAGGGATTACTGCAGACTGGGTATTCGCCGGCATGCCCGTGCCTGACCCCGGTTCGGTAAGCACTGCCGGGGTTTACAGGCTGATAGCAAGTAATGGTTTTACCTGCACTGATACTGCTTTTCTTACCCTGGTAATAAATCAAAAACCTTTTGTGGGCCCTGATAAATCTGATTCCATTTGCAGTGGCAGCATGGTTAATCTCAACAGTCAATTCAATACCTCGGGATTGATACTTAACTGGACATTTGCAGGCTTACCTTTCGCTAACCCTGCTGCTGCAGGCGATTCGGGGCTATACAGACTGATTGCCGTTAATGCTGCCGGGTGCCCTGATACCGGTTTTTTTAATTTGACATTAAAACCTAAACCAAATTTGGGAAATAACATTACCGAACTTAACTGCCCTGGGGTGTTGTATAATCTATGGATACAGTTTAATACTGCCGGGCTCACCAGCAGCTGGACTTTTGGCGGCTTTCCCGTCAGCAATCCAGGTGCCGTATCTGCTCAGGGAGTTTACCAGTTAATAGCTGCTAATGCCGGGGGCTGTTCTGACACCGCAATATTTACCATCAATACATTTTTAAAACCAGACCTGGGCGCAGATAAAACGGTAAATGTTTGTATTGGTGAGCCGGCCAATTTAACCGTGCTATACAATACTTCAGGACTGAATCCTAAATGGACTATTGGAGGGGTACCGGTTTTGAATCCTTCTTTGGTGTATGTTGCTGGAGTATACCAGTTGATTGTGTCTAATGGATTAAGCTGCATTGATACTGCATTGGTTACCGTGGTGGTAAATCCAAAAGCTAACCTGGGAGCGGATAGGTCTGGAAGTGTTTGCCCTGGTACACCGGTTGATTTAACTACAAAATTCCCTACCGCAGGATTAACAAGCATCTGGACTTTTGGAGGTTTGCCTGTTGCAAATCCAGCAGCTGTTATTGATCCGGGTATCTACCGTTTGGTAGGCACTAATATCTGGGGTTGTTCTGATACGGCTTTTTTTTATTTGTACCATGCCACTATTCCAGACCTTGGGCCTGATAAAAGGGTTGATGTTTGTCCTGGTATCAGCTTTGATCTTACCAACCAGTTTAGTTTGCTATCTGTTACCTCTTTTAGCTGGACCTTTGGCGGTTTGCCGGTAATTAATCCCGCTTCGGTGGCAGCTGGTGGCGTTTACCAGTTAGTAGCTTCAAATAGTATTGGCTGCACGGATACAGCCTTACTGACTTTAGTTATCAATCCTGATCTTTACCTTGGTTCTGATACCACAAAATCACTTTGCCAAAATGGAGTTACGGACCTGACTAACGTTTTCTTTACAACCGGTTTATTTACCAACTGGACCCTTGGCGGTTTACCTGTTGCGGATCCTGCTGCTGTTGATGTTCCAGGCGTTTACAGGATAATTGCAAACAATGGTGGTCTTTGTTCAGATACTGCATTTGTTACTGTTATTTTAAAGCCAAGCCCAAATGTGGGTGCAGACAAAATATTGAGTACCTGTCAAGCCAATCCCGTTAATTTATATACCCAATTTAGCACTCCCGGTTTGGGGACGGCCTGGACGCTTAACGGAAGCGTTGTTTTTTCCCCGGCATCAGTGAATATAACTGGTAACTACCAGCTTGTAGCAGTAAATAATTTTGGTTGTACCGATACGGCTTTTTTAGCCCTAACCGTAAACCCTAAACCCAATTTAGGTCCCGACGGATCGATCTTCACTTGTGAAGGAACAGTTACAGATCTCAACAGCCAGTTTGCAACAGCAGGCACTGTTACCAGCTGGACACATTGGGGGGTGCCTGTTGTAAATCCTGCAGCAGTAAGGGATACCGGTACATTCAGTGTAATTGCCGTCACTCCATTCAACTGTGCCGATACTGCAGTTTTAATCATCAATCACAATGCAAAGCCGGCGCTGGGAAAGGATACTTCCATCGCTGTTTGCCTGGGGTATACATTTGACCTGACCAATCTCTACGATAGTTTGTTTTCCAATGTATGGACACTTGGCGGGATAGCTGTTGCAGACCCTTTGGCAATAAATGCCACAGGTATTTACCAGATAGTGGCTGCCTACAATAATGGATGTACAGACACGGCATTGGTAAATTTTGTGGTGAATCCAAAGCCTGCTCTTGGTCCTGATAAAAATGTAAGTCTTTGCCCGGGAAGTTCCGTGGGGTTAACTGTTCAATATAATACAACAGGGCTCACCAGCCTATGGACTTTTGGGGCAGATACGGTTTCAAACCCCTCTGGCGTTACTTTGCCCGGATTATACCAATTGATTGCTGCTAACCCTGCAGGTTGCCTTGATACAGCTCTCATAAATGTTGTCAGCAGTCTGAAACCTAACCTTGGCCTTGATAAAAAAATAACTTTCTGCGCTGGCACTGTTACAGATCTTACCACTCAATACAATACCACGGGATTAACATCCAACTGGACCCATGACGGTATACCGGTTGTTAATCCTTCGGCTGTTAGTGCTGCCGGTATTTATCAATTGATTGCCAGTAACAGTGGTGGTTGTACGGATACAGCTAACCTCACCATTATTTTATGGACAAAGCCGGGTTTGGGGCCGGATAGGTTTGATGGTATCTGCCAGGGAAGCGCAATCAATTTGTTTAGCCTTTTTGATACTACAGGATTAACAAGCAACTGGACAACGGGTGGAGCACCGGTGCCTGCTCCAAATGCTATCAATGCTGCTGGCCTATACCAGTTAATTGTATCTACCGGTTTTGGCTGCCTTGATACTGCAGCAGTGAATATTTTTATAAAATTTCCAAATAGCAGCAATGGAAATATGGCGGTTTGTGCCAATCAATTGCCCTATAGCTGGAATGGAAACAGCCTTCCGGGTGCAGGCACCTACAGCGCAACATTGGTAAATGCAGCGGGATGCGATTCTGTTGCCACCATTAGTCTTTCTGTGAAAGATACCAGTTTTAGTAATACAGATACCAGCATTTGCTCCAACGCGTTTCCCTTTAGCTGGAATGGTAACAGCTATGCAGCTGCCGGATTGTACAAAGTAATATTGGTAAATGCTGTTGGTTGTGACTCAATAGCTAACTTAAACCTGAGGTCAAACCAAACCAGCAGCGCCAGTAAAGAGGTGATTATTTGCCCCAGCCAATTGCCTTATAGCTGGAATGGTAATAGTTACTCTTCGGCTGGGGTATACACTGTACTATTGATCAATTCTGCCGGCTGTGATTCTATTGATATTTTGAACCTGGTGGTAAAAAATATAAGCAGCAGCAGCGATACCGTGAAGGTTTGTCCCGGCGAATTGCCATACCAATGGAATGGAAACAGTTATGCGTCAGCAGGTACCTATCCTGTCACCCTCATTAATGCGGCAGGATGCGATTCGATAGCCACGTTAATCCTTATAGTAAAAGATACCAGCGCCAGTGCCAGCTTCCGGATTGTTTGTGCCAATCAATTGCCTTATAGCTGGAATGGCAATAGTTACCCTGCAGCAGGTGTGTTCAGGGTTAAATTGGTTAATGCGGCAGGATGCGATTCCATTGCTACATTGAATCTGTCTGTGCGGGACACCAGCACCAGTTCCAGCAACCGGGTGGTTTGTGCCAATCAATTGCCCTACCGCTGGAATGGGTATAGTTATTCTTCGGCAGGTATATATGGAGTTACCCTGGTCAATGCCGCTGGTTGTGATTCTTTGGCTACACTGAATCTCACTGTAAGGGATACCAGCTTCAGTAATACAGACACCAGCATTTGCCCGGCAGGGTTTCCTTTTAGCTGGAATGGAAACAGTTATTCGGCACCGGGAGTGTATGAAGTTACCCTGGTAAATGCAGTTGGCTGCGATTCCATAGCCTCCTTACATCTTACTTCAAAACAAACCAGCAGCGCCAGTAAAGAGGTGGTTATCTGCCCCGGCCAATTGCCTTACAGCTGGAATGGAAGCAGCTATTCTTCGGCAGGAATATACCAGTTGACATTGGTCAATGCAGCCGGCTGCGATTCCATTGATATTTTGAACCTGGTGGTAAACAATACCAGCAGCAGCAGCGATACCGTAAAAGTTTGTCCGGGCGAATTGCCATACCTCTGGAACGGAAATAGTTATGCTTCAGCCGGCACTTACCCTGTCACCCTCATTAATGCTGTTGGCTGCGATTCGATAGCCACATTAAGACTTATAGTAAAAGATACCAGCGCCAGTGCCAGTTTCCGAAGTATTTGTGCCAATCAAATGCCATATAGCTGGAATGGCAATAGTTATTTCACAGCAGGCGTGTTCCGGGTTACACTGGTTAATGCGGCAGGCTGCGATTCTATTGCTACACTGAATCTGACGCTGAGGGACACCAGCACCAGTTTCAGCAACCGGGTGGTTTGTGCCAATCAATTGCCCTATCGCTGGAATGGCAACAGTTATTCTTCGGCAGGTGTGTATGGAGTTATCCTGGTCAATGCTGCAGGTTGTGATTCTTTGGCTACCCTGAATCTCACTGTGAAGGATGCCAGTTTCAGCAATACGGATACCAGCATTTGCCCTGACCGGTTTCCTTTTAACTGGAATGGGAACAGTTATGCGGCCCCGGGAGTGTATACAATTACCCTGGTAAATGCTGTTGGTTGTGATTCCATAGCGGCCTTGCATCTTGCTTCAAAACAAACCAGCAGCGGCACCAGGGAGGTGATTGTTTGCCCCG
>JAYVUL010000095.1:0-13275 GCA_043787935.1 Chitinophagaceae bacterium | reverse complement strand
ATACATGGCGCAAGAAAATAAATAAAGCAGCAAATCAAAGCCTTTTGTTTAATCATTATCAGGTAGCATTGGCTATCAGTGCATTGAAACTGTTAAAGCCTATCATTTTCTTACTGACGAACCCTTCGGCATAGGCAACGCCTATCATTTTGCCCATCATTTTGCTTCGGTAGATCACGCTGTCTAAAAAATCAGGCGAGGAAATATAGGTCTCCGGTTCATCGTGATTGGGATTATAAAACTGGGTGCTATACGCTTTGATGGAAGCTATTTTTGTATCCATCACAGCTGTTATGTCAATAACAAAATCTGGTTTAAGGTACCTGTCCTGGATGTAATTAATAACATATTTTGGTTTCCAAGCTTCCTGTGCCTGTCCATTGCAGAAAGTTTCGATTTTACGCAGGCCGGATAAAAAAGCGGCATCTTCCACCAATGCAGCACTTCTGCCATGATCGGGGTGGCGGTCTTCCGGGGCATTGCATAAAATTATTTCGGGCTGGTATTTCCTGATGGCGGTAATCACCTGGCGCTGGTGTGCTTCATCATTTTTAAAAAAGCCATCGGCCATGCCTAAATTTTCCCTGATGTCTAGTTGTAAAATCCTTGCTCCTTCAGCTGCTTCCTGTTTCCTTATTTCGGCGCTGCCCCTGGTGCCTAACTCGCCTTGTGTAAGATCAATCACACCAGTTTTTTTTCCGTTTAATTTTTCTGTAAGCAATACGCCTGCGCAGGAAAGTTCAATATCGTCGGGGTGTACGCCAAAGGCGAGGAGGTCGAGTTTCATAATAAGGTTTAAGTGTTCAATGGTCCATAGTCGATGGTCCATAGTCGATGGTCGAAATTTGCGTTGCAAAGATAGGTGTAAGGCGGCCAACATATTTTACCGGGACAGGCAATTGGTCCATTACCGCTCAACAATGTACCGGTAAATTTTCAACATTAACTTCTGTATCCATACATCCGTTCCACCTCCTTTACAATTTTTTCCATCTCAGCTTCATCACCGTATTTGTCGTAGGGTTGCTTTAAGTTGCTGCCAAAAAAGAAAGCTACGGTTTGATAGAACCTGGCAATAAAACCGCCTTTGTATTCTTTAATGATCTCATAGCAATTGTTGCCGGTTTCCCGGTTGATAAGCTTCATGAGTACTTTACCCTGGTACACGGATAAGTTCATGAGGGGGTCAGCAAATTCTTTTTTTAATTCTTTTTCCCTTGATTTGATGTATTTTTTTCTTTCTTCTTTTTTGGTTACCACATCCAGGTGGGCATTGATGTCGTTCATTACAATACCGGCTTTTTTAGCATAAGGGAAGGTAACATAAACGGCATTGCGAAGCCTTGTCCATTCCGCACGGGCATTGGCCTGCAACAGGCTTTCTTTGGAATAGTGGTAAATGTAAGAAAGGGTTTTGGCTTCAATGGTATCTCCCTGGTAAATTACCGCACTGGAAACAATCGTATCCTTTGCACTTTGTTGTGCATGGGTAAGGTTGGTTTTTAAAGATAAAAAACCAATAACCACAATGATGGGAATAAATTTATGTAGTGAGTAACGGTACATTAATAGGGTAAATTTACAAATTCTCCTTTTATCACCATGTTTTGATTGTTAAAGGTTTAAAAATTGAATCCGATACCGGTATCCGATATTTCCGATGGGGAAGGCCAATGGTAGTTTTAGAAAACGACAAATGACAGCATTCAGGCTTAAATAGTTGCAGTTTGGCCTGGCCAAAACGGATGCCTGCAATAAGCCTCTTTGCAAAAGATAGCTATATTTATTACCTGAAAATTCTATATTCACCTATCCTGATGATTTCATTTTTATACAACTATGGTAAACCAGTGTAAAGAAAAATCAAGACAGGTTTTTTCTCCCAAACACAAACTTTAGAATAATTTAGCCAAAAAATAATTTGCAGTGGCAGGAAAAGGGTATTATGAACACTGAGAAACTTGATATTAGGACGGTACAGGTGATGCGCTATTTAACACCATTAAGGGAAGGAGGATCCTTGCCTGCCATTGCTGAAGCCGATGACGGATTTTTGTATGTAATAAAATTTCGGGGGGCAGGACAGGGAACAAAGGCATTGATTGCAGACCTGATTGGCGCAGAAATAGCCAGAGCAGCAGGATTAAAAATGCCCGAACTGGTGTTTGCCCAACTGGACGAAGCCTTTGGCCGCACAGAACCTGATGAAGAAATACAGGACCTGCTCCGAGCCAGCGAGGGATTGAACCTTGGGGTACATTTTTTATCCGGGGCCATTACCTATGATCCTGCGGTAAGCAAAATTGATGCAGTACTGGCCTCAAAAATTGTATGGCTGGATGCTTTTTTGACCAATGTGGACCGAACTGCCCGCAACACCAATATGCTCACCTGGCAAAAAGAACTTTGGCTGATCGATCATGGTGCAGCATTATTTTTTCATCATAGCTGGGATACCTGGGAGGAACAATCGGTGAAACCTTTTGTGCAGATAAAAGATCACGTGCTGTTGCCCCAGGCCAGCGAATTGGAAAAAGCAACTGAATTCATGCACCAGGTAATTACACCTGATAAGATAGGTGCTGTGGTTGCTTTGATTCCCGATTGCTGGTTAATAAATGAAGGTGATACTCCAACACCGGATGAGAAAAGGGAAGTGTACCGTAAATTTTTAATCAACAGGCTTAACCAGTCTGCTATTTTTGTAAACGAAGCCAGGCATGCAAGGGAATCACTTATTTGAATATGCTATCATAAGGGTTGTACCCAGGGTAGAGCGGGAAGAATTCCTGAATGTGGGTGTTATTCTTTATTGTAAGAAACCTGCTTTTTTACAAACAAAAATATCGCTGAATGAAAACCGCCTGCTGGCAATGTATCCCGGCATTGACCTAGAGGAAATACAATTGCATCTAAAGGCTTTTGAACAAATCATTGCAGGAGATGCACAGGCAGGGCCGATCGCAGCATTGGATGCCGCGTCAAGATTCCGGTGGCTTACTGCAAGGAGAAGCACGATTTTGCAGACCTCTGTTGTTCACCCGGGATTGTGTAAAAATCCTGCTTCCACGCTGGTACACCTGCATGAGCAGCTGGTATCCTGCTGATCAGGCTTCCGGTTCATTCACAATATCGCCATAATTGATCAGCAATTCTTCGCCGGCTGCAATATCGCTGTTTGCTTCAAAATCCTCTCCTTCGTTTATAGAAATGATATTGGGTGTATCTGAGTGGTTTAAGAAATTTACCAGGTCCATTACTTTAAAACCATAGTCGGGAATAAAGTAATTTTCCTCATCATACAGGCAATAGTTTTCAACCAGGTTGATGGCATGTTGCGGCAATTGGGCCACTTCTTTTTTACTGACGGGGATCCATTCCCCGATTCCTTTTGAAAACATGCCCCGTTGCCCTTTGGGAATAGTTCGAAGGGCAAACACCCCAATGCCATGCAGCGGTGAGGGTTGTATCATTAAAAAAGTATCCAGGCTTAGTTCTTTGAGTAATTGTTCTTTCGTCATGTTGGTATTATTAGCCATGCAAGATATTGAAAGAAGGAGCTGTGCCTGCAGGTGCAGGATTAAATATTATCAACAGCCTGCTGCGGCAAAAAGAAATATTTTTTGCCAATGCCCCAATAGCAACTATACTTGCAGCCAGGCACCTTATTATTCAAACAAACTGCACTAAGCATACATGATCACATTTTTTGAAGCTGCCCTTGAGCAAATCTCCATACATAAAGTGGGTAACAGGCAACTGGAGGAACCACTTACCCTTAGCGGGCAGCCATTGCCGGTGGAAGATGAAGTACTGGGCAGTTTGTTGATGCGGTATTTTTTACAGCCATTTGAAAAGGTAACAGAACTGTACCGGTTGAGCCACACTACGGGTAACCTTCAACTGAATGAAGTGTTCCATTTTGCGGGAATGATATTTGATGCTGGCGAAGATTCTCACCAGGGCAGCCAGCAGTTGGCCAGGTTGTTATATGAAAAGACAAGTCACCCAAAAATAAAAAATGGTGAAATGTATGTAGTGTATTTTTCCGGCCTGCAGATGGAAGGTGAATTACTGGAAGCCATTGGTATTTTTAAATCCGAACAGAAGGAACCTTACCTTACGGTATCGCAACAGCAGAATGCCTTTACCCTGCAGTACCAGCAGGAAGCCATCAATATAAAAAAACTCGATAAGGGCTGCATCATATTCAATACTGAAAAAGAAGCAGGGTTTAAAGTGGCCGTGATAGACAATACCAACCGCAGCGAAGCAGCGTACTGGATAGATGAATTTTTGCAACTGAAGGTGCGGAACGATAATTATAGCCAGACCAGCAATGTGCTGAGTGTGTATAAAACTTTTGTAACGGAAAAAATAGAGCAGGAATTTATTATTTCAAAGGCAGATAAAATTGATATGCTCAACCGTTCTATAAAATATTTTAAACAGAAGGACCATTTTAATATGGATGAGTTTTCAACTGAAGTCATTGGCACAGAAGAAGGCATCGCTTTGTTTAAATATTACAAAAAACAATACGAGCAGGATGTTGATTATCCTTTGAAGGACTCTTTTGAAATATCAGGAACCGCCGTAAAAAAACAGGCAAGGATTTACAAGAGTGTACTGAAACTTGACCGTAACTTTCATATTTATATCCATGGTAACAAAGAGCTGATTGAAAAGGGCTTTGATGCTGAGCGTAACATGAACTATTACAAAGTGTATTTTAAAGAGGAGCAGTAGCAACAGGCATTGTTCAGTGTTAAGCGATGGTAATACTATGTTGATGTTTTTCAACAATTCAGGTGGGAATACTACCAACGTTTTAATGGGCACTATACCATATCAGCCAGCAGATCGCTGCGGTAATTAATAAAACCACGATCCATTTATTTTTTTCCCATTTCTCTTTTTGCCGTATTTGCAGCAGGGTGCGTTCGATCAGCACCTGCTCCGGGTAATTGACGGCAGAAAGTTTGGAGAGCTTGCGGGTAAACAATACTGCGTTTTCAGTTTTTAAAAGTCGTACCGGCTTCAGCAGGGTAAGGAGGATCTGGCGATTGATATCCGTTTCATTAAAAGCCAGCAGTTTAGTGATGGTTTCATCATTCAGTAATTCATCCATGCATTCATACAGGCTCTCGCTGTTCATCCTGAATACATCCAGCGTGGCTGTATATTTTTCAAATTCAAGTGCCTGCTTCAGTATGTTGAAGGGGGTAATTACCTGCTGAGTATCTTTCTTGCCGGTAGCCCTGTTATACCAGCGTTGCTGCAGGTAATTGTCTTTTTTAGCCGGGTTGGACAGTGTTTCGTAAGCCTCTTTTATTTCATTAAAATAAGCGATGGAATAAGGGTCATTATTATTTTTATCAGGGTGATATTTTTGCGCCAGTTTACGGTAGGCCTTTTTTATTTCCAGCAGGTTGGCAGTGGGTTCCAGTTCCAGTGTTTTATAATGGTCTTTCAGGTGCATTCCAATACGAAGATACGGCAACATAATATTCACCCCTCTTCCACAACCGTCAAACCATTATTTAAAAGTGCTTAATTTTACCTTCTCAAAATTGAGATCACCACCGATGAATGAAAAACTGCAAGGGTTAGGCGCTGCATTACAGGGCGAATTGTTTTTTGATACTACCATGCGGCTGCTGTATGCTACGGATGCATCTGCCTACAGGGAACTGCCGCTTGCGGTAGCCATACCTAAATCAGTGGCGGATATCAAACAGCTGATCGCTTTTGCCCGCGCAGAAAAAACATCCCTGATACCACGCACTGCCGGCACCTCCCTGGCGGGGCAGGTAGTAGGCAATGGCATTGTGGTGGATGTGTCAAAAAATTTTACACAGATCATTGAACTGAACAGGGAAGAAAAATGGGTTCGTGTGCAGCCGGGTGTTATCAGGGATGAGTTGAATTTTTTTCTGCGCCCGCATGGCCTTTTCTTTGGCCCCGAAACGTCTACTGCCAACAGGGCCATGATCGGGGGCATGGTGGGCAACAACAGTTGCGGCAGTAACTCGGTAGTATATGGCAGCACCAGGGAGCATTTGCTGGAAGTAAAAGCATTATTGAGTGATGGCAGCGAAGCTGTTTTTTCATCACTTGACCTTGATCACTTTCATGCCAAATGTGAGGGCGAAACCCTGGAAGCTACTATTTATAAAACGGTAAGAAGCCTGCTGAGTGATTACAACAACCAGCAGGAGATCAGGACGCATTTCCCCAAGCCATCCATTGAAAGAAGAAATACCGGCTACGCGGTGGATGTGCTGCTGGAATCGGCACCCTTCACAGCAGGAAAACCGGATTTTAATTTTTGTAAACTGCTCGCCGGTTCTGAAGGGACACTGGCTTTTATAACGGAAATAAAACTGCATCTGGATGAAGTGCCGCCAAAAGAAACGGGATTGCTGTGCGTACATTTCAACAGCATTGATGAATCGCTGCGGGCCAATATTATTGCGATGCAGTTTAAGCCCAGTGCCAGTGAGCTGATAGATCATTATATTTTAGAATGCACCAAAAATAATATTGAACAAAATAAGAACCGTTTTTTTGTAAAAGGTGATCCGGGTGCTATTTTGGTGGTGGAGTTTTGCAGGAATACCAGGGAAGAAATTATGAGTATCGCTTCAGAGGTGGAGACGGCCATGCGTGCTGCTGAACTGGGGTATCACTTCCCGTTATTGTTTGGTGAGGACAGCAAAAAGATCTGGACATTAAGGAAAGCCGGGCTTGGTTTGCTGGGTAACCTTCCGGGTGATGAAAAGGCTGTGCCGGTAATTGAAGACACTGCAGTGGATGTAAACGACCTGCCTGCTTACATAGAAGCCTTCAATAAAATACTCGCCAAATATGATCTGCATGCGGTGCATTATGCCCATGCCGGCAGCGGGGAGATCCACCTCCGGCCGATCATCAATTTAAAAACAGTGGAGGGTAATCACCTGTTCAGGATCATTGCCGAAGAAATTGCCACGCTGGTAAAAAAATTCAACGGCTCGCTGAGTGGAGAGCATGGCGATGGAAGGTTAAGAGGGGAGTTTATTCCCCTGATGGTGGGAGAAAAAAATTATGCACTGCTAAAAACGATCAAAAGTACCTGGGACCCGGAGCATATTTTTAATCCGCACAAGATCGTTGATACGCCTTCAATGAATTCGATGCTGCGGTATACGCCGGGGCAACAAACACCAAAGTTTGATACGATCTTCCGGTATAATAACCAGGATGTGCTGCAACACGCAGAGCAGTGCAATGGCAGTGGCGATTGCCGTAAGACGGAATTGAGTGGCGGCACTATGTGCCCGAGTTACATGGCTACCAAAAATGAAAAGGATACAACGAGGGCAAGGGCAAATATTTTGCGGGAATTTTTAACCAATTCTGATAAGCTCAACCGCTTTGATCATAAGGAAATTTATGACGTGATGGATCTGTGTTTGAGTTGTAAGGGGTGCAAAAGTGAATGCCCCAGTAATGTGGATGTGGCAAAATTAAAAGCAGAATTTTTACAGCAATATTATGATGCCAATGGGGTGCCATTCAGGAGTAAGCTGATTGCAAATTTTAGTAAGAGCGCCAAACTGGGCGCCATTGCACCCGGGCTGTATAATTTTGCCATGACGAATGCTTTCATCAGTAAAAACATAAAAAGATGGAGTGGCTTTGCTATAGAACGTTCAATGCCGGTGATGTATAAGGTGACATTAGAAAGTTGGTTTAAAAAAAACAGGTCAAAAATAAAAAATAAAAATATCGCCAACAGCCAACGGCCAACGGTCAACCTTTTCTGTGACGAGTTTACAAATTACAATGACACCGAAATTGGCATTAAAGCAATTACTTTATTAGAAAGATTGGGGTATGATGTTGTTATTCCAAAACATATTGAAAGTGGCAGGGCATGGCTGAGCAAAGGCTTATTGAGAGAAGCGAAAAAAATTGCCAATAAAAATATTTCGTTGTTAAAAGATGTGGTTACTGCCAACAGGCCGTTGATTGGTATTGAACCAAGCGCTATCCTTACTTTCAAGGATGAATATGTTGATTTGGCAGATGATGAAAATTTTGCAGCCGCAAAGGCTTTAGCCAAAAATGTATTCCTGGTTGATGAATTTATTGCTGCTGAAATTGATAAGGGCAATATCAGCAAGGAACTTTTTTCCAAAGAAAAAAAACTGATCAAACTGCACGGGCACTGCCAGCAGAAGGCATTGTCATCTGTGGCACCATCAGTTAAATTATTGTCTTTACCCGAGAACTATACGGTAGAAACCATCCCATCCGGTTGCTGCGGGATGGCTGGTTCATTTGGGTATGAAAAGGAGCATTACGAATTATCCATGAAAATAGGCGAACTGGTATTGTTCCCTGCTGTACGCAAACAACCGGCAGCCGTTATCATTGCCGCTCCGGGTACCAGTTGCCGCCACCAGCTGAAAGACGGTACGGGCAGAAAGGTGCTGCACCCGGTGGAAGTGTTGTATGAAGCGTTGCTGTAATGCTGCCGGCAACTGGCAGGATATGCAAAGAATAACTGCTTTTACTTCCCAAAAACCGGTATAAAAAACTTATCTTTAGTCCCTGGCTGCTTATATTCAATATCCCTGTTAAAAAATCCCTTATCAGCGGTATGCCGCAATTAGTGATTTCTTCATCATATCCTGTATTTCCAATTCCTGTGTAATTTTTTTTACGTTACCTTTTGTACAAATTTATATTACCCAACGATCATCAAAATTTACACTTATGGCTTCTTTTTTACGCTCCCTGCTTGCAGCAGTATTATTTTTTGTAATGGTACCTTCCTTTGCCCAGCCTTCGCTTGCAAAAATGCAGCAGAAGTTGACTGCCGAAAAACTTCCAAGCCCTAAATCATTTTACAAATTCGACATTAATAGTAAACTGCCTACCCAGGCGGGACTATTGTTTTCTCCGGATTTATCGTTGCAAAAAAGCAACCTGCAGACATGGTTGTCAGGTAAGCTGGATTTACGGCAGGGGATAGATGCCTTGACAGAGGGAGGGCAGCCAACAGCATATGCCGGAACAACAATAAGCAAACTGCAACAATATTATAAAGGCATTAAAGTGGAACATGGAATCGTTTCTGCGGTAGCCATCAATAATAAAGTAAGCCTGCTGCAGTTGGAGTTTTATCCTATTCCTTCAGATGTATCATCGGGACCATTATTGACAGAAGAGGCAGCTTTACAAAAAGCAGCGTTGTTTGTAGGAGCAGAAAAATATGTGTGGGATGGATATAAAGGCAAGGATGCTGATTTTCAAAAGCCAAAAGGGGAGTTGGTAATAGTGGAAGATATATTCAATGATATAGGAAAAATGTGCCTGGCATATAAATTTAATATCTATGCATCCATTCCTTTGAGCCGTAATTTGGTATATGTGAATGCGGTTAGCGGAAAAGTAGTTTTTTCAGATGCCATTATAAAACATGCAGTTAACGACAGGAAAGGTTTTGTTGATAATGAAACGAACAGAAAAAAGCCGGCAGGAAATTATTCAGGAAACACGGTTTCGAAATTTACTAATTCGGAAATAATAGCTGAAGCAATTGCCAATACTCACACGACGGGTTTGGGCTTTTTCCAGGGGGATGCTTATACAAAGTATAGTGGTACCCAGCAGATACAAACAGAAAAAATTGCTGCTAACCTTTACCGGCTCAGAGACTCTGGCCGTGGACACGATACCAGGGTGGAAACCTACAATGCAACACATGATACAGAACCCTTTGATGCAGGAAGGGTGCGTGATATTACAGATGCTGACAATGACTGGAGTGCCGGGGAATACCTTGCGGATACCACCAATGGTGCTTTTGATGCACACTGGGCAGCCGAGCAGGTGGTGGATTATTGGTGGGCGATCCACGGCAGGAAGAGTTATGATAATAATGACGGTGTCCTGAAAGGATATTATCATTATGATGTAAGGTATGATAATGCATTTTGGAACGGCACGGGTATGTATTACGGAGATGGAACTACAACAGGTAATAAGTATAATACCTGGGTATCACTGGATATTTGTGGCCATGAAATAGGCCATGCAGTTTGTGAAAAAACTGCCGGGCTCGTTTATCAAAGAGAGTCTGGTGCATTAAATGAAGGTTTTAGTGATATATGGGGCGCCTGTATCGAACATTATGCAGAAACGCAATTCAGCCTTGTTAAAAAGCCATTCCTGTTTGGTGAAGAGATCATGGAGAATGGCAAGGAGGCGTTGCGAAACATGAGGTATCCAAGATCACCCCAGGCGAGTTCGCAATGTGCAGATACCTATAAAGTACCTGCCAGTGGCTGGCAGGATGTAAGTTATGAAGGATGCCCAAGTTCGGTAACCGGTTATGATCATTGCGGTGTACATTTTAATAGCGGCGTATTGAATAGATGGTTTTACCTGCTTATCATGGGTGGCGATTCAACCAACGGAAACAATTATCACTATACTGTATCAAGAATAGGATTTGATTCAACCGAAAAACTGGCTTTTTTCACGGAGCAGATACTTACACCTAATTCTGGTTACGAAGCGGCAAGAATAGCATCAATTAATGCTGCAAGAATATTAGGGTGGAATGCTGATATCGCCAACATTTTAGAAGCCTGGAAAGCGGTGGGTGTTTTTTCCGACAGCCTTTATAATATCGCCAACACTCCCATATTCGTAAGCCACGATTTCAAATCCATTGGCGTAGGGAAATATGGTTGTGTGTGGGCAGGTACTGCCAATAACGGGTTATATAAATTTGATGGTAAAACATGGCAAAAAGCGCCCGTACTTACAAATCATAATATTGCTGATATTAAAACCGATTGGAATGGAGGCATTTGGATCGGCCAGTATGGAAGAACAGGAGCACAGGCAATAACCGGAGGCATTGATTATTTTGCCGACTCCAGTTTTACCAATCGTCACTGGGGTTCCTTTAATGGCCTGCCTACAAGAAATGTAAGATCCATTTTTGTTAATAATGATACCAGCCTTGCCATTGATCCCCTGCTTACTAAAATAGATACTTTCAGGCGGGTATGGTGTGCAGCAATGTCAGATATAACTGCGGGTGTTTCCAGGCCGGGGTATGTTGCCAGGGGAAAGCAAGGTGTGGGGCTTGATACACCTTTTAATATGATTGCCCTGGGCACAGATGTCAATAATGGATTGGTACAAACAATTGGAGGATACAACAAAGAGGTTTGGGCTTTTGCCCCCAATAATTTTGGGCATAACCAGATACTTAGGTACAAAGTAAGTGATACTTCATTTATTGGTTATGTTGATGAGACAAATTCGACCTTACCTGCGGGATTTACTGCAAAGGCAATCTACTTTGATACGGCGTATAAAAAATGGTGGGTAGGTATGTTGTCGGGTGGGGTATATGTGTATGATATTGTTAACCCCGGCTGGACACAGATCAATTTCCCAACGATCTTTCCTTCAGGAACTATCATCAATAACAATGCAATCACCGGTGATAAACGGGGCAATATTTATATAGGCACTACCAATGGTTATGTATTTTATGGTTCACCCAATGCGGCGGTTAAATTGAAACCTGATAGTCTTCCGCTCTATAAAAGGTTTACAATGGCTGATGGCCTGCCATCCAATAATGTAAAAAGTATTTGTGTTGATTACCGGGGCGCAAGGATATTGCTGGCAACAGACAGTGGTATTGTATTTAAATATACATTGTGCAACGAGTGTATCAATTCGGGACCTGTCTACACGGACAGGTCGGGAAACTGGAATAACCCGGCGATATGGAGTACCGCAGCAGTACCTGGTTTAAATGCGAATGTAATTGTGAGGCACCCGGTAGTGGTTACCGAGGACGCTAATTGTAATTCACTTAAACTGCAGGGCGCAGGTAATGTTACTGTTAATTCAGGAGTACTGCTGAATGTGGAAGGGGTGAGTTATATCGCTACCGGCAGGCATTGATTATGAATACAGATGATGCACAGCTACTTAAAAATAGGTAATGTTTAAAGGATAATTTTTGTTCATTTTTATTACGTATCATCAAAACTTAAGTTTATGAAACTGCTGAAAAATATCATCCCTGTTTATTTGTTGCTCCTGTACAGCAGTAATACCTATGCACAGCCTTCCTTATCAAAAATGAAACAGGTAGTTGATAATGAAGAACTGCAGCAACCGAAAGGCTTAATCATGAAATTGATCAACAGCACCCAGGCTGGTATTCTTTTTAAAAATAATACAGATTTAATGCAGAACAATACCATCGCATGGCTGTCTCAAAAACTTGCCCTGCGGCAAAACGAAGATCAACTGGTGGATGAGGACAGGGATGTATTGACAGTTGATAATTATGCTGTAAAAAAAATCCATCAATATTACAAAGGAATAAAAGTGGAGCATGGCGTGGTCAATTCTACCAGCCGCAATGGAACCATACGAATGATGCAGATGGAGTATTACACAATACCGGATAGGTTCAATATACGGCCGGTCTTATCGGAGGATGCTGCATTGAACAAAGCAAAAGCATTTGTTGGCGCGGCGGTATATTCATGGGATAATGCGGTGGATACTACGGATGAAGACTTCAGGAAACCAAGAGGAGAACTGGTTATTATACAGACATATAAAGCGGATGGGCAGGTTTGCCTGGCATATAAATTCAACATCTATGCATTGGCACCGATGAGCAGGGCCTATATTTATGTAAATGCCTGGGATGGCACAGTGGTTCTGGATGATGCTATCATAAAACATGCAAAAGGCAGGCAGGATGAAAAGGTTACCTTAAATAATCCTGAGGCAAAGCCACAATCTTTTTGTAAGGTGGATGATGAAGGCCAAAAGGTATTACATACCACTGCTGTTAACAGGACTGGCACTGCTGATACCCGTTATTCCGGAAGCCGGCAAATTGTAACAGACTCAGTGGCTGGTGGGCTTCCTAAACCATTTCGCCTCGCAGAAGGCAGGCATGACCATGCGATTTTTACGCTTAATTTCCAAAGAAAGCCCTGGAATACGAACGTTAATTTTGAAGCGCAGGCAGTTGAATTTAATGACAATGATAATAACTGGACTGCAGCAGAATTTCATAACACCAATTTGGATGATGCTGCCTTTGATGCCCATTACAATATGCAGTGGGTGAGTGATTACTGGTTTACTGTACACCAGCGAAAAGGTTGGGATGATAAAAATAGTACCTTCTATGGGTATGTGCATACTGCTGAGGATCAGTTTGAT
>JAYVUL010000094.1:0-3717 GCA_043787935.1 Chitinophagaceae bacterium | reverse complement strand
CAGCAAGATCGACAGCCGCACCATTTTAGATGTTGGCGGCGCAGAACAATTGATTGGTAAAGGGGATATGCTGATCAGCTACAATGGCGAACTGGTGCGTTTGCAATGCGCTTTTGTGGATACGCCGGAAGTGGACAAGATCAATGAATTTATCGGCAGCCAGCGTGGTTATGCACAGGCATTCATGTTGCCGGAATATGTGGATGAAAAGGAAATGGAGAAAGGTGGTTTTGATGTAAATGATAAAGACCCGTTGTTTGAAGATGCTGCCCGGATCATCGTTTCCACACAAAGCGGCAGTACATCACTATTGCAACGCAGAATGAAATTAGGGTACAACCGGGCAGGCAGGTTAATGGACCAGCTGGAAGCAGCAGGCGTGGTAGGCCCTAACCAGGGAAGTAAAGTAAGGGATGTGCTGATTAAAACTGATGCCGATTTGCAACAGTATTTTAATGATATGATTTAAATACCGGTTATCCTGCAACCAGTAACGCTGATTAAACTGGTTGATACTGAGTTTGACTTACAGGAGTACTTTCTCCATCTGCATACTCCTGGACCCTTTTATAAGAAGCGTACTATTTGTAAATGCCTGTTTTTTTAGCCATTCTCCTGCTTCTTCAGCAGTATTAAAATATTGGTAGGCATGAGGCACTTTATTAAAGTCGCCACCAACTAATGCAACTGCTGTCCATTTATGTTGATTGATCAATTGTAGTATAGCTGCATGTTCTGCCATACTTTCCTCCCCCATTTCCATCATGCCGCCAAGCAGCAGCACTTTATGCTCTCCATCCATTTTTGCAATATTTTCAATGGCAAGTTTCATGCTGCTGGGGTTGGCATTATACGCATCTAAAATAATTTTATTCCCATCTTTTTCTATCAGTTGCGACCGGCTGTTGGATGGCAGATAGGTTTCCAATGATGTTTTGATCTTTTCCTCAGGCACATTAAAATATTTCCCAATGGTTACTGCCACCAATACGTTTGGTAAATTGTAACTGCCAACCAGGTGTGTCTTAATATTTTTAATACCTGTTCCTTTAGTAAAATTCACTTCCAGCATTGCTGCACTGTCATCTGCAATGCCCAATATATCTGCATCAGCAGTGCCATAAGTAATTATATTGCTGATGCCTTTACTCATCTTATTCAGGTAATCATAATCCTTCATGATAAAAGCAGTACCCTTATTAGCTCTTAAATAATCAAACAGTTCACCTTTCCCTTTTCTTACGCCTTCCTCTCCGCCAAAACCTTCTAAGTGGGCTTTGCCGCAATTGGTGATAATACCATGGGTAGGCATGGTATATTCACAATAGCCTTCAATTTCCTTTTGGTGATTGGCCCCCATTTCTATCACGGCCATCTCTGCATCAATTTGCACTGATAATATAGTGAGCGGTATCCCGATGTGATTGTTCAGGTTTCCTTTAGTGGTATAGGTGGTATAAGTGCTGCTCAATACTGCATGTACCAATTCTTTGGTAGTGGTTTTTCCATTGCTGCCTGTGATGGCAATGAAAGGAATATCAAATTGCCGGCGGTGATATTTGGCCAATTCGTGCATTGTTTGCAATACATCATTGGTGCTGATAAGCCGCTTATCTGAAAAGCCTGAAGGTTCATCAATTACTGCATAGGCAGCGCCTGCATCTAAAGCCTGCTTTGCAAATTGGTTGCCATTAAAGTTGGGGCCTTTTAAGGCAAAAAACACATCCCCCCGTTTTATTTTTCTCGTATCCGTTTGAATAGAAGGGAACTGTAAAAAAATATCGTATAAATCTGGTATTCGCATGATTCAAAAATAGGGAAGAAAATAATGATGTAAAAGAAATGTCAGCGTTGCAGGATAAAAATAATTGCATGAAATAAGGCAAATAAAAACCCCTCCGGCTTATGGCGGAGGGGCTTTGGTATCATTAAACAAAAAGATTATTTTTTCTTCCTGCCGTTTTGCCTGCGTTTACCGAAGATGTTACCTTCTTTAAAGCCGGGGCCTTCCGGTGATCCCATATAGGTTTGCGCACAACGGAAACCGATAGTACTTGAAGACTGATCTTCTTCCAGGAACCTGCGGGCGCCGGGCGAAAGCCAGTAAGCCCTGTCATTCCAGCTGCCTCCTTTAAATACTTTTGATTTGTCACTGATTAAGGTGGTTACACCGTAGTCGTAAAAAGCACCGCTTGCTGAATCACCATCCAAATGATTCATCGCATAATTATGCTGGTAGTTGCGGCGGTTTTTTACTTCTTCATCAGGTATATCTGCTTTCTTCAGCCGGCCCAAAGAATCCCTTTCCAGTTCGCCGGAACTATTTTTGTAATATTTCTGGAATTTATTACCACGGAAATAGTTGAAGTCTTCACCATCTGAGGGGGTTGAGGCCCGGTAAGTATCCTGTACCCATTCTGATACATTTCCACTCATATTATATAAACCAAACGAATTGGGATAGAATGCTTTGATAGTACCAGGTATGGCAGAACGGTCATTCAAACCACCGGCAACACCCATATTATCTCCACTGCCACGTTTAAAGTTGGCTAAAAATTTACCCTGCCAGGTACCCCTTCGGTTATCACGGAGGCCATTAGGGTTATTGCTCCAGGCATAAATTTGCTGGTTTGATTGCAATTCTTCCCCACTGCCACTTTCTTTTTTTCTTGGGTTGGGGTTTTGGTCATACAAACCATAAGCTGCATATTCCCATTCAGCTTCTGTTGGCAGGCGGTATCCCATATTTAAAATACCATCTTCCATTTTTACATTAGCCCTTGGCTTTCCGCTGATATCTAAAAATTCAGATTTTTTTGGTTTTGTTCTACCTTTAATGTCATCGGGTTTCAGCAAATAAGTTTCTGTATTGAAGGTACCATCCGCACCACCACCTTTCATTTCTTTCTTTGCAAAATCTTTTTTAAGGTAGCCTTTTTGCATAAGGTTAAATTCATTTACCCTGTCGGTTCTCCAAACACAAAAATCCCGGGCCTGGTTCCAGGATACGCCTACTACGGGATAGAAATTGTATGCCGGGTAACGAAAGTAGTAATCTACATAAGGCTCATTGTAAGCAAGTTCTTCACGCCAGCAAAGAGTATCGGGCAATGCCTTTTGCATAATGGCAGTATCGCCGCTGAAAGTATTTTCAATCCAATAAATATATTCCCGGTAATGAACGTTGGCTACTTCAGTTTCATCAATGAAAAAGGAAGGTACCGTAACACGGCGGGGTACATTATTCCAGTCGCCCATTACATCTTCATCTTTGGCACCCATAACGAATGTACCACCCTGTACAAAAACCAGGCCTGGGCCGGCCTTGGGATATTTCATTTTATTTACATGGTAGTTGCCCATGTTTTTGTCATCGTAGTTCCAACCGGTAACAGATGATTTACTTTTTTTCTTACTAAAAATACTTCCGTTTTTACAAGACCCTAAAGAGAATAGTACGGCGGTAAGAAGAATCAGATTTTTTACAGAAATTGTTTTTTGCATGTGCGTTCGTTTTGCAAATGATTTAACGAAAGGTTTTCTTTAATATTGTGTGGTTTAGTGCGGGGTCACACAGTTGCGAATATAAATACTTTATCCCAAAATGGCTGATTTGAGATAGCTTTTTTATAAAATTAGCTTATGGTTAGCATATCATGTATTTCCCATGCAGCATTATTTACAGTTGAATTAAATAATTTCGTAAGGCATTTT
>JAYVUL010000093.1:0-11776 GCA_043787935.1 Chitinophagaceae bacterium | reverse complement strand
TAATGCAATCGTTAACGATTAATGCAGATTGAAAAAGGTAAAAATCAACGTACATTGCATAAATTTTTCAATTGCCATAAAATGAATACATCTGAACAGGTTTTACAGGACGTAGTAATAAAATTTGCGGGCGACAGCGGTGACGGAATGCAGCTTACCGGCAGCCAGTTTACCAACAATACTGCCCTATTGGGCATCGACCTTGCCACCTTTCCCGACTTTCCGGCCGAGATAAGGGCACCGCAGGGAACTTTGCCCGGAGTTAGTGGTTACCAGTTGCGTTTCAGCAGCGATGCCATCTTTACCCCCGGTGATATATGCGATGTGCTTGTGGCCATGAATGCCGCAGCTTTAAAAGTAAACCTTAAAGCGTTGAAAACAGGCGGTATTATTATTGCCAATACAGACGGGTTTGATTCTAAAAATTTGCGGCTGGCAAATTATCCCGACGGTGTAAATCCATTGGAGGATAACAGCCTCGATGGTTATGAACTGATTAAAATGGATGTAACCAAAATGACCCGTGAGGCATTGAAGGATATTGCCATGGGCATGAAGGAAAAAGACCGTGCAAAAAACATGTTTGTACTGGGTTTCTTATACTGGATGTACAACAGGGAAATGGATAGTACTACGGCCTTCATAAAAGAGAAATTTGGCAAAAAACCTGAGATATTTGAAAGCAATGTAAAAGCATTACAAGCAGGTTATAATTTTGGAGATACTACAGAAACATTCCGAACAAGGTACACGGTAGAAAAAGCTAAGATGGAACCGGGCAACTATCGTTCTATCATGGGCAACCAGGCATTGAGTTATGGATTAATTGCGGCTTCACAAAAAAGCGGGCTGCAACTTTTTTTAGGAAGTTATCCCATAACCCCGGCCAGTGATATTTTACATGAATTGAGCAGGTATAAAAATTTCGGTATTAAAACCTTCCAGGCAGAAGATGAGATTGCCGCCATTACTTCGGCTATTGGAGCCAGTTATGGTGGTTCATTAGGGATTACTACCACCAGTGGCCCGGGAATGGCTTTAAAAGCTGAAGCAATGGGGTTAGCAGTAATGCTGGAAATACCACTTGTTATCATCAATATTCAGCGTGGAGGCCCCAGCACAGGATTGCCTACTAAAACAGAACAGAGTGATTTATTGCAGGCATATTATGGCCGCAATGGTGAGTGCCCCATGCCTATAATTTCCGGCTCCACACCCAGCGATTGTTTCAGTGCGGTTTATGAAGCAGTAAGGATCAGTGTGCAACACATGACACCCGTTATATTTTTGAGTGACGGCTATATCGCTAACGGTGCAGAGCCCTGGAAATATCCCACCGCAGCAGAACTGCCGGAGATAAAAACAGAATTTGCCTCTCCTAATTATGCTTCTGATATGGATGTGAATGGAAAGTTTCAGCCCTATAAAAGAGATGAAAAATTAGTACGCCCATGGGCTATCCCGGGAACTGCCGGCCTTGAACACCGGGTAGGTGGTTTGGAAAAACAGGATGTTAACGGTAATATCAGTTATGACAGTGAGAACCACCAGCACATGGTGAAAACAAGACAAGCCAAAGTGGACAAGATTGCAGAATATATACCCGAACAAAAGTTAGATAGCGGCCCGGAAAAAGGAAAAGTATTGGTGCTTGGATGGGGAAGTACCTTTGGCGCAATAAAAAGTGCCGTAAAAGAATTGCAAAATGAGGGCCATGCAGTTGCCCATGCCCACCTTCGTTATGTAAGGCCTTTCCCAAAAAACCTGGGCGATATATTGAAAAATTTTGACCATATACTGATCCCTGAGATTAATAACGGACAGTTGATAAAAATTATCCGGGATGTTTATTTTGTGGATGCCAAAGGCTACAACAAAATAATGGGTGTACCTATTACGAAAGGGGAATTGACAGAGGAAATAAAAAAACTGCTGGCGTAACCATGCAGTGAAAAATAGTGGAGAAATGTACAAACCCGGGTATCGCTACCCGGGTTTGTCTTTTTGACAGCCCATTACATTGGCTTGCAGTTTGTGTTTTATTGTTCAAAATCAAAATTATGACGTTTGGAATATTTGCTGTTTCAATCATATTTATGCTGATTGGCATGGCTGTACAATCCCGTTTAAAAAGCAAGTTCAAAGAATATGGCCAGGTGCCTACTTCTTCCGGGTTGAGTGGAAAGAAGGTAGCAGAAAAAATGCTGCGGGATAATGGCATTTATGACGTGCAGGTAACTTCTGTCCCTGGTTTTTTATCCGATCATTACGACCCTACAACTAAAACAGTTAACCTCAGTGAAAATGTTTATACTGAAAATACTGTTGCAGCGGCGGCGGTGGCTTCTCATGAGTGTGGCCACGCAGTTCAGCATGCCTCTGCGTATTCCATGCTGATGCTGAGAAGCCGGCTGGTACCTATTACAAAAATCAGTACCAATCTATCTCAGTGGGTAATTTTGGCTGGTATTGGTATACTTGGTTTTGGTGGGGGCAGCCAGACCGTTTTATTATTCGGAATTATATTATTTGCTATTTCTACGCTCTTTTCAGTTGTTACATTGCCCGTAGAGTTTGATGCTTCTGCCCGTGCCTTAAAATGGTTGGATACCTCAAGGATTACAGTGCCTGCGGAACATGAAAAAGCAAAAGATGCATTGAAATGGGCAGCTTTGACTTATGTAGTAGCTGCATTGGCTTCCATCGCAACATTAGTGCAGTATATTCTGATCTATCAATCGAGAAGCAGAGATTAAAATTAATTGCCTTGAAAACTATTCAGAATGTAAAAAGCCCCTCAAAAAGGGGCTTCATTTATAATTTTATCTCTTCATCACTATCATCAAAAAAATGAAATTCAGTAAGATGATAGTTCGTATTGGAAACAACTTTAATTTTTTGTTTGTACTTCCAGCTCCATTTTCTCCGCTTTGAAATAAAGCCACTGGTGAGATAGGTAAATAAAATCGGGTTTACCATTACCGTTAGCCCTTTATGCTTTTGCATTATCAGGTAACTCAGGTTCTTTTCTATTTCATCTTCTAAAATAAGGGTGGAAGATATTTTTCCCGTGCCATTGCAGCTCGGGCAAATTTCAGAGGTATTGATGTTCATTTCCGGCTTCATACGCTGCCGGGTAATCTGCATCAACCCAAATTTACTGATAGGCAATACAGCATGTTTGGCCCTGTCAGTATACATAAAATGCTCCATCGCATCGGCCAGCCGCTTTTTGTTTTCCATTAATTTCATATCAATGAAATCAACTACAATAATACCGCCCAAATCCCTTAGCCGGAGTTGGCGGGCAATCTCTTCCGCCGCTTCCAGGTTGGTTTCCATAGCATTTTGCTCCTGGTTATTGCTTACGCTTTTATACCCGCTGTTTACATCTATTACATGTAATGCTTCAGTATGTTCTATAATTAAATAGGCGCCGCTTGGCAGGTTCACCGTTTTTCCAAAAGCAGCCTTTACCTGTTTGGTAATCCCAAAACTGTCAAAAATAGGCGAGCCGTTATTGTAATAGGTAACAATGTCAACTTTTTCCGGGGCAATACGCTGTATATAAGCTTTAGTATCGGCAAAAATATTTTTGTCATTCACCACTATGCGGTTAAAATCTTCATTCAGCAAATCACGCAGCATGCTGGTGGCTTTGCCCTGCTCACTTAAAATTTTTGCAGGAGGCACTGCATCCTTAAGGTTAGTTTGAATTGTTTTCCAGGTTTGAACCAGCGATAGCAGGTCATCATGAAGCTCAGTAGTCTGCTTACCTTCTGCAGCAGTACGTACAATAACACCGAAGTTTTTGGGCTTAATGGCTTCTATGATTTTATGCAACCTTTTTCTTTCATCACTGGAGTGTATTTTACGGGATACGGCAATAATATCATTAAAGGGTGTTATTACAACAAACCTGCCAGGCAGTGATAATTCACAACTTAACCGGGGTCCTTTTGCAGCAATGGGCTCTTTTAAAATTTGCACCAGTACATTAGGCTTTCCACTTAGTACTTCAGCAATCTTACCAGTTTTTACAATTTCCGGTTCTACAACAAATTTGCCGAAGTCCAGTCCGCCTTCGGTTTTATCTGCACTGGCCAAATTGGTGAATTTTAGAATAGACCGTACATAAGGACTTAAGTCCGTATAGTGCAGGAAAGCATCTTTTTCAAAGCCAACGTCTATAAAAGCGGCATTAAGCCCCGGAATTAATTTCTTAACTTTTCCCAGGTACAAATCACCAACAGCAAAGTTTGCATCAGCTTTTTCGTTGTGCAGCTCTACCAGCTTTTTATCTTCCATCAGGGCTATCTCAACCCCCTGTGGTGCAGCATTTATAATTAATTCCTTTGTCAAGCAATTCACATTTTAAGAAAACCATAACGTCACGTAAGGATTGTACAGCATAGCCACAAAAGCCCTGATGAAAGCCAGTGAACTGCTGCAAAAATAAGTACCAGCCTGTATCCAGGCCGGTACCATCTGGTAAGAATTATTTCTTCTTATGACGGTTTTTTCTTAAACGCTTTTTCCGCTTATGTGTTGCAATTTTATGACGTTTTCTTTTTTTACCACAAGGCATACCAAGTAATTTTATTTGTTATAAATATTTTTTGTGTCCGGCGGCCTGCATCTGCAACTGCCAACTTTTTATTTCAATTCTTTTATTCTCCCGTCTATCTCTTTGCTGTAAGCCGGGTTGTTTACCATTCGCTTGCTTATGTTGAACCATTTAACTGCATTTTCTTTATCCCCTTTTCCTGCATAAGCTTCAGCCAGCCAGGATATTGCTTCTGAATTACCGGGCTGCTGGTTTATCACCTTTAGCAACCTTTCTATGGCTTTGCCATATTGGGTAGAAACCACACCGCCTATACCAAGAACCAACTGTGCCTGCATATTGGTGGAGTCTTTTCTCACCACCTGCAGCAGTTGCTGAATACCTTTCATGGTTTCCTGTGCATCACCGGCCATACCCTTTCCAAACACATAACAGGCTCCTAAATCCACCTTCAAAGAATCGTTCCCCGGGTTCAGTTCAATTGCCTTTTGAAATAAGGCAATTGCCTGTTCTGCTTTCCACCCCCGTTTGGCCACGTCCGGCTCATTTCTAAAGTTGCTTAAAATTTGCCGGGCGGCAAAGGTGAGGTTTTTTTCAGAATTTACCAACAATGCTGCTTTTGAAATATAAAAAACATATAGCTCATGATTATCCAGGCTGTCGTGCCAGTAGTTGGCCAGTTGAGTATAGGCCTTTTCCTGTTGGCTTTTTACATCCCCTCTTGATATGCTGTTTTCAAGTTGGTTCACAAAATTTACCTGTGAAACAGTAAGTTTTTGTTTGGAGGTTTGTACGTAACTGTCGATATCAAACGAGGGTTTAGCCCCGCTTCCTGCCTCAGTTTTAGGAAGGGCTTCCTTTATAGCAACTGTTTTGCCAAAAAACCAGAGCAATAATAAAAGTAAGATGCCGCCTGCAGATAGAATGATTTGTTGCTTCTTCACAAAAATTGTTGAGGCGCAAAAGTACACTATTCAGGTGGTTGGTTTTCTTCCAGTTTTTTATTTTTTACTTCTTGTACAAACTCTTTGGCTGGTTTAAAGGCAGGAATGTAATGCTCAGGAATCTCCACTGCTATATTCTTTTTGATATTACGGCCAATTTTTGCGGCTCTTTTTTTGGTTATAAAACTTCCAAAACCCCTTATATAAATATTTTCGCCTGCTATAAGCGATCTTTTTATCTCCTTAAACATCGTTTCCAGCGTAACCATTACATCTACTTTTGGTATGCCGGTTTTGTCGGCTATTTCTGAAATCAAGTCTGCTTTTCTCATATTTATACAATTTTAATGAAAGATCAGAAACGGTTTGAGTTAAAAAATCTTATCCAGGTTTCCCAGATACTGAATGGTAGCTTTTCATAGGAACGTACTTGTCTGTCCGGATTAAAAGGATTGGCAATGCTTAGTTTCTGCAATTATTTGGGGTACTGCATACCATTTTGCACTTATTATTCCCCGGATAACAACCTGAAAAATGTCTCAAACAACTTTTCAAAATAAAGTTAATACATTAATTTGTAAAATGCAATATTATGCTCTGATTATCAGCCATGTAATATTTCGGAGTTAATTAGCTGCCAACACAGATAAACGATATCTCCCCGTAAACATTTATTAGCAGATATTTGCCCTGAATGAAAACCCCGGTCAACAATCAATATTTTGTAAAGCAACTTTTGTTGTGGAACAGATTGCACAATAACAGGCAAATGCCATGGAAGGGAGAAAAAGACCCTTACAAAATCTGGCTGAGTGAGATTATCCTGCAACAAACCAGGGTAGAGCAGGGGCTGGATTATTACAACCGCTTTGTAACTGCTTTCCCCAATGTGCACCTGTTGGCAAAAGCTCCCGAAACCAAGGTGTTCAAGCTATGGGAAGGCCTTGGATATTACTCCAGGTGCAAAAATTTAATTGAAACGGCAAAGTATATTTCCAAAGATTTGAAAGGAACATTCCCTGGTACCTATGAGGATATTTTATCCTTAAAAGGAATAGGCCCCTATACTGCCGCTGCGATAGGCTCCTTTGCTTTTAATTTACCAAAAGCTGTCCTGGATGGAAATGTTTTTAGGGTACTGTCAAGATACTTTGGCATTTCACTGGCTATTGATGGCATTGAAGGAAAAAAGACATTCAGCCTCCTTGCCAGTGAGTTGCTGGATAAAAAAAATCCAGCTGTTTACAACCAGGCCTTAATGGATTTTGGGGCAACTGTCTGCAAACCAAAACAAACCCTATGTTCAGGATGTGTGCTCAAAAATAAGTGCTATGCTTTTGAGAATGGATTAGTTAACCAGTTGCCCAAAAAAGAAAAATCAATTACAAAAAAAAGCAGGTGGCTATATTATATCATTGCAGAATACAAGGGAAGTGTACTTGTTCATAAAAGGGAAGCCCAAGACATTTGGAAAAACCTATATGAGTTTATTTTGATAGAAAATAACCAGCCTTTGCAGGCAGAAAAAGTACAGGAATGGAAACAACTTAAGGACATTACAGGCAAAGCCATTTTTGAAACAACACACATCTCATCCCTGTACAAACAACAGTTGACCCACCAGACTATTCATGGCCAGTTTATTAAGATAAAACTGGAAAAACCACTCCCCCTAAAAGGGTTTGAAAAAGTAAATAAGGCGGCCCTGGCACTTTTGCCATTTCCTAAATTTATCACTCACTTTTTAAAAGATAAAACCGTATCTTTAAATTTGTTTTGATAATAAAAGACCCGGCAAAAAGAAAATAAACCACTATTATGAGAGGCGTAAACAGGGTAATGCTGATTGGCAATTTAGGTAAAGACCCGGATATGCAGTTTTTAGAAGGCAATATTGCTGTTGCAAAATTTTCCCTCGCTACTACAGAAACTTATAAAGACAGAAGTGGAAAATTAATTTCACAAACAGAATGGCATACGGTGGTATTGTGGAGGGGCCTTGCAGAACTGGCTCAAAAATATTTGCACAGGGGAAGCCTGGTTTATATAGAAGGCCGCTTAAAAACACGCAGCTGGGAAGATAAAGAAGGCAATAAAAAATTTGCTACAGAAATAGTAGGTGACAATTTAATTATGCTGGATAAACGAAGCGATGGAACTGGTGGTATTGGCGGCACAGATTCACCTGAAGAAATTGATAATGACACCCCGCCACATACAGAAGACGGGCCCGAAAGGCTGCCTTTTTAATACCGGCAAAACACACTCATTAGCCATTATTTTTTACGGTTGATGATTAAAAATATTGTTTACTAAAACAGGTAATTTTGGATTATCATTCGGCTGTTCATTTTACAAATTATTTGCATTTTCCTTTGCTGGCAATAACCCCTGCCGCATCTGCCGTGCTAATCTTTTTGGCGTTATTGTTATTTACTGTTTCATTCCTGGTAGCAGGTTCGGAAGTAGCTTTTTTCTCTCTTACTTATAAGGATATCAATATGCTTAAAACAAAGCAGCAGCCTGCTTTCCGGCGTATTGTATCGCTGCTTGAGCAGCCTAAAACGCTGCTGGCAGCCATGCTTATAGCCAACAGTTTTGTAAATATAGGCATCATTCTGATTTCCAATATTTTGTTGGACGGCTGGCTGGAAATGTTTCATCCGGGCTTCCTGGTCAGTTTTTTAATAAAAGTATTTACCGTTACTTTTTTACTCGTGCTGTTTGGGGAAGTATTGCCAAAAGTTTGGGCCACCAATCATAAGATATGGTTTGCTTCCACGGCCTCCCTGCTGATCGAAATTTTTAACAGCCTGTTCTATCGTTTAAGCAGGAGGCTGGTAAACTTCAGCGACAGAGTTGAAAAAAAGTTTTCCCCTCATCATTCGTCATTATTAGATAGCAGCCAGTTGGATTATGCCATTGACCTGCTGCCCGATCATGAAGCAACGATGGAAGAAAAACAGATCCTTAAAGGGATCAGGAAATTCAGCGACACACCTGTGAAACAGGTAATGCGCACAAGGCTTGACGTAAGCGGTATTGAGTACAGCAGCTCATTTGAAGATGTGATAAAAAGGGTGGAAGAGTTGCACTACTCCCGGTTACCGGTATATAAAAATAACCTGGATGAGGTGGAGGGGTTATTGCATACCAAGGATTTATTGCCTCATGTAAATGCCAGTAAAGTGGATAATTATGACTGGCACAGCCTGATGAGACCACCTTTTTTTGTACATGAACAAAAATTAATTGAAGACCTGCTGCAGGAGTTCAGAAACAGGCGGATACACTTTGCCGTGGTGGTAGACGAATTTGGCGGCACTTCAGGTATTGTTACCCTGGAAGATATAATGGAAGAGATTATTGGGGACATCAGGGATGAATTTGATGACGAAGAAAGCGCTAATAAAAAAATAGATGACTACACCTATATCTTTGAAGGCAAAACAATGATCAATGATGTTTGTAAATCCATGGGGCTGCCGGGAGATACTTTTGAAACAGTAAGGGGAGACAGTGATTCCCTGGCCGGGCTGGTGCTGGAAATAGCAGGGGAATTTCCACAGGTGGAAGGAGAAATACTGAGTGGTGATTTTGTTTTTATTCCGCTGGAAATACATAAAAACCGGATAGATAAAGTAAAAGTGCTGATTAAGCAGTCTGTGCAGGAAGGATAATTTGTTAAATACAGTATACAATTAATGTTCAATTCTCTATTTGCAATAATAAATAACCACAGGATTAATTTTTTTAAAAACCGGAAGCGCGGTTGTTGGCTTACCGTTTTTCTTCTGTTTGCTTTTAGTACTTTTTTTACCTCCTGCAATTCGCCATATGTATCAAAAAAAAGAGGTTATTTTAAAATAGATTTACCAGAGAGAGGATATCAAAAATTTGATAAGGAAGGATTTCCATACAGTTTTGAATATCCTGTTTATGCTACCATAATACAGGACAGCACTTACTTTGACAACAACCCCGAAAATCCTTACTGGATAAATATTGACTTCCCTTCTTTCAGGGGAAGGGTATTTTTAAGCTACAAAATGATTGGTGGCAGCGCATTGTACAAGATTAAACAACCTGGTGGAAAATATAAAGATTCTTTAGGTACCAACAGTTTTGATAAAATGGTGGCAGATGCTTTTACCCTCACCAACAAAAACGATGTGGTTTCATCCTCTATCAAAGACAGCCTGATACATACCTCCAATAATATCAGCGGTGTGTTTTTTAAAGTTGGAGGAAATGCAGCTACTGCCAAACAGTTTTTTTTATCTGATACCACCAAAAATTTTATCCGTGGCGCACTCTACTTTGATGTTACCCCCAACGCTGATTCTTTAAAGCCGGTGCAGGATTTTTTGCAGGCCGATTTGGAACACCTCATCAATACTTTCCAGTGGAAGAACCGGCAATAGTTACCAGCAAATTTTCTTCCATCACCAAGGCCGGCCTTGAAAAATTGCTGAACTTAATTTTTGTGCTATTCTTTAGCCGGTTTACTTTTTCTTCCGTCCGGAATCTTTCGTAAGCCTATAACGTTTATACAAATTTAACCGGCTACTCCTCCAAAGTTAGCGTACCCTGGTATAGATCTGCGGGCAGCTTCGCAGCGCAGGTGCACAACATGCAGTATATTCTGAAAGACGCTTTTAAGCGATCAGGCTTAGTTTTTACTCTACTGTAATAGTAGCAAGTCACCTAAAGGCATACCCGCCAGAGAACATTTAAGTTTATTGGAGTTGAGCCCGGAGCGGAATTAATTATTTAGTTACAAATTTGTTAAAGGGTTTTGCTGTTGCATGGATCCAACCCTTTTTAAAAGTGCTTCACCGGGTTTTTATATCAATTGAACAAGCCCTTCCCCTTTTTGTTCCTACTTTTGCAGCCAATATGATAGCAATAGAAAACAAACTTGTCAGTGATGAAATTATAGAAGAGCAATTTGTATGTGACCTTAACAAATGCAAGGGTGGCTGCTGTGTGGATGGCGATGCCGGTGCTCCTTTAAATATGGATGAACTCGATCAAATTAATGAAGTGTACGAAGCGGTGCTGCCATATTTAACGGAAGAAAGTAAAATGGAATTGAATAAGCAGGGCAGGTATGTGTACGACCAGGAGTTTGGCTGGGTAACTCCTACGATTGCCAGCAAAGTTTGTGTGTATGGAATTACCGATCAGAATGGCATTGTGAAATGTGGCATAGAACAGGCCTACAATGACGGTAAAGTACAATGGAAAAAGCCAATCAGCTGCCACCTGTTTCCGGTTAGAATTAAACTCAGTAAAAACAAACAAACAGAATATGTAAACTATGAGCCCCGGGAAGATCTTTGCAAAGCCGCCTGCAGCCTCGGAAAAAAATTAAAAGTGCCGGTATATGTTTTTTTAAAAGATGCTTTGACAAGAAAATACGGCACCGATTTTTATGAGGCTTTGGAGGCTTCGGCAAAATACAAAATCACAAACCCTTAAATATTGCCTTAATAAAAACAGCAAGAAAAAAATAACATTTACAAAATGAAAAGATTCCCAGGTTCCATATCCCGTATTCCAGCTTTCTTAATTCTTGTTTCAATTGCCGGCTGTTCCGTTAACAGGGCAAATATTGATGAAAGCCTGAAAAAATATTTTGATGAAAATAAAGTGGATGGATGTTTTACCATGTTTAATAATGCAGATGGCAAAGTAACGGTCTATAACCTGGCACTGGATACAACCCGTTTCTTACCCGCTTCCACCTTTAAAATTGTAAACAGCTTGATTGGCCTCGAAACCGGTAACATTACGGATGAAAAAATGCTGATAAAATGGGACGGGATTAAAAGATGGAACGAGGACTGGAATAAGGACCTGACAATGGAAGAGGCATTTAAAGTAAGCGCTGTTCCTTACTACCAGGAAGTGGCAAGGCGGATAGGTAAAGATACCATGCAGCGCTGGCTCGACAGCCTGCAGTACGGAAATAAAAAAACAGGAAATCACATTGATAGTTTCTGGCTTGATAATAGCCTGAAGATTTCTGCTGATGAACAGTTGGGCCTTGTAAAACGATTGTATTTTGATCAGTTGCCATTTCAAAAACGCACCCAGCAAATTGTAAGGGATGTGATGACCCAGGAGGATAACACTGCTTATAAACTGAGCTACAAAACGGGCTGGGGCTTTGATGAAAATAATAATAATATCGGCTGGATAGTGGGCTGGGTGGAAGAAAATAAGCATCCTTATTTTTTTACTTTGCTGGTAAAAAGCG
>JAYVUL010000092.1:0-26483 GCA_043787935.1 Chitinophagaceae bacterium | reverse complement strand
TGGGCTACGTACGGCACGTATTACTTTTGTCCAGTTTTTAGCGTCTGCTGCTGCTTTCTGGTCTTTGGTTTTAATCGCTGTTTTTGCTGCTTTTGCCATGACTAGTTAATTTTATAATGTGATAATATGCTAATGTGCTAATGAAATACAAGGCCAATTAGCATATTAGCTAATCAGCAAATTAGCAGATTATTTGATTTCTTTATGAACAGTTACCTTCTTTAAAATCGGGTTGAATTTTTTCAGCTCCAATCTTTCAGGGGTGTTCTTTTTGTTCTTTTTAGTGATATAGCGGCTTGTGCCTGCTTTGCCACTGGCTTTATGTTCAGTGCATTCTAAAATCACCTGAACCCTGTTACCTTTCTTTGCCATTGTTATTCTTTTTTAATTACCTGCCCTGCCGGGAAGATAGGTGGTTTAAATTTTTTCTCCTGCTGCCCTTAATTCTTTTACAACTGAAAGCAACCCATTTTTATTTATGGTACGAATTGCTTCTGAAGAAACTTTAAGTGTTACCCACTTATCTTCTTCAGCTAAAAAATAACGCTTCGTTTGAAGGTTTGGTAAAAACCTGCGTTTTGTCTTGATATTTGAATGGGACACTTTGTTACCTGTAATGGGTTTCTTTCCTGTCACCTGACATACTCTGGCCATAGTACTTATTTTTTGGACGGCGAAGGTAAGTAAACATTTTTAATTTTATAGTACCGATTCGGATTTTTTTATTGAAAACTAAAAATAACTGTTTAACTCCATTTTATATGGGCATTACATGCCTTTTGGTGTACCAAACCCGCCACATTTGCAAAGCTACCGCCAGGATGATCAGTCCAACACCAAAGTAGAATTGTATATTCAACGTTTTATTTTCTTTAAAAAAGATAAAGGCAAGGATGATCCCGTAGACAGGTTCCAGGTTATAGGCCAGGTTGCTGGTAAACGGGGAGATTTTTTTCAATGCTTTTAATTGCAGGTCGAAGCAAAGCACGGTGCAGAGCCAGGCCAGTATCAGCAGGCCAGGCCAGTCGTAAGCCGAAGGCAGGTAATAAGCCGCAGGAAAGAATACCAGGTAAAAGGGCAGGAAAATGCTGAGTGCCAGGAAGCCGCCACCTAACTCATACAGCGTTAATATTTCAGGGCTGTGCACCAGCAGCAGTTTTTTATTAAAAATGGGAAACAAAGAACTGCCGATAGCGGAGATGATGCCAAAAATAATTCCCAGTTTGTATTGTGGATGAAAATCAAAGATGATATAAATGCCTGCAATGGCCAATGCGCCCAGGATGACCTCTATTGCCAGTATCGGCCGCCTTGAGATCAGCGGGTCAAAAAAAGCAGTGAAAAAACCTGAACCCGAAATGCACACAACCGCAATGGATATATTGCCATATTTTACACTGCCGTAAAAACTTACCCAATGAATGGCAACAATTACCCCTACCGCAAAAATTTGTGCTGCTTCTTTTGCAGGAATCACATTCCATTTTTTTTTGAAGTACAGAATGGCACCCAGGGTAAGCACGGTAAGCAGCAGCCTGTACCATACCAGCAGCCCCTCATTTAATCCAATTAATTTCCCCAGGATAGCAGTGAAGCCGGCCAGGAAAACAGCAAGGTGCAACTGCAAAAGCGCTTTTTTCATTTGGGCCAAAGGTAGTTTTATTGGAATAACCTAAAGGCAGTAGCTGGTTTATTTTTGTAATACAACCTGGGTTTAATGGCTGAAGATTCTTTAATGACAGCAAGGAACAAAAAAAATCCGCCGGTATTTACACCGGCGGATTTTTATGAATAATATATCATTAAGCTTTCTTTGACACCACAGCAGGCTTGGCTGTTGGTTTGGCGTCACTGCCCATAATTTCTGCTTCACCCAATGGTTTGTCTTTTGCAAAATCAACCAGTATCGGCGCTGCTACAAAGATGGAGGAATACGTACCGGTAATAACACCGATAAGCATGGCAAAGGCAAAACCTCTTGTTACTTCACCACCAAAAATGAACAGGATCAATATGGTTAAAAATACCGTTAATGAAGTCATGATCGTTCTGCTCAGGGTATCATTGATGGCCCTGTTGATAATGTTGCCCTTATCGCTTGCTTTAGAACCTTTGCTGTATTCCCTGATACGGTCAAATACAATTACCGTATCGTTCATACTAAAACCAATCACTGTTAATACCGCAGCAATAAAGTGCTGATCAATTTCTAACGGGAAAGGCACGATATTTTTAAAGAATGAAAATACCGCCAACGTTACAAAAACATCATGCAGCAAAGCCACAATAGTACCAAATGAATACCTCCAGTCGCGGAAGCGGATGAGAATGTAGATGAAGATAATTAAGATGGCAAAGAGGGTGGCTTTGATGGCGCCCTTCTTCAGATCATCTGAAATGGTGGGTTGTACGGTTTGTGAACCCTGAATATTGTTCTTGGCAAAAGTTTCGTAAGTAACTCCCGGCAATACCTTCTTCAGGCCTTCGTATAGCTTTTGCTGTACTTCCTGGTCGGCATTGTCCTTGCCTTTTAAATAAGAGGTGGTAATGTTCAGGTGCTTGCTGTCGCCCACGGTCTTAATTACAGGGAAATCGCCACCAAACGCATTTTTCAGATCATCCCTTACCTCATCCGCCTTTACATTTTGTGCAAAGGAAACATTATAGCTGCGGCCACCTTTAAATTCCACCCCAAGATGGAAACCATTGAAGAATGAACCTACGCCTAACAACAACACCCCTACAGAAATACCATAAGCCACTTTCCGGTATTCAATAAATTTGAAACTGGCATGTTTAAACACCCGCTTGGAAACCCCGGTGAAATAATTGAAGTGACGGTTTTTATTGGTCCAGAAATCGGTGATCAGCCTTGATACAAGGATACCGCAAAATAAACTTAATACGATACCGAGCATTTGCGTTGTAGCAAAACCCAATACCGGGCCCAGGCCAAAAAAGAACAAAATAGCTGCAGTTAAAAAAGTAGTTACGTGAGCATCTATTACCGGTGCCAGTGAACGTTTGTACCCATCGTTTACGGCATTCTGGTAAGACTTGCCCTTTGTCAATTCTTCCTTTATCCGTTCAAAAATAATTACGTTGGTATCTACTGCAAGGCCTACAGTGAGCACAAGGCCTGCAATACCTGCCGCCGTTAACGTAAAGCCCATAGCCGTTAATACGCCGATAGTAAACAGCAAGTTTAATATTAAGGAGATGTTAGCTACCCATCCACCGGTGTTATAATAAATAAGCATTAAGCCAAATATTACCAGGAAGGAAATGCCAAAAGCCATTAGGCCACCTGACCTGGCAGATTCACCAATGGTGGCACCTACCACTTGTTCTGCAACAATTTTTGCGGGGGCATTGGTTTTACCTGATTTTAAAGTATTGGCAAGATCCTGTGCTTCCTCTGTGGTAAATTTCCCTGAAATTTCAGTCTGTCCGCCTTCTATCGGGCCTACTACGTTTGGAGCAGAATAAACAACATCATCCAAAGAGATCGCTACCGGCCTGCTCACATTATCTTTTGTAAGCTGTGCCCATTTTTTTGATCCAAAAGAGGTCATATTCATTTTGATGGAAGGAGCGCCTTTTTCATCAAAACCCTGGAAAGCATCTTCTACACTTTCTCCATCCATCGGGGCCTTTTCGCCACCCGGTAAAGTTTTAACCAAATAAACCGGGATATAATTGTTGCTGCTTTTTTCACCTTTTACTTCTGCTCCATATAAAAATTTAGCATCTACCGGGAAATTACTTCTCACAATATCAAGGGCCAGGTATTCATTTAACTTACTCGTATCTTTTGTAAGGGTAAGAAAGTTATATTGTTTATCATATGCTACTTTTTCCTGGCGCAGGTCAATAGGAGAAAGCACCTGTACCAATGCACTTCCGTATTTGGCTTTCTTTACTGAATCAGGGAGGTTGGCAGAATCTTTATTGATACTGCTGAGGTAGTTTGACAGGGCATCTGCCGCAGCCTGGTAACCGGTACCAATTTCACCAAGGTTATATACTGCCCAGAATTGCAGGTTGGCACTTGCCTGTAATAATTTTCTTACCCTTTCTTTATCCGTAACACCTGCCAGTTCTACATTGATGATCCCTTTGGCTTCATCCAGGTTGATATTTGGCTGGGCGACCCCAAATTTGTCGATCCTTTTTAATAAGATCTTGTAGGTTTCCTTGATGGCGTCTTTTGCTGTGTTCCTTATTTTATCAATGGCGGCATCATCAGTATCCGTGCTTTTTATCTGTTTGTTGGCACCGGAAAAAATTCCGGATAACCTGGCATTGGGGTTTTGTTCTTTATATGCTGCCGTGAAAAGGCTGATATAATCTGAATTGTTGCTGGCTCTTTGTGCAGTGGCCGTGTTCAGTGCTTTTACCAGGGCAGGATCTTTGGGGTTGTTGCTCATTGATTTCAGCAAGCCCTCAAGGCTTACGTCCATCGTTACACTCATTCCACCCTGCAGGTCGAGGCCAAGGTTAAGTTCATTCTCTTTACACTTTTGGTAGCTGGTACCTACTGCCGGATAAATACTTTTATCGCGGGTGCTGTCAAGAATATGCTGCATCCTGCTTTTTACCAGCAGGTCATAATCTTCTCCCTTTGTTGGTGCATTGGGATGTTGAGATTTTACAATTCTTTCTGCCTGTATCTTTACTTTGCTTTCGTAGCTGCGTACCACCCAGGTGTACGACAATTCCCAAATAGAAATAAGTATCAGGGCAATGGCGAAGAACCACACTAAACCTTTCAGTTTCATAATCGTTACTTTTAAGTACCTTTTTTTGTTAATTTTTAGAAGTTGGCAAAGATAAGGGAAAAAGCTATTGAAGATAGTGAGCTGTTTATTTTAGAATTTTCCTCATTTTGCAGCCTAAATCCCTTTCATGCCGCTTCTAAAATTTTGTCTTCTTGTATCCCTTGTCATTGCAGGCCCTTTTGCAGGTTGTGCTGCCATTAGGCTGCCGGCTCCGGCAACTGCACCTGCTTCACCTGTTCGTATCAACCCAATCAATACTGACACTATGCCTCAACCAAAAGACAGCAGCAAAACAGATGCTTTCCTCGAAGACCTGTTGAAGCAATACCCGCAATATTTTGACAGTATACGCAGCAACCGCAAATCGCTGAATGTGCAGTTTATTTACACTAAAGTGGACAGGGGTGCCAATGGTATTGCCGCATTAAAACATTTTTATTTTAATGTTGATCCTGCTGCCTATTTCTATCCTGCTTCTGCTGTAAAATTTCCCATCAGCCTGCTGGCACTGCAAAAGTTGAATGAATTAAAGAATACCGGTATTGATAAAAATACCACCATGCTTACTGAAGCCGGCTATGGCTCGCAAACGGCGGTATACAATGATCCCACCAGCGTTGACGGTAAACCAAGCATTGCCCATTACATCAAAAAAATTCTGATGGTTAGCGACAATGATGCCCACAACCGCCTCTACGAATTTTTAGGGCAGCAATATATCAACGACCAGTTGCACCAGAAAGGGTATGCCAGTGCACAGCTCATCCATCGCCTGCATATTTTTTTATCAGAAGAAGAGAACAGGCATACCAACCCGGTTATATTTTTGGGCCCGGATAACACTGTATTGTACCGGCAGCCAATGCAGTACAACAGTACAAAATTCCCGGACCGAAACGACACGATTGGTAAAGCCTATTATTCCGGCAGCCAGTTGGTGAATGCTCCTATGATTTTTTCTTTAAAGAACCGTATCAGCCTGGAAGACCTGCATACTATTTTGATCAGCCTGGTATTTCCCAATAAAGTAACGGCTTCAAAGCGTTTTAATATAACAGCGGAAGACCGGAAGTTTATGCTGAAATACATGAGCCAGTTGCCTTCAGAAAGTACTTACCCGCCTTATGCAGACGATACCGCTGCTTACTACCCCGCCTATTGCAAGTTTTTGTTGTTTGGTGCAGCAAAAGGAAAACTGCCGGAACAGATCCGCAGCTTTAATAAAGTGGGTGATGCCTACGGGCAGTTGCTTGATGTGGCCTACATTGCAGACTTTGAAAAAAAAATAGAGTTTTTTTTATCTGCCGTTATTTACTGCAACAGCGACGGTATTTTAAATGACGATAAATATGATTACGATACGGTTGGATTTCCCTTTATGAAACATTTGGGCGAGGTGATATATGATTATGAAGTGAAGCGGGAACGGAAGATTGTGCCGGATCTGAGTGAGTTGAAATTTATTTATGATAAGAAATAAATTTATTGACAGCAATTTACAGCATTCAAATCAAGGCAAAGAATATGACCAAACTATTTCACTTAATCACTTTACTTTATTTATTGATTGCTTGCCAGGCATCAGCACAAACAACAGATTCATTAAGAGATAAAATACAGCAGATCGTTTCAGCAAAGAATGCAGTTGTGGGCGTTTCAATTATTGGCAATAATGGAAAAGATACAGTATCAATAAATGGAGACAGGCATTTTCCTTTGCAAAGTGTATTCAAATTTCATATCGCAGCAGCAGTACTGTCACAAATTGACCAGGGGAAATTTTCCCTTGATCAAAAAATAAGAATTGAGAAGAAAGACCTGTTACCAAATCTTTACAGCCCTATCAGGGATGATTATCCAAATGGCGCAACGCTGCCCATCTCTAAAATTTTAGCCTGCACAGTTTCTCAAAGTGACAATGTTGGCTGTGATGTTTTGTTAAGGCTGACCGGAGGGCCAAAAACAGTTGAAGCCTACTTTAGAAAAAATAAGTTTAAAGATATATCAATACAAATCAATGAAGCCACGCAGCAGTCTGATTGGGACCTGCAATTTCAAAATTGGACAACACCAGCAGCAGCAAACCAAGTGTTAGCAAAATTTTATTACAACAAACCAAAATTGTTATCCCAAAAAAGTTATGACTTTATCTGGAAAATAATGAGGGAGACAGCAACAGGTATGGGTAGATTAAAAGGACAATTACCGGAGCATACTGTAGTTGCTCACAAAACAGGCTCTTCCGGCGTAAACAAGAAAGGTGTAACAGCAGCAGTAAACGATATAGGAATGGTGTTTTTGCCGGATGGAAATTATTTTTTTATCAGTGTATTTGTAACCAATTCAGGAGAGGATGCAGATACAAACGAAAAAATTATTGCGGACATAGCAAAAGCAGCGTGGGATTATTTCAGTAGCAGGACAAAATAAGATGCTGTCCCGGTGCTGGTTTTTGCCCAAAAATCCTGGCATTCATAAAACGGGTAGTTTCGAAAATCCGACTTGAGAAAACATTGGCAGGCTAAAAAAGTGAGATTGTATGGGAAAGGCACAAAAATGATAATAAATCAATCAATCTTAAGCCACCTGTGCAGCCAGTATCACTTCTGTTATAATGGAAATGGATTGCTGATTTTTTACAGTGAAATAAAAATTAAGGATGGCTGATGAAAGGCAGCCCGTTTCCTGAGTTGTTTTATATTTACAGCATATACTGGTTCAATGCACCATCCATGAAATTAGCAGGTTGTTTTTTCATTTATTGTATTTCCGCGGTACACTGTTTTTCACAATCACAGGATACCTATCAGCCATCGGCATTGTACAAACAAAATAAAGTAAAGGCAAGGATGATGATGTTTAACTACAGCCCTTATCAAACAAGGGCAGTAGACTATTTTAACCCAGACGGGCTTTTAGTGAAGCATATTGATTTTGACACGGTAAGGGGACGGTATTTTCGAAGTACACTATTTGAGTACGACAGTATGCAAAAACTTACCGGGGGAATGATTTACCTGTATACCCGTTACGATAAAACAAAAAATGAATTTACTCCAGTTGACGTGCCTGATACCCTGCTCCTGAAAATTGACTATTTCCCCATGAACAGGGGGATGAGAAAAAAAGAAGTGACAACAGCCGGTAAAATCGTTTATGAAGCCACCTATGATTTTGATCCAATCACCCGTAAGGAAAAATTTTTTCACCCGGACAGCAGCACGAGGGAAACGGTTATTGATTATGAAATACCAAATGTGGCAAAAAAAGAAATCATTACGATTCAATTGCCGGATGGCCAAACACAAATCTGCACGTTTACCTATAAAAATGCTTTTGATAAAACAGGCAAAATAAAAAGCAGAAAAACGCAAAGGAAATGTAACTGCCCCGGTGGGGAGGATGATAAGCCTTATTACCGGGAATGTGATTATCACTACATGAGCAACGGCCTTTTGATAAACAGGATAAGTTCCGGCCGCACTGATGATGGTAAGTGGAAGTCGGGCCAGTTATTTGATTATAAGTTTTGGTGAAACACCTGATTGATCTCTCTTCCTCTGGCTTACAATTTTCCAACAGTTCCTTATGAATAAATAAATTTTTTAAACGGGCATCAATATGGCTGAATGGCGCAGCCGGGAATACAAAAACCGTATCTTCACGGGTACTAATAAACCACGAAAATTATTGTTATGAAAAAGAGTATTTCCTTTGCAGGCGCAGTCATCCTATCACAGATATTTTCTTATGCCGCGTGGGCACAGCATGACAGCACTGTTGCGAGGCCGGAAAAATTTGTTAGCAAACACAGCATTAAAATTGATGACAAACCCATCAGTTATACGGCTACTGTTGGTACCCTTATTTTGAAAAACGAAAAGGAGGAAGCCATCGCTTCGGTTGGCTATACGGCTTACACAAAAGATGCCGAAACGGATATGGGAAAACGGCCGGTTACTTTTTCTTACAATGGCGGCCCGGGTTCTTCTTCTATCTGGCTGCACATGGGGGTGATGGGTCCAAGAAGAGTAGTGGTGAATGATCCTTCACCCAACGGCCCTGCCCCCTACAAATTGGAAGACAACAATTATTCTATTCTCGATATATCAGACATCGTGATGATTGACCCTGTTGGTACCGGCCTTAGCCGTGCCACCGGTAAAGCAAAGAACAGTGATTTTTGGGGAGTAGACCAGGATATAAAATCGGTAAGCCAGTTCATTAAAAATTATGTAACGGAAAATGAAAGATGGAACTCACCTAAATATTTGTTGGGCGAAAGTTATGGCACTTTCCGTTCTGCCGGTGTAGCCGATTACCTGCAGGAAAATATGGGCATGTCGGTTAATGGGGTAGTGCTGGTATCAAACGTTTTAGACATCCGTACACTGTCCTTTCAGCCCGGTGATGACCTTCCTTTTGTTGTTAACTTCCCAACCTATGCAGCCACTTCCTGGTACCACAATAAAGTGCCCAACAAACCAGCCAGCCTGGAGGCATTTTTAAAAGAGGTAAGGGCTTTCGCTTTTGGTGAATATGCCACTGCCCTGGTAAAAGGCAACCAGTTGGGCACTGATGAAAAGAATAAAATTTTAGATAAATTAGTTTGGTACACCGGGCTAAGCAAAGACTATTGGGATAAGGCCAACCTGCGGGTGATAGAACCTCAGTTTGCCCAGGAATTATTACGCAACTCACAGGAAGTAGCGGGCCGGCTGGACTCCCGGTACAAAGGTATTGCGCAGGACCCGCTTGGTGAATACGCTTTTTATGATCCGCAATCTTCCGACATCAGCCCTGCTTTTACGGCTGCATTTATGAACTACTTTACCACGGAATTAAAAGTGAGCAAGGATAAAACCTACAATACCGGCGCCTATGTATTTCCTGATTTTAAATGGGATTGGAAGCATGCCCGGAGCAACGGCCTTTTTGGCGATGCCGCCACACCCAGTACAGGGCCAGACCTGGTGAATGCCATGTCGAATAACCCCCGGTTGAAAGTGCTGGTACTGAATGGCATTTACGACCTGGCTACTCCTTTTGCCGGCACCGAATATACATTTGATCATATCGGCCTCAACAAAAAAATACAGAACAACATTACGATGAAGTATTACGAAGCAGGGCACATGATGTATATAAACAATACTTCTGCCGCAGCTTTTAAAAAGGATGTGGCAGCGTTTATTACCGGTGCGTTGAAATGATTGGCATTGTTTGGTAAAGGTACCTCCTGCAAATTTATAAGCCTGTGCTTGCCTATTGCTTTTATGCTTCAGCGGCCCTTTCATACCGGCATAGTCGGGCCGCACTCTTTTGCAGGTAAACTTTTTAGTACAATGCTGCCTGCCTTTTTGCGGGCATATTGATGAAGTTTTGTTTTGCAATAAAAGGGGGGCTGCTGTATTCATTTATTCGATTTGAAATTACCTCAATCTGTTGCTAAGGTGATAAGGATTACCGGGTAGAAACTGCAATACTCCGGAATGGAATTATCGACATTGTTAACAAGGTTATTAATTCAAACATTTATCTGCAGCACCAAGGCAAAAAAAGGCGCAGGAGAAATCCCTGCGCCGGAAAAAATAAAATGAGGTAACGATAATTATTTGCCGAAGCTAAGCGGAAAGATCAGTTTGATGCTGATGTTTCTTCCCATATTAAATACTCCAACCCTGCCGGTAGCATTGTTGGGGTCTGCATATTTTAAACGGCTCATGTTACTTTGATAGGCTACATCAGTTAAGTTGCTTGCCAGCAAATAAATACCCACCACTTGTTTTTGTTTTGCATAAATGTCTGCTCCTATGCCAACATTCAGCAAAGTGTAACCCGGTGTTACCGTTTCGTTGTCAAATTTATAAAACACTTTATTTTGCTCAAGGCAATGATCTATTCCAATGCTTACATACCCGTTTTTGACAGCCCCTTTGTTGCTAACGCAGGTGAGCAGCAATTTTGATTGGAGTTTATTGGGAGGTGTATAAGGCAGGTATTTAGTAGAGTCGCCCTGGTTTTGTTGTATGGCACTGATAAACGAAAATGCATTGTCCCAATGCAGCCATTTTACATCTGCCGGGTGATAGTTAAACAGTATTTCGCCGCCGGTAAGCACTGCATCGCCGGCCACAAATTTAAAGGTGGGTGCATCCTGTGTTAAAGAATCACTGCCAAAAGCACTGCCTAATTTTAACGGGAAAATATAGTTGTTGATCTTGTTCCTGAAAAAAGTGGCTTCAGCTGTTACATCAGCAGTATGAACGCCAAAGGTGGCATCTAATTGCAAACTACTTTCCGGCTTCAGTTTTGAATCGCCTATTTCATAAAATGGCGTGCCATCATGAATACCGTTTGATCCGCTCTCTGCAACATTCGGTGCCCTGTAGCCGCGGGCAATATTGATCTTGCCATATACCAGTTTAGAAAAATCATAGGTTGCACCAATGCTTCCCGAAAAACCGGAGAAGTTGGAAGTATAGGCTGCAAACTGTTTTGTGGCATCCGGGCCTGGGCCGCTGAGCCTTTCGCCTTCAGGACCCACATACAGGTCATCGCCCTTAAAATGACGGGTGTCAAAACGAAGCCCGCCGCTGAGGGTAAGCTGATCAATTGTTTTTTGTGCCAGTGTGTAGGCGCCAATATCAAAGGATTTGTATTCGGGAAACAGAAATGCAGTGCCTTTATTTTTAAAAGTTTGTGCCATACCGTTAGTGCCAAAAGAAACTTTCCAGTGATCTTTCTCTGCCAGTGCATAGTTAAGGTCAAAGTTGATGGTTTGTTGTAAAAAATCAAAGTTGTACACATCACCCAGCACAATATCATTGGCTTCCTGGCGGTGGTTGTTCTGGTAGCCGATCCTGATGCCAAGTTTGCCATCGCCAAGTGAAATGCTGTTGTCCCACACCGCTTTATAATGGCGTACGTGCTGGTGTATCACATGGTATTCATTGTATCGTTTTAATTCCTCCGGAGTAACTGTTACAGCACTATCTGAAGTGCCATCAAAGTTTACTGTGCTTTTGGTAAATGCTCCTGTTTCTTCATCTCTTGCGCCTTCTATAATGCCCAGTTTTAAATTAAACATGCTTAGTGTAAGGGTAGAGAAACCCCATTTTTTTTGCACACCCAATATTGCCTTCACATTGCTTTCTCCGTAGTTCGAATTCCAGACGTAGCCATCGTATTTGTTTTTATAAGCGTGGGCTGTTTTAAACGTATAATCAACGTTCCATACAAACCCATTTTGGTTTCCTCCAAGATCAATATTGCCTGCAAGGAGCCCGTTGTTGGTTTGATAATTGGTGATAACCCTGCCTTCCGTTTTACCGGCAGTGGCAAAAGTTTGTGGCAAAAAGTTTATCACCCCCGCCATGGCATCCGAGCCATAGCGCAGGCTGGCAGGGCCTTTTAGCACTTCCGCCCTTTTTACTGCATATTCATCTATTTCAATTCCAAATTCATCGCCCCATTGCTGTCCTTCCTGCCTTATCCCATCACTTAATACCACCACGCGGTTATAGCCGAGGCCACGTACCACCGGTTTGGATATAGCCGGCCCGATCGTGATCTGTGATACACCGGGCAGGCTGGAAATTGCATCAATGATATTAGTGGCGGAATTTTGAAGGAAATCATTTTGATTTAAAACACCCACCGTCATGGGAAATTTTTGTTTCTCTGTTGCCGACTGCACGCCGGTTACAATTACTTCGGGCAACTGCTTTATTGGTTTTATTACAGTATCCTGTTGGGCAAATAATGGAAATATGAATACGCTGCAGGTGGCAGCAACGAAAAATAATTTCTTCATGTTCAGGTAGTTAAAGATGATGGTATAATGAATAGTAACACTTCAATAACGAACCGTTATTGAATACAATAAAAATAACATCCTAAACTTTTGGGGGAGGGGCAATTAATGCAGGGCAATAGGAATGAAAATTGCCGGTATTTTGCAGGGGATATTTTCGGGATAATTGAGTTGCCGCAACATCTTGCCAGTCTGTATTATTTTCTGCAAATAACACCAACGAAACAATTTTTGATACCAGGAGGTGCAAAGGGGTGCGGTTAGGTTCAGATTGCATTTTTTTTACCAGCTGTGCCAGTTTTATCTCCTTTTCATCATAAAGCCCCCGGACGATATACTCGTTTCCTTTTAGTGAAATATCTTTTACATCAAAAAGCTTGCCTTCAACAGCTATTTCTTTTCCCTTCCTTATCCATTGAAGGTTACTTTTTTTTATGAGGAGGGTGGTAAGGTTTTTTGATTCAATTTTCTCCAGCATTTGATAATGGATGATTTGCCGGCTTACCAGCAAGGATAACGTTACCAGCAAGGGCATAAAAATAACCAGCAGTAAAAATACCGGAATCCGTTTTTTATATTTAATTGCCTGTTGAAGCATGGTTGCAACGTGAATGTTTACAAAAGTAGGACTTTTGGCGGCACAAAACTTTATACTGAGCAGGTTACCTGCAGGCCCCCAGTTGTTGTAGCCTGTTATAAAAAAAGCGAAATTCATTCAGGTGAATTTCGCTTTTAGAAAATTGTAAGAACAATATATTATTGTTTTGCTGCAAATTCCCGGCGGATAATATTCAATGCACCCCCGGCTTTAAACCATTCTATCTGCTGTTCATTGTAGGTATGGTTCACGGAGATGGTTTCATTGCTGCCATCAGCATGGTTCAAAACCAATTGTAATGCCTTATTGGGAGCAAATGCCAATAAGCCTTCAATATCAAAGCTGTCATCTTCCAGAATCTTATCGTAATCTTCTTTATTGGCAAAAGTGAGGGCCAGCATACCCTGTTTTTTCAGATTGGTTTCATGTATACGGGCAAATGATTTTACCAGTACGGCCCTAACTCCCAGGTGTCGGGGCTCCATGGCCGCATGTTCCCTTGAAGACCCTTCGCCATAGTTTTCATCACCCACCACTATCGTGCCGATGCCTGCAGCTTTGTAAGCTCTTTGGGTATTGGGCACCGTGCCATATTCGCCTGTCAGTTGATTTTTTACGGAGTCTGTTTTTTCATTAAAGAAATTTATTGCCCCTATCAGCATATTGTTGCTGATATTATCCAGGTGGCCACGGAATTTTAACCATGGGCCTGCCATACTGATATGATCTGTAGTGCATTTGCCTTTGGCTTTTATCAGCAGTTTTAATCCTTTCAGGTCGATGCCTTCCCATGCTGCAAATGGATCCAAAAGTTGTAAACGCTTGCTGGTTGGAGATACAATGACCTGTACACCACTTCCATCTTCTGCCGGTTTCTGATAGCCTGCATCTTCCACTGCAAAACCTTTCAAAGGCAATTCATCACCGGTAGGGGGATCCAGTTTTACCTGTTCGCCTTTATCGTTGGTAAGGGTATCTGTCAATGGATTAAAATTAAGGTCGCCGGCTATAGCCATTGCCGTTACTATTTCCGGTGAGCCAACAAAGGCATACGTGTTGGGATTGCCGTCGGCACGTTTGGCAAAGTTGCGGTTGAAACTATGAACAATGGTATTCTTCTCTGCTTTTTCTGCACCCACCCTTGCCCACATGCCAATGCAGGGCCCGCAGGCATTGGCAAAAACGGTAGCGCCAATTTTATCAAACACCCCCAGGAACCCATCTCTTTCTATGGTGTAGCGAACCTGTTCTGAACCTGGTGTTATTGTAAATTCTGATTTTAATGTCAATCCCTTTTCACTCACCTGCCTTGCCAGGCTTACTGCACGGCTGATGTCTTCATAAGAGGAGTTGGTGCAGCTGCCGATAAGGCCAACTTCAATTTTTGTAGGCCACCCATTGGCAGCAGCAGCCTCTTTCATTTTAGAAATCGGTGTGGCCAGGTCTGGCGTGAAAGGGCCGTTCAGGTGTGGTTCCAGGGTGTTCAGGTCAATTTCGATCACCTGGTCAAAATACTTCTCCGGGTTGGCATACACTGCTGCATCGCCGGTTAAATGTTCCTTAATGGCATCTGCGGCAGCGGCAATTTCTTCCCTTCCGGTAGCGTTTAAATAACGGCTCATGCTTTCATCATAACCAAAGGTGGAAGTGGTGGCGCCTATCTCTGCCCCCATATTACAAATAGTTCCTTTACCCGTGCAACTCATGCTGGTAGCGCCTTCGCCAAAATATTCCACCACTGCTCCGGTGCCCCCCTTTACCGTAAGGATACCGGCTACTTTTAAGATCACATCTTTGGGAGCAGTCCAGCCACTAAGCTTGCCTGTTAGTTTTACCCCGATCAGTTTTGGCATTTTCAATTCCCATGGAAGGCCCGCCATTACATCACAGGCATCTGCACCGCCCACGCCGATAGCGATCATTCCCAACCCTCCGGCGTTTACCGTATGGCTGTCGGTACCAATCATCATTCCACCCGGGAAAGCATAATTTTCCAATACCACCTGGTGAATGATCCCGGCACCGGGCTTCCAGAAACCTATGCCATATTTATTGCTTACACTGGCAAGGAAATCATATACTTCACTGCTCTCATGCACAGCCCTGTCAAGGTCTGTCTTGCTGTTTACCTTAGCTTCTATCAAATGGTCGCAGTGTACGGTACTGGGCACTGCTACCTTGGTCCTGCCGCTCTGCATAAATTGCAGCAAAGCCATTTGAGCAGTGGCATCCTGCATGGCAACCCTGTCCGGCGCAAAGTCTACATAATCTTTTCCCCTTTCGTAAGGCTTGCTGGCATTGCCTTCGGTAAGATGGGCATACAATATTTTTTCGGTAAGGGTTAACGGTTTGCCCACTGCTTTACGGGCTGCTTCAATGCGGCTGCCAAAGTTGACATACAGCTTTTTAATCATTTCAATGTCGAAGGCCATGGTAGAAATTTGAATAGGTGAAAATAAGAATTTGCTGACTTGCTAATTCGGTAATTTGCCAATGGGGTGCCGGTAAATAAATGTGGATGATAAGACTCCTTTCGCATTAGCAACTTGCTGATTAACTGGTTAGTTTTTTTGATGTGTTGCGAAATTAATGAAAATAGGCATAGCTGTGCCAGCATTTTTTGCCGGTTTTTGGATATTATTTTTTAAATTGCAGCATGAACCGGTTTAAACTTTTTATAGAGTGGCATGTGTTTGGTGTTTGCAGCGCCATCGGCGAAAGAATGGGCATTGCCACTTCCACCATCCGTAAAAACTTCATCTACATTTCTTTTCTTACCATGGGCTCCCCGGTAATCATTTACCTGTTTGTTGCCTTTTGGATGAATGTAAAGCGGTATATCCTGAACGCCAGGCGTAATCCTTTAAGGTACCTGTAGCAGCTGATCCAATCCTTGAATTGCCATTGTTTATTTAAAAAATTGTCCTAAGGTTGTTGGTCTGCAACAACAATTCCGAAGCAGGATACAAAACAGCATTCTATTATTATCTCCACGGCAATACCGAGTTGCAGTAATTTTTCCTCCGTTCAAAAGTATTATCCCGTCCTTTGCAAACAGGGCTTGATTTTTATAGGGTATGTTTGGCATAAACTGTATTTTTGCAGCCTAAAATTTATAACTATGCCAGGATCAGAGTTATTTGGAGCCGAAGAGCAGAAAGAAGTGAATGAAGTGATGGGTACCGGAATTTTATTCCGCTACAATCATGATCATTTACGTAAGGATATGTGGAAAGCAAAAGAGTTTGAAGCCGAAGTGAAAAAGATAACCGGTGCCGCCTATGCCCATGCGGTAAGCAGTGGTTCTACTGCTGTATCCACTGCATTGGCAGCAGCAGGTATTGGTGCAGGAGATGAAGTGATTGTACCGCCGTTTACTTATGCAGCCTCTGTAGAAGCCGTATTATTTGTTGGGGCCAAGCCGGTGTTTGCAGAAATAGATGAAACCCTTTGCCTCAGTGCCGAAGGTATCCGGAAAGTATTAACGCCAAAAACAAAAGGCATTTGCCTGGTACACATGTGCGGTGGTATGGCCAATATGGATGAAATAATGGCGGTGGTAAATGAACACAAATTAATATTGGTGGAAGATGCAGGCCAGGCATTTGGAGCATCCCACAAAGGAACGTATGTAGGCCTGTTTGGGAAAACGGGTTGCTACTCATTCGACTTTTTTAAGATCGCCACTGCCGGTGAAGGCGGCGTACTCGTTACCAACGATGAAGCCGCTTATAAATTGGCCGACTCCTATAGCGATCATGGCCACGACCATGTGGGCAGCAACCGAGGAATGGAGCAGCATCCTATCATCGGTTTCAATTACCGCATCAGTGAACTCCATGCAGCCATTGGCAAAGTGCAAACGGCCCGTGTACCGGAAGTGATCAGGAGAAATAATAAGAACAAAAAACTTTTGACAGAACTGTTATCAGCAACAGAAAGTATTTCATTTGCCAGCATCGCTGATCCTGCTGGCGATTCAGCCACTTTCTTAAATTTATTTTTACCGGATACCATTACCGCAAAAGCAGTGGTGGATGAATTCAATAAAGCAGGTGTTACCGGCTTCAATTATTGGTACACCAATATGTATCATTTCATCAACCAGTGGGAGCATATCAAGAATTTAAAAACAGCATCCAAACTGCCCATTGAAATATTGGGCTCGCCACAGGATTATAATAATCTTGATTTGCCAAAATCGCAGGAAGTAGTTGGCCGCTTAATTTCTTTCGGCATACGCTGCACCTGGACGGAGGAAGAAGTTCATGCTTTGGCAAAAAATATTACTGCTTGTGTAGAGAAGGTAGTAGTGTTAATTGATAATTGATAATTGGATAATTGATAATTTTTCTTTTAACCGGCTGAGTGCTGCTATGATACATCGTGGCGTTTATATTTAGCGTAGCCGAAGTATCACTAACTTGTACTGAAAATCATTATTGAACTTTTTCTAAACCTAAAGAGACTTACATTGAAATTTGCACATTTGCATATTTTCTCATTTGCACATTTGTATTTATGCTCCATAAGAATTTTAAAAACATCGACAAAGTAGTTTTCGGACGTGGCAGCTTTGATAACATGGCTGGCATCTTAGCCGAAAAACGAAATGATAACGCAGGCTTCTTTTTATTTGTGGTAGATAATTATTTTGCAGGAAAAGAATTACTAAAGAGAATTCCTGCTGAAGCGAATGATACCGTAATGCTGATCGATGTAGATCCGCATGAACCAACAACAGCACAAATTGATGCATTAAGAGATGAGGTACTAAACAGTAAAGGGATTCCTGCAGGGATAATTGGTATTGGCGGCGGCAGCATCATGGATATTGCCAAAGCAGTTTCACTGATGTTTACCAATGAAGGTTCTTCCACTTTATACCAGGGATTGAACCTAATAAAGAAACCCGGCATTTATCATTTGGGAGTACCAACAATATCCGGTACCGGAGCCGAAGTGTCCATGACAGCAGTACTCACCGGCCCTGAAAAAAAGTTGGGATTAAAATGTGACTGGACCGTTTTTAACCAGGTAATACTCGATCCCGAATTGATTGCATCTGTTCCAACAGATAAATGGTTGTACACGGGAATGGATACCTATATTCATTGTATAGAAAGTGAGAATGGAACGTTGAATAATGCCTACAGCCATGCTTTTGCAGAACAGTCATTAAAACTGTGCAGGGAAATTTACCTGGGTGCTAATGCAGGGCAAACGCCGGAGAATGATGACAAACTGATGGTGGCAAGTATGATGGGTGGATTAAGCCTTACCTATTCTGAAGTGGGTGTTTGTCATGCACTGAGCTATGGCTTATCAAAAATTTTGCATGAAAAACATTGCTATGCCAATTGCCTCGCCTTTCAGCACCTGGAAGATTTTTATGGAGAAGGCGTAAGAGAATTAAAGCAAATGCTGGTGCAGCATAATGTAGTTTTACCGCAAGGCTTAAGTAAAAGCTGGAGTGACGAAACCATCACCGCCATGGCACAGGTGGCCTATAATTTACCGCATATGTGGAACCACGCAATTGGTGCTGATTGGAAAGAAAAAATTACTTTGGATACCATTAAAGATTTATACAAAAGGTTATAACATGAGCATAAAAAAAGTACAAGTTGGCAATATTACCTGCGGTGCAGATGAATTGTTTTTGATCTCCGGTCCATGTGTGATTGAAGAAGAATCCATAATGATGAAAACAGCTGAAAAGTTGAAAGAGGTAAGTGAGAAAATGAACATCCCCATCATTTACAAATCATCTTTTTGTAAGGATAACCGCAGCAGTCTTAGTTATTACCAGGGGCCTGGCCTTGCAGAAGGCATGCGGATCTTGGCCAAGGTAAAAGAACAGTTTGGTTTTACGTTGTTGACTGATATTCATTATCCCGACCAGGCAGCACCGGTAGCTGAAGTATGTGATGTGCTGCAGATACCGGCATATTTATGTATGCAGTCTGGTTTATTGGTAGCCGCAGCAAAAACAGGAAAAGTTATTAATGTAAAACACGGACAATTCCTGGCGCCGGACAATATGAAACATCCTGTAGGCAAACTGGTTGACTCAGGTAATGATCAGATCATTTTAACTGAACGTGGCTATACCATGGGGTACAATGACCTTGTGGTGGACCCAAGAAGTTTTTACCACATGAATAAAATTGGCTATCCCGTTGTTTTTGATATTACGCATTGTGTTCGTAAATATGGTATACCAAGTTCGGATGCAAAAGGGGGCAACAGAGAATTTTTACCGGTATTGAGCAGGGCAGGGGTGGCATCTGGTGTAGATGGAATTTTTATTGAAACACATCCGGACCCATCCTGTGCATTGTGTGATGCAGCAAGCCAGTTGTCTGTATATGACCTGGAGGAGTTTTTAAAACCTTTGATTGAACTGCATGCCATTGAAGTAAAATACAGGCAGGTATAGAAGAGTAATATTCTGATCAGCGGTCATTTGCAATTCACCATTCTCCGTTGCCTATTCCCAAATTAATACCTATTTTCGCCGCACATTAAAAGAATAAATATGGAATTATACCTCGATTCAGCCAATCTGAAAGAAATAGAAGAAGGCTTTAAACTGGGTTTTTTAGATGGCCTTACCACTACGCCAACTTTTATGCAGCGTGAAGGGGTTACCGATATTGATGGCATGATCGTTAAGCTGAGTAAGATAGTACCGGTACTTCAGATAGAAGCATTGGGCAACACAGCAGAAGATGTAGTGAAAGAAGCTCATCGCCAGCTCAACCTTGGCCTTGACCGGGCAAAAACAGTTTTTAAAATTCCTGTTTCTTTAGAAGGTGTTAGGGCTTGTAAGCTGTTACGTAATGACGGGCTGCTGGTGAATGTTCACCTGGTATATACATTGCAACAGGCATATATGGCTATGCATGCCGGCGCCACTTATGTATGCCCGCTGGTAGGCCGCCTGCAGGACCAGGGACAGGATGCATTGGGATTGGTAGAACAATGTGTGGATGCGGTAAACCATTATGGCTATGACACTAAAATAATGTTCAGCTCCGTTCGTAACAGTGAGCATGTACGTAATGCACTTAATGTGGGTGCACATACCATTACTGTTCCGTTGAAAATATTAAAATCATTGACTGAAAATCACTTTACCACATTGGGTACAGAGCAGTTTTTGAAAGACACCAAGCTGATGACCATGAAGGTAAGCGAAGCCATCAATGGAGTAAACCCGGTGGTAAGCGCTGACACGAATATAAAAGATGCGATTGTAAAAATGACAGAATATGGTTTTGGTGCCATCATTGTTGCCGATGCCCAATTGCAGGTGAAGGGTGTATTTACAGATGGTGATTTGAGAAGGCATCTGCAGTCCGATGGCTCTGCTATGCTGGATAAAAAATTAGGCGACCTTAGTTATAAAACACCTGTCAGCATTGACGGAAGTTTGCTCCTGAATGATGCTGCCGTTATTTTCAAAAAAACAAATGTGGATACCATTATGGTTACCGACAATGGAAAACCAATTGGCATGCTGGACATACAGGACCTTGAATCAAATTAAATTATAATGAGCCATCCCAAAAAGATGGCTCATTACCTTCTGCGCCAGCCTTAAATTTGTACAGTAGAAAGTATCAACGATAATTCATTTTCTTCATTTTTAACTAACCATGCAGGCAAATTTATTACCAGATGATTATTTCAGCGGAGAGTTTGTAACCAGCTCCACCACGCTAAAGCAAAAACTAAAACAGGTAAAAGCATTTGTTTTTGACTGGGATGGAGTATTCAATAACGGGCATAAAAATATCGATGGCCACAGTAGTTTCAGTGAGGTGGATTCTATGGGCATCAATATGATGCGGTTCAGCCATTTCCTGCAAAGCAAAAACTTACCCATCTCGGCCATTATCAGCGGAGAAAATAACCAGTTGGCTTTTGCTTTTGCCAGGAGAGAAAATTTACATGCTGTTTATTATAAAACGGCCAACAAAGAAAAAGCGCTGCTGCATTTTTGTGCGGCGCACAGGATTTCTCCGGCAGAAGTACTTTTTGTGTTTGATGATATACTTGATCTTTCTGTGGCGAAGCTGGTAGGCGTTCGGTTTATGGTGGGCAGAAGTGCCAATCCGATGTTGCTGCAATTTGCAAAGGAAAACAGGATGGTGGATTATATTACCGTTAAAGACGGCAATAATCATGCACTTAGGGAAGTATCAGAAATTGTGATGGCCCTTTCCAATAATTTTACGCTTGCAGTGGAACACCGAATGAAATTCAGTGAATTGTATAAATCGTACCTCAACCTGCGTAATATGGAAACTCCCCGTTTTTTTACAACCAGCAATGACGAAATCATTCAAGACTGACTTTATATGATAGTTGGAATTATTCCTGCAAGATATGCCAGTACCCGCTTCCCGGGCAAGCCTTTGATTGATATACTGGGAAAGACAATGCTGCAAAGGGTATATGAACAAGCATCAAAAAGCAAATTATTGAATAAACTGGTGGTAGCCACTGATGATGAAATAATTTTCAAACAGGTAAAAAATTTTGGTGGGGAGGTAGTGATGACCGCACTGCATCATCCAAGCGGCACAGACAGGTGTTGGGATGCATTGCAACAGTTGGAAGGAGATTTTCAATATGTCATCAATATCCAGGGAGATGAGCCTTTTATTGAACCGGAACAAATTGATGAACTGGCAGGTGAATTAATTGACGGAACCATTGAACTGGCCACTCAAATGATTGCAGTTGATAATCACGACATATTATTTGACAAGGGGGAAGTGAAAATTGTACTCAACACCAGCAATGAAGCGTTGTATTTCAGCCGTATGGTGATCCCTTTTATAAAAGGCGTGGAGGAAAAGGAATGGCATGCCCACCATCAATACTACCGACATGTGGGCATGTATGCCTACAGGAAGGATATCCTCGAAAAAATTACCCAACTTCCTGTTTCGGCTTTAGAAAAAGCAGAATCTTTAGAACAGCTCCGCTGGATAGAAAATGGGTTTACAATAAAATGTGTTAGTACAAAATATGAAAGCCATTGTATAGATACTCCTGAAGATGTGGAGAAAGTGCTGGCATTAATGAGGCTGTAGTATTAGTATGCGATCGCTTTTAAAAACTCCTCTTTTTTTCTCCTTGAAACATCAATAAACCTGCCATCCTCCAGTTCCACCTGTCCACCATCGCCTTTGATATACCTTTTGATATACTGCAGGTTGATGATATGTGAATGGTGCACCCTGAAAAAATTAGCTGCAGGCAGCAGTTCTTCCAGTTCTTTCAACGTTTTTGAAGCCGTAATTTTGGGATGGCAGGAAAAATGGAGTATGGTATAATTGCTTTGCGCTTCCAGGTGAATGATGGTATTGATATCATAAAAATGCAGCCCGTCTGCAGCAGGGATGGCAAGCTTGTGGAAATTATTTTTGGGCTGCTGCATATTTTGCTGCATTATTTCTACCTGCCTGCCAAGATTTTTGTTTTCAATGGTTTCAATTTTTGCAACAGCTGTTTTCAATTCATCTATGTCCACCGGTTTTAATAAATAATCAAAGGCTGCATATTTAATTGCTTTAATGGCGTATTGATCATAAGCTGTGGTGAAAATGATATGGAAGTTTTTTTCTTCAATAACATTCAGCATTTCAAAGCCGTTCATCACCGGCATTTCTATGTCGAGGAAGATCAGTTGCGGATGGTGAAGCCTGATCAGTGCCAGTGCTTCTTTACCATTGGCTGCCTCTGCCACCACATCTATGTTGATGCAGTAGGCTGCCAGTTTTTGCCGCAGCGCCAGCCTGCCTTTTGGTTCATCGTCAATGATAATAGTACTGATCATTTAGTTAATTTTTAAATACACAATAATTTTTGTACCCGTTGCTTTTCCGTTTTCATAAAGGTCCTTTATTTCCATTGAAGCATTGGGTTCCCTGTTAAATAGTTTTATCCGGTCCAGGCTCATAGCCATACCATAAGACGAGTCTTTATTTTGTGCGATAGCTTTAGCAGCTTCCCTGCCAATGCCATTATCCCGAATGATATATTGTATGCTGTCTCCAGCTTTTTTAATCGAAATATTTAATTGCCCGTCATTGCCGGGTAAATTTTTTAGCCCATGCAAAATAGCATTTTCCACAAAAGGCTGGATAATAAGCGGCGGTACTTTATAATCGCTGAAAAGCAGTTCCTGGTCCACCTCAACCCTGCTTGTAAATTTATTTTCATGACGCAGTTGTTCCAGCTCAATATAGAGTTTCAGGGTATCCACATCTTTACTAAGCAATACTGTATTTTGTTTGCTGCTGTCTAAAATATTACGCAATAGTTTTGCAAATTTATTCAGGTACAAAGTGGCATTGTATTTATCATTGCTGTGGATGAAGGCATCAATGCTGTTAATGCAGTTGAACATAAAATGGGGGTTCATCTGCGCCTTTAAAGCAGCCATTTCCGTTTCAGTGATTTTTTGCTTTGTCTCTGCCCTGTAGCGAACGTCAATAATTGTCTTCCTGATCAGGTAAAAAAGTAATACAGATATTGCAATTATACTGATCAGCTGGAACCACCAGGTTTGCCACCATGCCGGAGAAATGATGATGGTAAGCAGGGTAATGTTTTGGCTCCAGATGCCGGTACTGTTGCAGCTTTGAAGCCGGAAGGTATAGGTGCCGGGTTTAAGGCCGGAGTAATTTACAAAAGAACGGTTGCCGGCCAGCACCCAGTCATCATCCACGCCTTCCAGCTGGTATTTGTACTGGCATTCATCGTGATTGATAAAATTTGTTACCCCAAATTCAAGCGTAATGAAATTTTGTAAATAAGTAAGTGTTATTTCATTTGTATAATGAATGCCTGCTTTCAAATTAATTTCCCCGTTGGCAACCTTTATTGATTCTATCAGCGGTTGCGGGCTGAACTGGTCGATGGTAAACCTGGAGGGATTAAAATAGGTAATGCCATTAATGCCTCCGAAGTAAAGATTGCCATCATTGTCGGTGGTAGAGCAGCCGGTGTTGAATTCATCTGCCTGCAGGCCTGCAGATGCTTTTACCTGTGTTACCTTGTGTGTGCGGTTATCAATTTTTAACAGGCCAACATTGCTTCCGCACCAGAAATTCCCTGCCGCATCTTTTTCAATACTATAAATTACATTACCCGGTAAACCCCTGGCTGGAGAAAAAGTTTCCAATATTTGATTGGAATAAGGATCATATACCAGCAGCCCGTTTGCGGTGCAAACCCAAAGTTTACCATTGTCAAAAAACAACGCATTCACTGTTATGGAGAAGTTTCTTACTGCTTCAATAATTTCAATAGTGCCTGAATTAAGGTTGTATTTTACCAGGCCATACCCGAGGCAGCCCATCCAGATATTTCCGTCATTGTCCTCTGCTGCTTTATTTATTACCAGGTTCATATGCCTTCCCTTTGAATCTTTATAACTCTTCAAATGGTCGAATGCTTTATGCCTGATGTCAAAAAAAACAGCCCCATGATCGGAACTGTAGAGCAGGGTATCCCTTCCCTTTAGTTTGTATACATACAATCCGGCTGTGGTGGCAAGATAGCTGCTATCGATATAGTGTGAAAATTGTTTTGTGTCAGTATTGAAATGATACAATCCTTCAGCCGTGGCCATCCATAGCGAAGTGTCTGCTGAAGCTGCAATGCTGTGCACATAATTGGCAGTTGCAGCAGCAGGATTGATAACCTCTTCCATGCTGCCAGTTTGAAGGTTATGAATCCGCAAACCTTCCAGTTGGGTACCTGCATATAAAAGGTTGTTTGCTGGTTTATAGATACAAAGAATCATGTTATGTGCTGCCTTTCCATATTGAAGTTCGTTTTTTTGCACCAGGCCCAATTGTTTCCTGTTGAGGTTGTTTTTTGCAAAGCCGCCGCCGCTGCTGCCTGCCCACATGTTGTTCTGCCTGTCTAAAAGCAGCGAAAGGGTAAATTTTTTGGGCCATTCGTTCTGGTTAGCCGCTTCGGTAAAGGAATGGATAATGGCCGCATTTACCGGTTATGCTATCACGATGCCTGCATTACGTGTGCCTATCCACAGGTTATTGTATTTGTCTTCGGCAAAGGTGCCCACATCGTTGCTGCCGCAGTTAAATAAGTGAACAACGGTCCTGGCAGGGTCATCAATAAACATTGCGCCATTTTTGGCAGATGCCACCCACAACTTCTTTCGCCACACAAAAAGTTTCCGGGTATCCTCCAGCAGGGGGTCGGCCAAAACAATTTCCAGGTTGTCGTGAATGCGGAATAGTTGCTTATTGGCCACCACAAATATTTTATTGTTCCATACCACTGCGGCTTCTGTCCTGTTTTTGGTGCCCGGCTGCTGTAAAAACTGCTGATGATTGCGCAGTTCTGTATTGCAGATAAAAATGCCCTCACTGTTGGTAACCACCAATATTTCAGCCGGGGTTCTGCCGGCATTTACCGACCGTATCATCAGCCCATTCAAGGTATCGGCAGCCGGAAAATAATGGGAAGCCCGGTAAAAGCTATCGGATGTGCAATTGTAAATGCACAGGCCGGAAGCTGTTCCAATCCAAAGCCAGTTATTGAGGCTGTCGTACAAAAGGGATTTAATGTAATTATCTGTAAGGCTTCCCCGTTTTATATTTTCCTTGTAATAAGTGACAATCGTTTTACCGTTGAATTTATTTAATCCATCAAGCGTACCCATCCACAAATACCCAAGCCCGTCCTGCGCCATGCAGTAGCCGCTATTTTGCGAAAGGCCGTTGGCAGAGTTGTAGGAAGTAAAGCTAAGCTGTTGGGAATACGTAACCGAAGCGGGCAATAGTAAACATAGCAGCAATGAAAATAACCTGTTGTACATACAGCTCTTTTTTTTATTCTGCCTAAAGATATTATTTTCCATTTTTAGATTTCGTTTCATTGTTCCGTTCTGAAAAAAGATACCACAAAAAATATCGTTATCCCGGATATATAGCACCTTCCCTGAGCCATTCCTTTATTTCGATTGGGAAATGGTAAAAACTATTTTCAACCCGTACATTTGTTTGTACAAAAAACGATTGCATCATATGATCAGGGAAAAAATTTTAGTAATAGGTGCCAGCGGCCAAATAGGGGTGGAGCTTACGCTGGCCTTAAGGAAAATTTATGGCAATGCCAATGTAGTGGCAAGTGATTTGAGGGAACAAAATCCTTTGCTGGAAGGCACCGGGCCCTATGTAAGCCTTGATGTGATGAACAAAGAAATGCTGCATGTGCAGGTGATAAGGCAAAA
>JAYVUL010000091.1:0-3684 GCA_043787935.1 Chitinophagaceae bacterium | reverse complement strand
GCTGTACAACCCAACAGTAAAGGGTTTTCTAAAGCCATACATGCAGCTATACACAATAAAAGAACAAATAGAAACATAGCTTACAAATACAACTGGCGAGCTGTTTAGCCAGCGCAAAATACCTGGCCTCCCTGCCCTCCAAAGGACGGTTTTTGTCGCAGTAGTATTTGAAATATTTTTCATTTTGTAAGATTCCGGAACCCTCCTTTGGAGGGCAGGGAGGCTCCTTAGTTTAACAGTGGCAGCAGTTCCATTAAATGATGAATAATAAAATCAGGTTTGGCAGACCTTAGCTGTGCTTCGGTATGTGCCCCTGTTGTAATACCGATGCTTAAACTGCATCCTGCATTTTGTCCTTCTTCAATATCAATGATCGAGTCGCCAACTTTCACTACCTCATTTGCATTGGTAATAAAAAACTGTGCCATTGCAAGATGGATCATATCAGGTAAAGGGCGGTTGTTTTGTACATTAGAAGCTGTAATTAAACCATCAATCTGATTCCCCTCTTTCCAGTTTAATTTATCTAACAATGATCTTGCAGTAGACTCATTATATCCAGTATTTAATATTACCAATATTTTTTTTTGTTTCAATGCTTTAAATACTTCAATTGCACCCTGCTGCGGTTTTATATCAATTACATTATAGGCGTCAGCAAGCGAAGTAATAAAAATGCTGTACAGTTTTTCGGGCAGGTTATTTTCCTGTTGTTTTTCATCTTGTTTTAAAATGTCTTTTATTGCCTGTAGCTTTTCTTTTCCGGCACCTTCTTTTAATACCTGGTTTAAACTAAAGTTATAGCCGGCTCCATTAATTACTTTTTGCAAAGTTTTATAAACAACATTGTCTTCATCTACAGTTGTACCTGCCATATCAAAAACAACCATTTTAATCATTGTAAATTTATTTAAGTTTTGTTTTAAATATTAAATAGTTTAAGCGTGTTTAATTGATTTGTAAATGTGCCATCATCATCTGTTTATAATGATCCAGTGGTGGCAATGGTTTTTCCGTTTCTTTTGCCTGCTCATCCCACCGGCGTAACTGAATATACAGTTTATGCAAAGGCTCGCTTTCAAATGCATCTGCCTCAGCCTTTGACATAACACCTCCCTGAAAGGCCAGCGTTTTAACACTGGCTTCAGATAATTTTTCAAAGTACTCAGGATATTTAAAAGTGAGGTAACGCTTTGCTTCTACATGCGATTGAACAAGGCTTGCAATCTTTTCAGAAAACCCTTTACTGAGCAAATAAGTGGCGCCCAGTTTTTCATGATCTACAACACCCACACCATCCATGTGCTGTAGCTTTTTTTCAGGAAAGGCGTATTCGCATAAGTGCCCGATATCATGAAAAAATGCCGCCAATATAACTTCGTCATCTTCGCCTGAAGCTTCGGCCAGTTGTGCACACTGGCACATATGTTCTATCTGCGAAACGGGTTCACCAATATAATCTTCGTTGCCAAATTTTTCGTACAAAGACAATATTTCATCTACCCGTTGCTGTATTTCCCAGGTTACCATTATGTAATTTTATTATCCCTGTTTAGTTAAGTCTATTCAATATTTAAAGATGTAAAGAAAAGGCACAAAAAAGCTTATTGTCTTATTTATTTTTGGCAAAAGAATATTTTCTTGTATCAACAACAATATACCTGTATTTTAAAGCTATTTGCTTTTAGTTTGTTTGTAATGATTTTTACGTATCTCTTCTTCGTCATCCATATCCGGCCCCTTCATTACATTGCGCCAGTCAACAGAACGGCCATATTTTTTCATGGCTTTCTCTATATCAAAAACCCTTGCATCGTGCTGCTCTAAAGTGTAGGGTGTATAGTCTGGTTTATCTGTAAAAAAATCCTGTAGTAAAGAAGCGGTAACATCGTATTGATTTACATAAGGCACGTTCAGGATATTATAAATGGTTTTTAAGATAGCTCCAAAGTTTGCATGCGTATGGCTAACATAGCCCTTCTTTACATAAGGCCCTGCCATCATTAAAATACTGCGGTGTGCATCAATATGATCAACCCCGCCCTGCGGATCATCTTCAGTAATTATTACCAGCATATTTTTCCAGTATTTTGTACGGGATAAAAAATGTAAAATCCGGCCAACTGCCAAATCATTATCTGCTACAAATGATTGCGGAAAATAATATCCATCCTCTGGCCTTGCACCAGCAGTATGATCATTGGGCACCTGCATGGTTATTAAAGAAGGTAATGGCTTTTTTCCTTTGATCCACATCTTTGTGAATTCGGATTCAAACTGGTTCATTCTGAACTGGTCAGGAATATTCATGTTAAACCCTGCATAATTATGACTTGTACGGGTAAACAATGCCTTTTGCATAGGCACCATCACCCCGTGTGCTGCACCCGTTGCAGTGTCCATCCATTCTTCACGTACATGGGCTGTTTCATTGGCTTCTCCAAAATTGTAGAAATTTATTTTTTCCCTTTCCATCGCTTCCCACATACCTCCTATTTCTCCATAATCTTCAGGGTCTATGCTGCCGGTGGACCCCGGAAAACGGCGGCCAGGTGCTTTTGAAAAATAGTTAGCTGTTTTATCAACGCCCGAATTGGTCTCTACCCACTCGTTGGGTATTACACCCATCATCCAATGGTGGCCGTGAATGGATGCATCGCTATCACAATAAAAATTATCGCTAAAAGAAAATTGCTTTGCAGCTTTATGATGATTGGGTGTAACTTTTAAATATGCATATTTTGCCCTTAAAGAATCCGGCAAAGTATAATCACAATCCACGCCAAACCTGGCCAGCGTACTATCGCCCTTTGCATTTTTTAATTGGCCAAACACTTCATCATAGCTCCTGTTTTCTTTGGTGATATACACAATATATTTTATCGGGCTTTGATGTAAACCCGCCAATGCAGGTAATGGATTATTATCATCAGTAACAGTTGTACTTACAAAAGTATTGTTGATAGCCTGGTTGGTATAAGCAGCCAGTTCATTTGCAGATGGCATGGGTACTTTTTGAAAACTGCCGAGCTGAATATCACCTATGTAAGTTCCCTGCGGCGGCTCAATAAAACCTGCGCCACCATTGGGCCCTGCGCCAAGTCCCCGGCAACTGATGATATATAATTCTTTTTCATCATTACTTAATTGAACTCTTGTTGGTCCCCAACCGGCAGGTATCAATCCTCTGGTGTTTTTTGTTGCCACATCAATTACGGCAACTGCATTAAATCCAAGTAAGGCTACATACAATGTTTTTTCATCTTTACTAAGGGTAATACCAAAGGGCAAAAGTCCACGAAAATGGTCTATCCGCTTATCTACCTTTATTTGAATATGCCCCAATATTTTATGTTGTTTATAATCAATGATAGAAATATTATCATTGGTAGCATTGGTTACATAGGCAAACTGCTTACCCACTGCAATTGAGTTAGGGCTGGCGCCACCAACAACTTCTGCCCCTTCAATCATTTCACCCACCTGGAAACCGGTTTTAAATTTATCAACTATTTTGTTGGTAGCAAGATCAATGGTAAAAACACTCATAGCCTCAGGTGAGTGGGGACTTCCAACACCGGGAATTTTTTTACCTTCTGTTTCTGTTCCTTCAATAGACTCTTTTGTATTATCTCCGTAAGGATGATGAGAAATCATCATTGAATTGTAATTGTCTTTTGTCAT
>JAYVUL010000090.1:0-10185 GCA_043787935.1 Chitinophagaceae bacterium | reverse complement strand
CAATTTGAATTCAGGGAGGGTATGCAGGTGCTTGACCTTGGCTGTGGTGGTGGTTTCCCTGGCATTCCCCTGGCTATTTTTTTTCCGGGGGTTCATTTTTATTTGGCAGACAGCATCAATAAAAAGCTGAAAGTGGCGAATGCCGCAGCTGAAGCCATTGGACTTACCAATGTCACTACCCGGCACACCCGTGCAGAAGAAATAAAAGACATGAAATTTGATGTGGCGGTATCCAGGGCGGTAGCACCGCTGAAGGACCTTTGGTGGTGGAGCAGGCCTTTATTAAAAAAAGGTAAATCTCCCGGCGGACTCATTTGCCTGAAAGGCGGTGACCTTGCAAAAGAAATTTCTGAAAGCCAGTGCAAACCAAGGGTTTGGGAAATTGAAAAAATATTTAGCGAACCTTTTTTTAAAGAAAAATTTTTGTTGCAGGTGCCTTATTAAAAGTTCAAGGTTTTAAGCTGGGCATGCAACCTACAGCCACTTATTGGGGGTTATCACAGTGGCAATCTATTTCCTGTCTCAACCCCCACTATCCTCCACACCATTTACCAATACGCTCCTCCTGCTGCAAACAATTACCTTTTCAGGGTATTGCTTTTAAAAGTATTTTAATACACCTTTGTGCTACAATGATACTCCCTGTTGCAATAGTAGAAGACAATAATGACATTCGCCACGCTTTAGAACAGATCATTGAAATGTCTGATGGATATGAACTGTCGTGCTCCTGCATTAATGGCGAAGAAGCGCTGGTGGTAATTCCTTATGCCAACCCCAAAGTAGTACTGATGGATATTAATCTTGGTGGCATAGACGGCATTGAATGTGTACGAATCTTAAAAGCATCCAACCCGGAAATTTTGTTTATGATGTGTACGGTGCTGGAGCAGGATGAAAAAATATTTGAAGCATTAACGGCAGGCGCCAACGGATACATTCTCAAAAAAACAACCCCGGCCAAATTACTGGAAGCCATTAAAGAACTCTCTGAAGGCGGTGCTCCCATGAGCAGCCAGATAGCCAGGAAAGTAGTGGCGGCATTTCAACAAAAAGCACCAGATGTTGCCAGCATTCCTGCAACTGAATCATTGGATGTATTATCTAAAAGGGAAAAAGAAATTTTACAAATGCTGTCCAAAGGTTTGCTGTATAAAGAAATAGCCGACCAGCTGTTTATCAGCGCAGAAACGGTAAAAAAACATGTGTACCACATTTACGAAAAACTCCACGTGAGCAACCGGGTGGAAGCAGTGAACCGGTATTTCGGCAGGTAAGGCCTGCTACAAAAATTTCCAGAGCCAGTTATCCGTTTGAGGAGTGTTACCTATAGGGAAATAATGGGTGTGGCCAGAATCTTTAAAACCGCATTTGTCATAAAACTTTTTTGCCCTTACGTTGTGCTCCCACACCCCGAGCCACACTACTTCATATTTATTTTGCCTGGCATAATCTTCCACGAACTGCATCAACTGACGGGCTATTCCTTTTCTATGAAAGTTCTTATTCACATAAATCCTTTTCAGTTCCAGCGCCTTCCATTTTTTCATTAGTGGAAAATCACTGTAGTCTTCCATCATGCGTATATAGCCTGTGACAATTCCTTCTGTTTCGGCAAAAAAATACAAATCATTTTCATTGGCCAATTCCTTTTTCACCTGTTCCAAATTGAAATAGCGGTGCAGGAATTGGTTCATGTCTTCTTCTGTACAAGTACCTGTAAAAGTGTCGTAAAAGGTTTGCTTACCCAACGCTGATAATAATTCAGCATCTTCCGGGGTAGCCCTTCTGATGATTGTATGCATAAAATATAAACCTGAATGGCATTATTTGTATAGACAAAGGTACAACAACAACAATATGCATTGCTATCCGGATACAGGAGAAAAATTAATACTACAGCTTACCAGCCTGGAGAGGTTAGTTGATAAAGTTTTGGCATCTGCCGGCCCTGATCAATAACGGATGATGAGGCAAATGGATTATTGAATAAAAAAACGAGATCATTATAACTGGCCCGTTGCCGTGCCTATTTCAACAAGTGAATGGCAGGCTTATGATAACAATCATTTCGTTTCCTGTACAAAGTCAGTGAACCTTTTTATGAAAGCGATCAACTTAGCTGCGAAAATAAATTCACTATGCCTACTTTTAATGCTATAAAAAATATGGAATGAAATCTGATTATGAAATAGCCCAGGAAACACCCATGCAGTTAATAACAACCATCGCTGCTGATATGGGAATTCCGGCAGACCTTGTATTGCCTTACGGCCACTACAAGGCTAAAATAAATATCACTCATTTTGATGAAGAAAGAATTGACCGTTCCAAATTGATACTGGTCACTGCTATTACACCTACCAAAGCCGGTATAGGAAAAACCACTACCAGTATAGGACTTGCAGACGGGTTAAAAAAATTAAATCAAAATGTAGTTCTGGCATTAAGGGAACCCTCCCTTGGCCCCTGTTTTGGCATGAAAGGCGGCGCAGCAGGCGGCGGCTACAGCCAGGTGGTGCCTATGGAAGAAATTAACCTGCATTTTACCGGCGACTTTCATGCCATCACTGCAGCCAATAACATACTGGCTTCACTAATGGATAATTTCCGTTTTTTTAACCGCGGCAAACCCGAAGGAATAAAAACCGTTTTAATGAACCGCTGCCTTGATGTAAATGACAGGGTGCTGCGAAAAATTGTAACCGCTTTAAACGGCCCCAATAATGGTATCCCTTCCGAAACCGGTTTTGTAATTACTGCTGCCAGCGAACTGATGGCTGTTCTTTGTCTTGCCGAAAACCTGGAAGAATTACGGCAACGGATAGACGATATGTTACTAGGCTTTACTTTTGCAGGCCAACCTTTTACCACCAAAAACCTGGGTGTAACCGGTGCCATCACGGCCTTATTAAAAGATGCCCTTCTGCCGAATCTTGTGCAAACACTGGAAGGTTGCCCTGCCATGGTTCATGGCGGCCCGTTTGCCAATATTGCCCATGGCTGTAATTCATTGATGGCTACCAAAACCGCCATGCAATATGGCGACTATGTAATTACAGAAGCGGGTTTTGGGAGTGACCTTGGAGCGGAGAAATTTTTTAATATCAAATGCCGTAAGGCTGGATTACAGCCGGCCATGAGTGTATTGGTAGCTACCTCCCAGGCCCTTAAATTGAGCGGCGGCATTGCTGAAGATAAAATGATGTTGCCAGACAGGAATGCCCTCACCAAAGGATTGCAAAACATGGAAAAACACATTTCGATCCTTAAATCGTTTAAACAAAAAGTACTGGTGGTACTGAACAGGTACCAGTTTGATACCCCGGAAGAGATTGACTTTATGCGGAACTGGTGTCAAAATAAAGAGGCTGCTTTTGCTGTTAATGATGCTTTTTCCAAAGGTGGGGAAGGTGGCATAGAAATGGCGCAGGCCGTGATGGATATTTGTAAAGACCCCTCACCGCCCCTGCATTTCACCTATGAACCGGAAGATGATATCGAAACAAAAATCCGGAAGATCGTTACTACAATTTACGGAGGAAAAGATGTGGTACTGTATAAAACAGCGCAGGAGATGATTAAGAAAATAAATAAACTGGGGCTTGGACACCTTCCTGTATGTATGGCTAAAACACAATATTCATTTACAGATGATGCCACCGTAAGCGGGCTGGACGGTGATTTTAAAATTGATGTAGACAATTTAGTGATCAACAAAGGGGCAGGGTTTATTGTGGCCGTATGCGGCGAGATGATGCGGATGCCCGGGTTACCTAAAATTCCTCAGGCTAATTTTATTGATGTGGTGAATGGAAAAATTGTGGGGGTGAGTTAAGCTGTATTGCTTGAGCAGTTTTTCATTGCCCGCTTATTTGTAATTGTCTGCTGGGAAATAGCAGGCAGGAACGTTATTTATGTTGAGGTTATTGTATTAAAAACCAGTACAAACCCATCTTACTTTTATAGAGGGCTGATTATGTTGTATGTTGCCGGTGATTAAAGTTTAGTAATTCAATTGCATAGCTGTTTTATTATTATGGTACAATCATATATTCGAACCAATAAATAATTTTACCTGGCCAAAAATGGAAATTATCCAATTGAAAGATATGCGTTAAAGCCGCACGGGAAAACTTAGCCCAATATCTGCCTGCATAATTTGAAATGAGAAACTTGCAGAGGACTCCGGTGAGCAGGTCCTTTAAATATCAATAGCCGATTTACAAGAAACTGGCTGATACCGGGACGATTTTAAAAATTACTCTCTTCTGCCGTAGGGCCATACATTCCCGGTACTTTATTTCCGGTAGCTCTTAAATAAACTATCATTTCTCCCCTGTGATGGTACAGGTGGTTAAATAAAAAACCCCTTACCACCTGGATCCTTGGCATTGGTGTAAACATCTCCTTTCCATTCATTACCATTGTCCATGTTTTCATCATGTCCTCATCCTTTGCACTTTCCAATACCGACCGTGCTTTTTTTACATTCTCTTCGAACTTTGCAACAATATTGGCCGCTTTTGAAATATCACCCTTATCATACTTATAGGTTCCCATATCAAAAACATCCTGGTTAAAAGTGCCGTCATACCAATTATAAGTCTCTGCGATATGTGAGGCAAGTTGCCCTGTCGTCCATGATTTTTCTGAAGGTTTGTAATCCAGTGCACTGTCTGGAATAGCGTTTAATAATTTACGGGTGTTTTCTGCTTCATACATAAACTCTCCCAAAAGTGATTGTACTATCATGACGATTATATTTAAAAATGAACAGGGCTACAAGAATACATAATATTGCAAAAAAATCAAAGCAATTTTTTTACAAAAACATCAACCGGGAGAAAGGCAACGCAGGGAAGAGTGATTTAATTAAGATTATTTTTGCTGTTTACAAAAAGGTAGGCAGCGGCTTAAGATGCCGTCCCTTCTACCATTTCAGCTCCAGCACATTATTCCGCTGGTCTATATCGGCCATCCGTTTACTGGGGTCTATTGCCACCCTGGTTAAGGTGCTGAGCTTTTGTTTGAAAGATACAACGTAGGTGGGATTTGTCCAGGGCCATGCTTCATGCACTTCATAAAGCTGTTTGCTGTTTTCTGTTTTTTTTGCACCAAACATCAGGTTGAGTGGTATGTTGTGCATTGAAGTGCTGCCGTCCTTAAAAGTTAGCTGCAGGTCAATAGGCATGGGCATTGGGCCGATACGCCTTAAACGGATCTTTGATTCACCGCCTTGTTCCCACAGGCTGTCGATGGAATAATCAATGGCTTTCACCGTATTCACCATATACTCTTTATACCATTTCAATTCCATGTTGCTTTCTTTTTCTGCAATACGCATAAAATCATCAGGTACCGGGTGCCTGAAAGCCCACTTGTTATAATAGTCAAGTAAAATTTTTTCCAGGTTCTTTTCCCCGGTAATATAGCCAAGCTGGTATAAAAATATAGCTCCTTTGTAATAAGCATTACTGTTATACGCAAGGTTGCTGTTAAAGTAATTGGCTGGTGTACTCATTGGCTCATCAAACCTGCTCCTGGCCAGTTTCTGGTAAGCATCATAATCATCCGCCGAGGGAACAAACATTTTTTTTCTTACCCATGCTAATGCCTTTGCTTCGGCATAATCCGTAAATCCTTCATCCATCCAGGCATATAAATTTTCATTGGTGCCCAGCATCATCTGGTACCAGCTATGGCACAACTCATGCACCGCAGTTTCCAATGAACCGTTTCTGATCAGGGTTGCCATTGGATATTCGGTACCACCACCACCACCCTGCAGGAAAGAATAAACAGGGTAAGGGTAGTTGCCAAATGTTTTACTTAAATATGGAAGTATCATGGCAATGGTATCAGCGGTGGAATTCCACAGTGCGTCTATTGCAGGATTGTCTTTATAAATAAAATGCAGTAGTGGCCCATTGGTAACTTTCCTGGTGATATGCTTATATGCAGGATCAGCAGCCCATACAAAGTCATGGATATTTTTTCCTGAAAATTTCCATGTTCTTACCGGTGACGTTTTTGTTTCTTTTAAGGAGGTGCCCTCTTTATCATATCCCCATCCCGTTTCTATTTTATTTTGCAATTCACCCGTAGCCCCAACCCTATAATTTTTATCCAGCGTAATGCTTACATCATAATCTCCCCATATTCCATAAAACTCATTGCCAATATACTGGTCGGCATGCCAACCGGTTTGATCATACTCAACCACTTTGGGATACCATTGCCCCATGCTGTATCTAACGTCTTCCGCATTGTCTCTCCCGCTACGCCTGGATAACCTGGGTACCTGGCATTCAAAAACAGTATTGAAAAGCACGGTTGAATTTGGTAATACCGGTTTATCGAGTTCTACCAGCAATATAGTTTCGTACAGTTTAGTTTGCTGGGGTTTCCCGTTAAATAAAAATTTTACCACATTGCAGGCCCCTTGCTCGGCGGCTGTCATTTCGCTGATCTTTCTTCTGAAGCGCCTGTCATAATCATTGATGGTACTTCCATCAACTGCGGTACCTAAAATTGTTTGTTCCGCAGCCCGGGAGCGCATATCCATCATACTGCCCGGCTTAAATGCATTCCAGAATAAATGAATAAAAATACGGTGAAGGGTATCCGGGGAATTATTGGAGTAAGTGATATTTTGTTTGCCGGTTAATGTATTGGTGTTAACATCAAGATTTACCTCCATTAAATATTTTACCCTTTGCTGCCAGCGGTTGGGCTGGGCTGCTGCAATAAGCAATAAGCAATTTGAAAAAAAGAATAAGACCGTTGCTTTGAGCATGTAGTATTTTTTTAGATGGGCAAAATTCGGGGAAAAGAAATAAAAACAAAAGTTAATCTGGCATATAGTAATGGCGTAAATTATACCAGGTCAATGAAATACCCTTTTGCCCATTCAATATATTAAAAAACAATACCAGGCAGTAAAGATTTTACAACAACATCTCCGGCACTTCTCCTTCCACTATCAACTTCCCCGCTGTCTTCGCTTTTATTTCCTCTACAGTTACCCCCGGCGCCCTTTCGATTAATTTAAATCCATTGGCAGTTACTTCCAGCACCGCCAGTTCTGTCACTATTTTTTTTACACACCCTGCACCGGTAAGCGGCAGTGTGCATACCGGCAATAATTTCGATTCGCCTTTGGGATTGGTATGCATCATGGCCACAAGAATATTTTTCGCACTGGCCACTAAATCCATTGCCCCTCCCATACCTTTCACCATCTTGCCGGGAATTTTCCAGTTGGCTATATCTCCTTTCTCACTCACTTCCATTGCACCTAAAATGGTGAGGTCAACCTTGCCTGCCCTGATCATTCCAAAACTCATGGCGCTGTCAAAAAATGCAGAGCCAGGCACCGTAGTAATCGTTTGCTTGCCGGCATTGATGAGGTCCGGGTCTTCCTCTCCTTCAAACGGGAAAGGCCCCATACCCAGTAAACCATTCTCACTTTGCAACACTACATTTATTCCTTCGGGAATATAATTAGCCACGAGTGTGGGAATACCAATGCCGAGGTTCACATAATATCCGTCTTTTAATTCTTTGGCAAGGCGGCAGGCAATTTGATTTTTTGTGAGCATCGTTTTCTTTTAAAGTGCTGGTTTGCTAATGGTTCTTACTGTTCTTTGTTCAATCCGCTTTTCATAATTATTTCCCTGGAAAATGCGGTGGATATAAATGCCGGGTGTGTGAATTTGATCAGGATCCAGTTCACCTGCAGGAACCAGTATCTCTACTTCTGCAATGGTTATTTTTCCCGCCATCGCCATTAAAGGATTAAAATTCCTGGCGGTGGCCTTGTAAATTAAATTCCCATCGCTATCCCCCTTCCATGCTTTTACCAGTGCAAAGCCGGCATCAAAAGCATGCTCCAATAAATATTCCTTATCATTGAAAAGCCGGCTCTCTTTTCCTAGCGCCACTTCTGTTCCCACGCCCGCAGGCGTAAAAATAGCAGGCATCCCATACCCCGCAGCCATGCACCGGGTGGCCAGTGTACCCTGCGGAATCAGTTCCACTTCCAGCTCTCCGCTCAGCAACTGTCTTTCAAATTCTGCATTTTCTCCTACATAAGAAGAGATCATTTTCTTTACCTGCTTTTGCTGCAGCATGAGCCCGATTCCAAAATCATCCACCCCGGCATTGTTGGAAATGCAGGTTAGATTTTTAGTTCCTTTTTTTACCAAGGCAGCAATACAATTTTCAGGGATACCGCAAAGGCCAAATCCTCCCAGCATTAAAACAGCACCATCAGCAATATCAGTTAAGGCTGAAGCAGCATCATTGTATGTTTTTTTCATATCGTGTTTAGAATCAAAAGTTGAAGTATTAAATTTCTTTTAAATAGTTTTAATCAAGCCAGGCAAAATATATTTTTTCAACAACATTTTTATACCCCGCTTTTCTGCATTTACCCTAGCATCATATTTAATCAGGAGGATAATTAAAAAAATACCTATGTAAACCAAGGTGCTATGATGGGTTAACAGGCAAATTACAAAAAAAACATGTGATCATTTATAACAGAAAAATGATATTTGGATTAATAAAAAAAATTAAAGCAACCGGAATTGGCAAACTAAATATTTATTTATCCAGTTTTGGTATATTTACCGCATCGATATGTACAAAATACTGAGAATCCATAACAGGCTGATCGTTGGCGGCCCATCACATAATGTTACTCTGCTGACTGCTTACCTTTCACCGGAATTTGAAACCAAACTGCTGGTGGGTAAAAAAGACCCTGCAGAAAAAGATGCTACTTACATTGCAGACCAGCTTGGACTGGTGCCTGTTGAAATTACTGAAATGAGAAGAAGTATCCTTCCTTTTTACGACATCATTGCCTATTATAAAATAAAAAAAATAATTGAAGAATTTAAGCCGGACATTGTGCATACGCATGCTTCTAAATCAGGAGCCATTGGCAGGCTGGCAGCCAAAGCAAGTAATGTACCATTGATAGTACACACTTTTCACGGGCATGTTTTTCATTCGTATTTCAATTCCTTCATGTCTAAAATCATTGTGCGATTTGAAAGGTATTTTGCAAAAAAAACGGATGCCATCATTGCCATTAGTGATTCTCAGCGGCAGGAACTGATAGAGGTATATAAAATTGCCCCTGCAGAAAAAATCTTCACCGTGCCTTTGGGCTTTAACCTTGACAAATATTCTGTAGACCAGGATACGAAAGGCATTATTTTCAGAAATAAATACGGGTTTGATAAGTCGGAACTGATCGTTGGAATTATTGGCCGCCTGGTGCCCATTAAAAACCATGATATGTTTTTAGAGGTTGCCGCCATAATTAAATCCAAGACCAATAAAAATATACGCTTTGCTATCATTGGTGATGGAGAATCAAGGCCGGGAATTGAAAAGAAGGCTGAAGAACTTGGCCTGAGTTATTCGTATTTTATCACCAGCCCAAAGGCAAAAACGGATGTAGTAGTAACCTCCTGGGAAACTGAAATAGACCAGGCATTGGCCGGGTTGGATATTGTGGTGCTTACGTCCAATAACGAAGGCACCCCTGTTTCACTGATCGAAGCACAATCCGCCTATATACCGGTGGTATCTACTAATGTGGGTGGGGTAGAAGACATTGTTATTGATGGTGAAACGGGCTTCATCACTGAGGTTGGCGAAGTAAAGTTATTTGCTGAATATGTTATCCGGCTGATAGAGGACAGTAAACTGAGAGAAAAAATGGGCAAAAACGGGTATGACAATGTCATTAAAAGGTACTCCAAACAACGGTTGATAAATGATATGAGGAAACTTTACCTGACTTTTTTAAAAAAGAAAAAAGTACTGCAGCATTGATATCAGCAGCTTCAATTATTCTTACCCGCCATATTGCTTCTGCCTGCACTTTATACCATACCATCCAGAGTATATAAAGTTCACTTACGCCAATTACCTTTGCTTCTTTTCTCTTCTTATGCCAGCTAATAGTTTTCCAGAAATTTAAAGGCTGTAAAATCAACCCATTAATTGACCAAGGCAGCAGCCTTGCTAAGCGTTGAGGCACTAAAGAAACAAGCCCGGCTAATTATACTAATTATAAATATTAATTAGTCCAATCTATTTCTGCAAAAATATAGCTGAACGCACAAGTGCATTTTATTTTATCGCTGGATAAAGTATTTGTTA
>JAYVUL010000089.1:0-11282 GCA_043787935.1 Chitinophagaceae bacterium | reverse complement strand
GAAAGGTTTTTTTGTGCGGCAAAGGAGATTCGAACTCCCACACCCTTTCGGGCGCTACCACCTCAAAGTAGTGCGTCTACCAATTTCGCCATCGCCGCATTCAATTGTAAAAGCATAAAAGAATTAAGGTGGCTGCAAATGTAAATGATTTACCCAAAAAAGAAAACAGTTAATGGAAAACAGTTACTTATTCAAAATGATCCTGAAAGTAGTACCCTTGCCCGGCTCCGATTGTTTTACAAATATTTCACCTTTGTGATATTGCTCCATAATTCTTTTAGCTAAACTCAGTCCAAGGCCCCATCCTCTTTTTTTGGTAGTAAAACCCGGTTTAAAAACGCGGGCAATATTTTGTTTGCTGATACCTTTGCCGGTATCTGTAATATCTGCTATTACTTGTGTGGTTTCATTTTTTATATTGATGCTGATGCTTCCTTTTCCTTCCATTGAATCAAGTGCATTTTTCAATAAGTTTTCAATCACCCAATCAAACAAAGGCCCGTTGATCATGGCGGTAATGTCTTGTTCTTCATTGCTGTTAATTGAAAAGTTTACGCTTTCAGGTGCCCTTCTTTTTATGTACCCTACCATGTTTTTAATTTGTTCGGTAATGTTCATTTCTTCCAGTTGCGGGGTACTGCCAATTTTACCAAACCTGTCGCTTATCAGCCGCAACCTGTCCACATCTTTGGTCATTTCATTAACAATTTTTTCGTTGCTATTACTTTCTTTAAGCAACTCCAGCCATCCTTGTAAGGAGGAAAGTGGTGTGCCCAGCTGGTGGGCTGTTTCTTTTGCCATACCCGCCCACACCTGGTTTTGTGTTGATTTGTTTCGGGTGGAAATGGTAATTAAGGTAATAAGGATAAAAAGCGCCACTATGAATAATTGTACCAGGGGATAATAACTCACTTCTTTTAACAGTTTCGACTCACCATAATAATATTTATTTACGATCAAAGGTTCCTTGCTTATTTCTACCATTATCGGATCATTCTGGTTTTTAAATTCCATCACCAGCTTGCGCAGGTAGCCGGTATCGTTTTTTATTGCTGCCGTGTCAAGGTTGAGCCCTTCGCCTGATGGGTTATCCTTTTCATCCGTTTCTATGATCGGGATATCGGTATTGTGTGTGGTAATGGTGTTGGTGAGATCTAATGCAGTTTGTTCAGTGGCCACTGCCCTTGTTTTTAATGACTGCACCCAAACATCCACTTTCTCCCGCTCATCACGGGCAATATTTTTTGATAAATAATTGGAATAAAATATAGTGCCGGTAACAATGGCAATGGCAACAAAGCCAAGGCCCGTGCGCCAGTTAAACAGTTGACTAAACATGAAATAAAAATACGTAATTAAACAAGCCGAAAATAAAATAGCGCTTCTTACAGTAATTGTTAGTAGAAGTAAAGATGGAAAATTTGAAATGATATACAGGCATTGATAATTGTTTTATGTTTGTAAAAATCTACTAAAGCAATGATGCTGTAATAATAATGAGCCAATCGTTTAACCCAACACATAAACCCGGGAGCGTCACTTTAACTGCAGGCGGTGCGCAAATGCCACTTGTTGCAATAGTGATATTAAACTGGAATGGGAAAAAATATCTGGAACAATTTCTTCCTGCCTTAATATCCTCAGGGTACAGCAATAAAAAAATAATTGTGGCAGATAATGCCAGCACAGATGATTCAGTAATTTTTTTGCAAATGCATTTTCCTTCAGTTGAAATAATCAGCAATGCTACTAACGAAGGGTTTGCCAAAGGATATAATTCTGCCTTAAAAAATATTAAGAGCGATTATTATGTTTTACTCAACAGTGATGTGGAAGTAACACCCGGTTGGATATTGCCGGTAATAGAATTGATGGAAAATGATGACTGTATTGCTGCCTGCCAGCCAAAAATAAAAGCGTATAACAATGAGCGGGAGTTTGAATATGCAGGTGCCAGCGGCGGATGGCTCGATGAATTTGGTTATCCTTTTTCAAGAGGAAGGGTATTTGATTTTGTAGAAGAAGATACCGGGCAGTATGAGGACGCCGTACCTTGCTTTTGGGCCAGTGGCGCAGCATTGTTTATTAAAGCAAAATTGTTTCATGAAGTAAATGGGCTGGATGAATATTTTTTTGCACACCAGGAAGAAATTGACCTGTGCTGGCGCCTGCAGCTTGCCGGGTACAAAGTATATGTGCAACCCAGGTCGGTAGTCTATCATATTGGCGGAGGTACATTGCCAAAAGAAAATAACCTGAAAGTATATTTGAATTTTAGGAACAACCTTATCATGCTGGCAAAGAATTTGGTGTTGGTGGAAGCGCTGTGGAAAATACCTTTCCGGATGGCACTGGATGCTGCTGCAGCTGTGAAAGGTTTGTTTGGTGGCAACGGAGGCTATTGCATTGCTATTGCCAAGGCGCATCTGCATTTTATTAAGTGGCTGATTTTTAATAAAAAGCGTTCGGTGTTCCCGGTATCAAAGAAGGGAAATTTATATGGGTTTTATAACGGCTCAGTAGCCTGGCAGCATTTTATAAAAGGGAAAACAAGGTTTTCAGAAATTGTTCATGATAAATAATTTTTTTTGAACACCAAACCTTATTTTTGCAACCGAAAATTGATTGTATGCAACCAGAAATTATTGACGACACACACAAAGATTTTGCCCATAACTGGGTTACTTCCTCCCGTTTTCTTTTTCTTTGCCAGGTATTTTTGCTGGCAGCCTTCATTTTAGGTGGTTGCTATGGTTTGTATGCCAACAGGTACAAGGGAAGGCCCGAAGTAGCGGTACCGGAAAGCACCCAATACAATCCGAAATACAAATAAAAATTTGGTATGAATAGGGCAACACCCTTATTTTTGCAATCCGAAAAAAGAAGATCTTTATTTTTAGTTTATTGGTTAAGATGTTAATAAGTTGAAATGGAGTCATTCCCTGTAAACTTATCAAGCTGGAAACTTTTAAACTTATCACGCGGAAGTAGCTCATTTGGTAGAGCGCGACCTTGCCAAGGTCGAGGTGGCCGGTTCGAGCCCGGTCTTCCGCTCCAAAATTTAGTCCCGACCCTGTCGGGATTTTTTTTCAATAATAGTGTCACTCGGGTGGTGGAACTGGTAGACACGCAGGACTTAAAATCCTGTTCGCTGTAAGGCGAGTGTGGGTTCAACTCCCATCCCGAGTACTGGTTTGCAAGGCGGCTTTTGCCGCTTTTTTCATTTCAGGTTTTCTGGTTATTTACTGTCTCTTACTGCCTGATGAACAGGGCGTATATTTTATTTCATTTCTTTGCCAACTGTGATGGTATGCATCCTGAATTTAATTTTTAAAGGACAATGTTAAGCACAACCCTCATAATCATCATTTTTGTTTTGGGCTATCTTGGTATTGCTTTTGAACATTCGCTAAGGTTGAACAAGGCCGCTACCGCTTTAATAACCGGGGTGCTTTGCTGGACGATTTATATAATTCAGGCTTCTTCTGTTCAAACAGTAACAGAACAGTTAATGCATCACCTGAGTGAGATTGCAGCCATATTGTTTTTCTTATTAGGTGCAATGACAATTGTTGAATTGATAGATTCGCACGATGGCTTTGAGATTATCACACAAAAAATTACTACCACCAGTAAGCGTAAGCTGCTGTTCATTATAACCCTGCTCACTTTTTTACTTTCTGCTTTACTGGATAACCTTACTACAGCTATTGTAATGGTATCCCTTTGTGCAAAAATTCTGAGCGATAAAGAAGACAGGCTTTGGTTTGCAGGGATGATCGTGATCGCAGCAAATGCAGGTGGTGCCTGGTCGCCATTAGGTGATGTTACTACTACCATGTTTTGGATTGGCAGACAGGTATCGGCAACGGCTGTAATAAAGCAATTGATACTGCCGGCCATGATAATAGCAATAGTGCCTGTTTTAATTATGTCTAGGCGGTTTAAGGGAAAAACTTTTGATGCCATTATAAAGGTGCAAAACACCTTTAAACAAAGAAGGGAGAGCAGGATCGTTTTATTTTCAGGAGTAGGTTTTTTATTATTTGTGCCATTATTTAAAACGATCACCCACTTGCCGCCATTTATGGGAATGTTGCTGGCACTTGGTTGTATGTGGGTCATCAACTCCGTGATCCATAAAAATACATCGCCGGAAGATATCAAAAAATTTACTGTAGCCAAAGCACTGCAAAAAATTGATGCCCCCAGTATTTTATTTTTCCTGGGAATATTGTTGGCTGTTTCGGCATTACAGTCTGTTGGGTTGCTGAAAATGCTGGCAGGGTCCCTAAGCTCCGTTCTAAAAAATGATTACCTGATTGGCATTGCATTGGGGATGCTTTCTTCCGTAGTGGATAATGTGCCATTGGTAGCCGCTGCACAGGGCATGTATGACCTAACAACTTATCCAACGGATCATTCTTTTTGGTTATTTCTTACTCTAACCACTGGTGCAGGCGGAAGCGCTGTTATTATAGGCTCGGCTGCCGGCGTGGCTATTATGGGTATTGAGCAAATTAATTTTATGTGGTACCTTAAAAAAATATCCTGGCTTGCCTTAATCGGTTTTTTTTCCGGTATTGTCGTTTTCCTTCTGCAAAACCTTTGGTTATAATTAATTCCAGCTATCAGGCTTTGTCTTCTTTAGCAGAAATCATGAGCCATGAACTATCGATTATCTCTCATTGGCTTAGGCCTCCGCCATGCTGACTTCCGTTACTAAGGGGCTCCCTAAAATCAATCATGAAAAGCCTGCAGCCACATTGCATGAAAGGCAGGATATGCATACGGTGATGGAAAAATTTGATATTACCCAAAGCTGGTACCTGCCTGTATTGAACAGGAAGGTCTATATGAATGAAAAAGCCCTCCTGTAAAGAGGGCTTGGTATCGGGGAGCAGACTTGAACTGCCGACCTTCGGGTTATGAATCCGATGCTCTAACCAGCTGAGCTACCCCGACAAATATTTTAAAGTTTTAATTTCCAGCAGACTTGAACTGCCGTCCGCTAACCAGCGGATATGAATCCGATGCTCTAACCATCCGCTTGCCAGCGGATACCCCGACAAATCAGAATCCGATGCTTTGGTACACCTTCAACGAAAGAATAGCCTTGCATTTCGGGCTGCAAATATAGGAGATTCCGGTAGAAATTTGTGTGCTAATTGCCTAATAGTTCCATTAAACGCTTGTAAACCTTGTCAGCGTTGGGAAGCATGGCCTGTTCTAATCCTGTATTCATTGGTACTGCTGGTAAATTTAAAGCGCCCAATACTTCTACCGGGGCATCCAAATAATTAAAACAACTTTTGGAAATCCTTCCAGCAAGCGCTTCTGCAAAAGAATTGTTTTGCTGCTCTTCGGTCAGTAGCAAACATTTGCCATGTTTTTTCACTGTTGCAAAAACAAGGTGCTCATCTAAAGGAAATAAAGTCCTCAGATCAATGATTTCAACTTGTCCCGGCAATTTCTTTGCCGCAGCTTTGGCCCAGTATACTCCCATGCCATAAGTAATGACACAACAGCTTTCCCCATTATCGGTTTTTTCTTTATCCGCTTCCAGGGCAATGGCTCCTTTGCCTAGCGGAATAATATAATCTGCTGAAGGTTCAATTGTTTTTGCTTCTTCTGTGCCCGGCACTTTACTCCAGTACAGCCCTTTATGTTCCAACATTATTACCGGGTTAGGATCGAGAAAAGCAGCTTTTAATAAGCCTTTCATATCTGCAGCATTGCTGGGGTAAACAATTTTTATTCCTTTAATGGTAAGCAGGGTACTTTCTATACAGCCACTGTGATAGGGGCCGCCGCCCCCGTATGCGCCAATAGGTACCCGGATTAAAGTTTGAACCGGAAATTTCCCGCAGCTCAGGTAACAGCTCTTAGAAATCTCCGTTACCAGTTGATTCAGTCCCGGGTAAATATAATCGGCAAATTGCACTTCCACAATTGGCTTTAACCCTACTGCACACATACCCGCTGTTGAACCAATGATGTATGCTTCCTGAATAGCCGTGTTAAATACCCGGTGGTCACCAAATTGTTCCGCCAGGGTAGCTGCCTCCCTGAAAACACCGCCCAGCCTGCGTCCTACATCCTGCCCGTACAGCAGGGCTTCAGGGAATTGCTCCATGATTTCCCTGATGGCAAATAAAGCAGCATCTACCATTAAAATTTTTTCTTGATTATCCGGGCAGCGGTTGCCTTGTTCTTTAGTTACGGGTGTGGGAATAAAAATAAATTCTTCTACAGTTGCCGGATCAGGCTCAGGTGATGCTGCCGCATCTGCAAATTGCTTTGCCACCCTTTCTGTATTTATTTTTTCGAGGTACTGCAAATGTTCCGTTGCAATCCCTAAGGATACTAATTTTTCCCTGAGTTTGATGAAAGGATCATCCTGTGCATGTTTGGCCAGATCTTCGTCTGTTCTGTAAAATTCTTTTCTCACCCCACTGGTATGATGGCCCAGTAAAGGAACTTTGGCATGCACCAAATAAGGCTGGCGTTTGGTTCTTACCTCATTTACTACCCGTTCCATGGTCTCAAAACTTTGTTCAAAATCGCTGCCATCAATACTTACACTGTTAATCCCAATAAAGCCTTTGATGAATTCGAACGAATTGCCAGTCCTGGCTTCATTAGAAGTTACGCTGATACCCCAGTCATTATCCTGTACAAGATAAATAATGGGTAACTGGTGCAGGGCTGCAAACTGAAAAGCTTCACTTACTTCACCTTCAGTAACAGAAGCATCACCCAAAGAACAGATAACAATGGGCAATGGACAATGAGCAGCAGGCTCATCAGCAAGGTTAGTTTTTCTTAATAGGGGGGAGTTGATTTGTTCAAGATATTTTATGCCCTGTGCTACACCGGTTGTGGGAATAGCCTGCATGCCGGTAGCACTGCTTTGATGTATAATAGTTGGCTTATCAGCACCTCTGAAATTGGGATGGCTGTAATATTCCCTGCCACCGGTAAAAATGTCATCGCCTTTTGCAAGTAGCTGCAGCATAAGTTGATAAGGTGTAAAGCCCAATCCCAGCAACATACTTTCATCCCTGTAGTAAGGGCTTACAAAATCAGCAGGCTGTAATTGAAAAGCCGTGGCCAGTTGTATTGCTTCATGGCCTCTTGAGGTGGAATGAACATATTTGCAGATTTGCCGGTTGGCTTCGTAAATTTCAGCCATGGCTTTGGAGGCACACATTAAGTCGAATGCCTTCAGCAATACATCGTTGGTTAACATTTTTCAAATGTATAGCATAAAATGAAAATGCAAAAAAACAATGAATCAGGGAAACGGTAAATGCCATCAATAAAAAGCCTTCCTGAAAAAACAGGAAGGCAATACAGAAATAGTTGGATAAATTATTTGATCTCCATTTTCAACAGCATTTCTTTTTCTATGAATGCTTCCAGTTCATCCCCCACTACACATTCGCCCACTCCTGCCGGTGTGCCTGTAAAAATAAGGTCGCCGATGTTTAAGGAAAAATAATTGGATACATGCTCAATGATAGCATCAAAACTGAATATCATTTGCCCGGAATTGCCCTGTTGCACCAGCTCTTTGTTCTTATACAGGGTAAAATTGATGTTTTTTTTATTGAACCCGTTGGCAATATCTATGAATTTGCCAACAGCGGCAGAATTATCAAAAGCTTTGGCCTTTTCCCAGGGCAAGCCTTTTTCACTCAACTCTTTTTGCAGGTCCCTGGCAGTAAAATCTATACCGGTTGCTATCCCATTGTAATAATTAGCAGCATGCCTTTCCTGGATATATTTACCATTTTTTGATATCCTCAATACAAGTTCACACTCATAATGCAATTCATTTGTAAATTCCGGATAATAAAATGGAGTATGGCTTTGCAGCAAAGCACTCTTGGGCTTCATAAAAATAACCGGTTCAGTCGGGATTTCATTGCCAAGTTCCTTGGCATGTGCTGCGTAATTGCGGCCTACACAAATTATCTTCATCTTGTTTTGTAATTAGAGGATAGCATATTAAGAAAACGAATATAATCAAAACACGTAAAAAAACAACTATGTTATAGTAAAATTACTATTTGGTTTATTTAATAGTCAATTTATTTACTTCATTCATAGTTTGTTCAATACCTGCCATTGCAAATTTTTCTATTATATCAACGCAATTTTTAATTTTTAATTGTACTAAGGGGATTTCCTGGGGCTGCCATTTGCCCAATACAAAATCAGCCTGCATACCTTTTGGATAGTTATTCCCGATACCAAATCTCAGCCGGGGATAGGCATTTGTTCCCAAAACAGCCTCTATATCCCTTAATCCATTATGCCCCCCGGCAGAACCGGCAGGCCTTAATCGTAGTTTATCTAAGGGCAGTGACAAGTCATCTACAATGGTAAGCGTATTTTGTACGGGTATTTTTTCTTTATCCAGCCAGTATTTAAAAGCCTTGCCGCTGAGGTTCATGAAAGTGGTGGGGCAGATGCAGACAAATATTTTTCCCCTGTATTTTACTTCCGCCACATGGGCCAGCCGGTCAGTTCTAAAACTGCCGCCATGTTTTTGCACAAAGGCAAATACCACATCAAGGCCAATATTGTGGCGGGTATTGGCAAATTCAGTACCAATATTACCTAATCCGGCTATTAAAAATTTTGACATAAAAAGGTGAAGATAAATGAAGAAGCTGTTGGAGTTAAATTTTTTTATTCCCGCAGATAGGTCTTGGTAGAATCTGGCAGTTTATCGGTATCGTTGCCGTAGGGGAAAATTTCCATCCGGCAGACCACGGGGGCGTGGAATTTTGCTTAAAAATTATTTCCTCACTAATGGAAGCATCCCAAAAATCAGGCTCCCTGCAGGAAGTTAATTATGAATGATGTTCACAAAATAGAGAATACGCCGTTTGCCTCAAATGATGCTCAACAGTTTCAATAATTCCGGTTAATTCCTGCAAGGGGAAAAAAAAACCAGTAACAGGAATTTTATCCCCATTACCGGTTTGGATATCTGTTGCGGTGTAATTAATACCAAGCCAACAGACTAATTGCTGGAAAGGTCCTTTTTGTTATACAACAAAAAGCCACTTAAAAAAAACGATGCTTCTGGTGGTGAATTCCTGCAGGTAGTTTACCCGTACAGGCATACTGATGGTGCTTGTCTTCATAATGAGGGGTTTAGATTAAAAATAGGTACAATGGGATATCAGCTATCCCAACAAACCTATAAAACGGCAAATGCTATAAAGATATTGCTCAGGGGCTTTTAAAAATCACTTGATAATAAACAAAAATTGATAACATTGCAGATATTAAAAGTAATTTTTCATTTGTTTACCAGAATCATACACTATACATTTTTTACATTACTTCTGATTGCATTATTGGCAAGGCCATGCACTGCACAAAATCCCTCCCCAACATTCAACCAGGGCCGTTTTAATACGGTGGTGATAACCGAATCAATAGTTGCTACTGCAGGCACCTTAGCCCTGCATTACCTGTGGTATAAGAAATTTCCTAAAAGCAGGTTTCACCTGTTCAATGACAATGCCGAGTGGCTCAGTATGGATAAGATCGGGCATGCCACCACTGCATATAATTTCAGTGCCATACAGTATGATATGATGCGGTGGAGCGGGGTGGATAACAGAAAAGCAGCATGGGTTGGGGGATTAACCGCATTAGGGCTGCAAACCATGATAGAAATTTTTGATGGCTTCTCACAAAAATGGGGTTTTTCAAAAGGGGATATGCTGGCCAATATTATTGGCAGCTCCCTCTTTGTGAGCCAGCAGCTTGCCTGGGGAGAACAACGGATGCGGTTAAAATTTTCTTTCCATAGAACGATCTATGCAAAATATAATCCATCAGAGCTTGGGGCCAACAAATGGCAAAGCTGGTTGAAAGATTATAATGGCCAAACCTACTGGCTGTCGGTAAACCCGGCTTCTTTTATGGGTACCAATACTTCTTTTCCCCATTGGCTGAATATAAGTGCAGGCAGAAGTGCAGACGGGATGATCGGCGCAAGGACAAACCCATCAATAATTGGTAATGTTTCTATACCGGAGTTTAAAAGAGAGCGTAAATTTTTATTTTCTGCAGACGTGGATTTAAAGCGGATAAATAATAAAGAAATGAATCCTCACCTGCTGCTGGCGGTGCCGAACGCTTTAAAATTTCCGGCGCCCGCAGTGTCATTTAAAAAAGGCACCCCGGTAAAGTTTTATTGGATGTATTATTAACAGCAGGAATTATTCTAAGCTTTTTTCGGCCGGTGGCTTTTTAAAAATGGCCACAAACATAGAATCTGCTTTTTTATCATAGCCGTACAGGTTTTGTATTTGAATCAGTTGGAGGTTGAGCTCCTTTTGTATATAGGAAGCCACTGCTTCATTTTCTTTTTTAAATACGGAACAGGTGATGTAAAAAAATATCCCCCCCTGCTTAAGATGAAGAACGGTATTGTTCACAATTTTTTTTTGTTTTTCAGCGTACGCATCAATTGCTGCCTGCTGAAAAAAATACAGTTGTTCCGGTGTGCGGCTCCAGGTGCCGCTGCCCGTGCAGGGCGCATCGCAGATAATAATGTCGTATGCAGCCAAAGGAACTTTTCCATCCGGGCTACTGATATCCGTTATGAAATACTGGTATTCTTTGATGGCGGCTTTTTTAAACCGCTGATGAAGGGTAAGGATACTGGCCGGCCTGATGTCTGAAACTGTGAGGTTGATTTTTTGATGCAGGATATCGGTAAGTAAAATGGATTTGCCTCCGCTTGCTGCACAGCAATCCCAAACAGATAAAATACCGGGTGGTTTATTTTTAGCAGTAAATTCTGGCAGGTTTTCCTGCAGGTAATTTAAAACCATTTGTGAATTATAATCCTGAATCACCACTTCAATATCAGGCTGCAGGAAATCCTCCATATTTATGGCTGAGGCAAACTGCACGGCTGTGTCATTATTTAAAACGGAATAATTGACACCGGATTTTTTTATTTTTTTTAGTACAGATTTTTTTTGTTTTGGCCTTAGCCTGATAAACAAATCGGGCTGTATAAAAAATGATTTGCAAAAAGCGTCAAAATTGATACTGTCATTCAGTTCCTTCTGTAAAGGAAAAATATCAGCAAGAGTGAACTTGGTTTGAAGGAACAGCATTTTATCCTCTGGCGGGGAACTGATTTTTTCATGCCATTCCGGCCTTAAGATCCTGATTATTTCTGCAGGCTCACTGGTGCATAAAAAAAATGCGGTCAATAAATTTTCTTCCTGCAGGTGCCT
>JAYVUL010000088.1:0-21444 GCA_043787935.1 Chitinophagaceae bacterium | reverse complement strand
CTTTGCGAACATTGTTCAGTGTATTCAATCTGTCCTCAAAAGTCCGGGTGCTGATGATGTTACTATAGTTATCGCTGCTGGTATCAATGTTATGATTATAAGCAAAACAGCCTGCTTCCTTTAATCTTTCTGCCTGTTCGTACGTGAGCATACCCAAGGTGCAGCAAACTTCCATTCCCATCTCATTTACTTCGCTTACCATTTCAAGCACCCGGTCAAAATCCTTATTGTCCCTTACTTCCCTCCATGCAGCGCCCATGCAAAGCCTGGAGGCTCCATTAGCTTTGGCAATTTCTGCTCTTGCTTTTACCTTTTCAACCGTCATCAGGGGCTCCACTTCAATGTCTGTTTGATACCGGGCAGCCTGCGGACAGTAAGCACAGTCCTCTTTGCAGCCACCTGTTTTAATAGAAATGAGGCTGCTTATCTGCACTTCGGAATACGCTTTATTTTGGCGGTGTATGGCAGCTGCATCAAAAATCAGGTCGAGCAGCGGGCGGTAATAAATTTGCCTTATTTCTTCTAAGGTCCAGTTGTTTCTTACGGTCATAATGGTTGTTTTACTTAATGCAAATATATTGTTTCAAACAACTAATGTAAAGGATACCCGGCAAACAATAACAAACAATCTTTACGCCATTTGTTTTCTTCCCTGTTTTGCAGGAAACAACTAATAAGATTCATTTTCATTTGGAAAATCCTTTGCCTTCACATCTGTAATGTATTGTTTAATGGCCCCGGTAATTTGTTCATCCAGGTTTAAATAGCGGCGCAGGAACCTCGGGTTAAATTCTGTATTGAGGCCAAGCATATCATGCATCACCAGCACCTGGCCATCGCAAAAACCTCCTGCACCAATACCTATTGTGGGGATGGTTAAACTTTCTGAAACTTCCTTTGCCAGGGCTGCTGGAATTTTCTCCAGCACTATTGCAAAGCAGCCAGCTTCCTGCAACAGCAAAGCATCCTTTCTTAATTTATCTGCTTCCGTTTCTTCCGTAGCCCTTACTACATAAGTACCAAATTTGTTAATGGATTGCGGTGTTAACCCCAAATGCCCCATAACCGGGATACCTGCACTGACAATCTTTTTTACTGAGTCGATCACTTCTTCACCACCTTCCAATTTCACCGTATGCCCCCCGCTTTCTTTCATAATGCGGATGGCAGATGCCAGGGCTATTTCTGAATTGGATTGATAATAGCCAAAGGGGATGTCCACTACAATCAATGCCCTTTGCCTGGCCCTTACTACACTTTGTGCATGGTATATCATTTGGTCGAGAGTGATAGGCAACGTGGTGGCATGGCCCGCCATTACGTTACTTGCACTGTCGCCCACCAGGATAATATCTATACCGGCAGCATCAAATAAAGTGGCAAATGAAAAATCATACGCAGTGATCATGGAAATCTTCTCCCCTGCGGTTTTCATTTTCTGAATGGTATTGGTGGTAACTTTCTTGTATTCTTTGTCGGGAGCCATGGCAGTTGTTTGATGATTTTTGTGTAGCGAACGGGAGTAATTGGCCCTGCATTAGAATAAAACAATACCCGGTAAAAATAAACGCCGCTGTAAATGTAAAAAAGATTTTGATGTAAGGTGAATATAGTGGCCGTTATTTCAAATTTTTACTTTTTCAGGCAGCTTTCCCTGGCCAGCTCAATTGGTTACTTTACCTCATCCCACAGATGCCTTATCAGTCCATCGGCCAACCCGATCTTGGGTACATATATTTCTTCGGCCCCGGCCCAGCGCATAGTATTAACATAAATGAGCAGGGCTGGTACAATTACATCTGCCCGGTCTGCCCTGAGGCTGTATTTTGTTATGCGGTCGGCCAAAGTTACACTACTCAATTCTTTGTGGTAATCCCTCAGCAATTCCAGGTTCAATGGCTTGCCATCTTTTCTTTTACTCATGGAAAAAACCTTGTTGATATTGCCGCCGCTGCCAATGGCCACCACTTCTTTATGCCCTTTGGTAACAGCCCGGACAGTATCTTTCATCTCATCCCATTCATTTTCCGTTACCATATTTTTCAGCAGGCGTATGGTACCAATGTTGAATGATTTTTTATAGATCAAAATACTGCTGCTGAAAAAAGACAATTCAGTGCTGCCACCGCCTACGTCTATGTACAGGTAGCTGTGGTCTTTATCCATATTTTCTGCCACATGGTTTTCATAAATGAGCCCGGCCTCATAATCGCCGCTGATCACTTCTATTCCGATCTCTGTTTCTAACCTTACCTTTCTGATAATATCGGCCGAATTTTTGGCATCCCGCATGGCACTTGTAGCGCAGGCTTTGATGTGGGTTACTTCGTATGCATTGCACAAATGTTTGAATGCTTTCATTGTTTGCAGCATCATACCGAGCCGTTGCTTTGAAATAAAGCCCTGTTCAAATACATCAAAGCCCAGCCGTAAAGGAACCCTCACTAAATTCAGCTTGTTGAAAACTGCATTATTGTTTTGATCCTGCACCACTTCGGTAATTAAAAGCCTTGCGGCGTTGCTGCCTATATCTATTGCTGCTAAGTTCAAGTTCTTCAGTTAATCTGTTATTATTGTTCAGTTTCCGGTTGATGGACCTGCAAATTTTGGCTGCCTGATTTGGTGAAAGGATAGAATAATAATTGTTTAATATTATCGCATCTGCATAAAAGTGCACTTCCTGCCTCAGGGTAAAGGCTGCTGCCGAAGCCCAAAAAAAATTCTTACCCCTCCCTTGTTCAACAAATAAAATGAGCACAAAATAATTAGCGGACAATTTTTATTACTGCGTAAAAAAACCGTCCAACAGCACTGCCTCCACCTGAACAAAGATAGGTCGGTATATGACGTACTTTAAAAAGAAATAGCGCCCGCAGCACTATGTGGATAATTTGCGGAATAAATAGTTGTAGGTTTCTATCTGCGACCGTACTTTTTTTCTGTTTCGGGGATTAACGTATTGGTTGCTCATTTCATTATCCAGTTTACGGGCTTTAATATTGTCCGACAACTGTATCTGCAGGATATCTTTAATTTCCTGCTGGATCTCTTTTTCAAAAATGGGACAGGCAGCTTCTACCCGATGGTCGATATTTCTTACCATCCAGTCGGCAGAAGAGATAAATGTTTTTTCATTTCCACCATTATGAAATATCATGATCCTGGCGTGTTCAAGGTATTCATCTACAATACTGATTGCCTGCACCGGTATTTTAAATTTATTACTTTCCGCAAGCATACAGCAAATGCCCCTGATCACCATCTTTATCTCTACCCCTGCTTTGGCTGCTTCGTATAATTTTGTAATCAATTCCACATCACTAAGTGAATTCATCTTTAAAATAATGGCAGCAGTTTTACCAGCTTTGGCCGCTCTTATTTCTTTATCTATCAATCCTGCCAGTTGCCTGCGCATATTAGTGGGGCTTACCAGCAGGGTTTTGCAGGCTTTTAAAAATGCTGTCCTCGTTTTGGGTTGTTCCAGGTAGTGAAATATCCTGTTTACATCAGCCATGATATTCCTGTCGGAGGTTAGCAGGCAGTGGTCGCCATAAATTTTTGCGGTGCTTTCATTCAGGTTGCCGGTACTTACAAAACCATAATGGGTAGTTTGCCCTTTCACCACTTTTTTTATCAGGCAAATTTTAGCATGCACTTTCATATTGGGCACGCCCAGCAACACTTTCACACCGGCTTCTTCCAGTTCATCTTTCCATTCAAGGTTGGCTTCTTCATCAAACCTTGCCCGCAGTTCCAATACTGCTGTTACCTGCTTTCCATTGCGTACGGCATTGGTAATGGCATTCACTATCTTGGATCTTTCTGCCAGCCGGTAGCAGGTGATCTTTATTTGTGTTACTTCCGGATCAATGGCTGCTTCCCTCAGCAGATCGATCACGCTGTCATAAGAATGATAGGGAAAACTCAGCAGCACATCCTTTTCCATCACCACATCAGTTACCCTTTTAAAATTTTTCAGCAGTGGATGTACAAAAGGTTTTTTACGTTGGCTCTTTTGTGAGAACACCGTTTCGGGGAAATTAATAAAGTCTTTGAAATTGTGTATACGCCCACCGGGTATCAAATTGTCTTTTTGGGTTAACCCTAACCGTTTCACCAAATAAGTAAGCAGCGAAGGATCAATGTCTTTATCATAAATAAAACGAACAGGTTTACCCTTCTTCCTGTTCTTTAAGCCTTTTTCAATTTTTTGTATCAGGGAGGTTTCGATATCGTTATCAATATCTATTTCTGCATCCCTGGTTACTTTTATGATGTGTGACGAAAAAGTGTCGTAGCCAAAAAAGGAGAAAATGTAAGGCAGGCAATACCTGATAATATCTTCCAGCAAAATGATATGCTTTTCTCCCTGCTTCGACGGCAGTATCACAAAACGCGGCAGCCGCCGGGCAGGAACCGACACTAGCGCAAATCGCTGCGGTATGCTTTTGTCTTTTTTGCTGAGCTTGCAGGCAAGGTATATGCTCTTGTCGCTGAGGGTGGGAAAAGCCTGAATGCTTTCTATCATCAGCGGCACCATGTTGCTGCGTACTTCCTCATCAAAATAATCGAGTACAAATTTTTTCTGCGCCCGGTTCAGTTGGGTTTCGTTGAGCAAAAATATCTTTTGCTTTTTCAGTTCCCTCAGTATTTCATTCCAGATGCGCTCAAATTCTTTTTGCTGCTCCAGTACTTTTTCCTGTATAGATTCCAGTATAAGACCCGGCAACTGCTCCAGGTGCATATTGCCTTTGGTGCCCAATTCTATCATGCGGTGAAGCGTGGCAACCCTCACCCTGAAAAACTCATCCAGGTTGTTGGAGAATATGCCAAGGAACTTCATCCTTTCTTTAAGCGGTACGGTATCATCTGCAGCTTCCTGCAATACCCTGCTGTTAAACGACAACCAGCTGATATCCCTGATAATTACCTTTTGACTTTTTACCCTATGCATTCCTTTTAGTTGCCTTGATGGTTTGATAATTTTTAAAAATAAGGATTTTGTGTATCGGGCAATATTAAATTTTTTTTGAACGTCAGCATCCGTGCCTGATTTGAATGCAGTCCTGTCTTTCACTATTACTCCGGCACAGCACCTTTGCTCAAATGCCTCACCGGGGTAACCGCTTCAGCCAGGCGTAGATTTTGAGGTGACCGAATATTATCAGGCAGTGGAACCGGCAGCAGGGCCTTTTCTTCATTGGTTTACTGCAAAACTAAGCGGCAGGGCAAATCCAGTTAGTTTTACAGCAGGGAGTATATACGCTAACAACAGGCAGGAGCTTTCGCACAGCCCATGCAACATGCCGTATATGCCTGTCGCATCAGTACAGCTTATAGAATAAACTCCCCGAATATCCTCTCCTTTATTTCAGGCCATTCTTCTTTGATAAAACTAAAGTACACTGTATCCCTGATGCTGCCATCATCGTTGATGATATTCCTGCGCAGCACACCTTCTTTTACAGCGCCAATCTTCAGCATGGCTTTTTGAGACTTCAGGTTGAGGCTGCTGGTTTTTAATTCCACCCGGTTGAGTAACAAGGTTTCAAAGCCAAAGTGCAATAATAAAAATTTGCAGTGTTTATTAAAGCCGGTGCCCTGGAGTTTGGGATCAATCCATGTCCAGCCGATCTCCATTTTTTTATGTTTAAATTCTATATTGCCATAACGGGTGCAGCCTGCATATTGGTTTTGCTGCTTGTCGAACAGGGCAAAGGGATACGATTTTTGCAGGCGCTTTTCTTCCATTGCGGTATCAAAATATTTTTTAAAATCAGTTTCCGTAAATATTTTGGCGGTAGTAAATTCCCACAATGCCTTGTTCATGGCAACCGGCAGCAGCAGTTCAAAATGAGTTGCTTTCAAGGGTTCCAGCCTAACCCAGTCATTTTCTAAAACATGATCAAAATCAAAAAACTTTTCGTAATCCATGTGTTGAAATATTTTCTTTTACTATCGTTGCTGCAATTTTGTCCAGCGGTAAGGTAACGGCATCTGCAGAAAAATCCTTCCAGTCAACAAAACGGAAAGTTTCTATTTGTTTTATGTTTTCATAAACGTTTAGCTGGTCAGTATCAAAATCAAATGCCTTATTTCTTAACGGAACCTTTATTGGTTCCAATGCCGTGGCGAAATAATAAATAGAAAGTATCTGATGGGCATTATTGAAAGCACTCTGCTGGTAAATATCGGTGGTGTAAATATGTTCGCCTACACCCACTTTCAAATTCATCTCTTCCATAAATTCCCGCTGCAGGCAATCCCGGGTGCCTTCCCCAATTTCCAATCCACCTCCCGGAAACTTGGTGTAATAATTTCCACGGATATATTCATCACTTACCAGCACCTGCATGGTTTCGTTGATTAAAATACCGTAAACCCTTATTGTAAACATTATGACAAGATTGTTTTTATTTCACACAAAGACCGCAACGAGGGCAAGGAAACAAAGATTATTCTATTCTTTCTTCTTTGGTCTCCTTTATATTCTTTGTGCGCTTTGCGTGAAAAAAAATTAAAACCATTTCCACTTTATAAAAATGACAATGGCAGCGAAAGGTTTCACACAAAGACCACAACGAAGGCAAAGAAACAAAGATTATTCTATTCCTTCTATTTTGGTCTCCTTTATATTCTTTGTGCGCTCTGCGTGAAAAAAAATTAAACCCATTCCCGCTTTATAAAAATGACAAGGGCAGCGAAAGGTTTCACACAAAGACCGCAACGAGGGCAAAGAAACAAAGATTTTTTTATCACTTCTTCTTTGGGCTCCTTTGTATTCTTTGTGTGCTTTGCGTGAAAACAAAAAAACATTTCCGCTTTATAAAAATGACAATGGCAGCGAAAGGTTTCACACAAAGACCACAACGAAGGCAAAGAAACAAAGATTTTTTTATTACTTCTTCTTTGGGCTCCTTTGTATTCTTTGTGCGCTTTGCGTGAAAAAAAAATTAAAACCATTTCCGCTTCATAAAATAAGCGCTGATAATAAAGGACACAGCCAGTGATATAATGATGGGCACATAAAAGGAATGTGGCCAGTTTTGTCCGGGTATGGGTACGTTCATTCCATAAATACCTGTTACCAGTGCCGGCAGTGAAAGGATAATGGTGATGGAAGTTAAGCGCTTCATCACTGCATTGAGGTTGTTGGAAATAATGCTGGCAAAGGCATCCAGCGTGCTGCTGAGGATGGTGGTATAGGTGTTTGCCATTTCAAGTGCCTGGCTTGTTTCCACGATCAGGTCATCCAGGAATTCTTTTTCCTCTTCATTCAATTGTAAAAAATTAGTGCGGACCATTTTCATCATCAGCAGTTCGTTGCTGCGCAATGCAGTGATGAAATACACGAGGCTTTTTTGTATCCTTACCAGTTCCAGCAATTCGGCATTCCTGTTAGAGTCGTATAGTTTTTGTTCGAGTAAATTCCTGCGCTGGTTGATCTCCTTTAAAAAATCGAGGTAGTTGGTTACCACTTTTTCAAAAATCTTCAGTACCATCATATTTTTATTGTCGGGGCTGCGGTTTTGAAAAGTATTCAGGAATTTTTTGATGGCCTCATTTTCAAAAGAATTAACAGTAACAATCTGGTTGTGCGTTAAAATGATACAGATGGGGATAGTGATGTAATAGGCGTCGCTTTCATTGAAAGAATTGTTTTCCGTTGGTGTTTTAATTACAATCAGTTTTACATTGTCTTCAATTTCATACCGGCTGCGTTCATCAATATCGAGTGAGTCTTTTAAAAAGTCAATGGGTATTTCCAATGTCTGGCTCAGTTCAGAAAACTCTTCCTGCTTCAAGGGGGGCAATACATTTACCCATGACCCAATTTCCGGCTTATCGATAGCGATGGTTTGGTGTTCGATATTTTTAAAATACTGTATCATTAAAAATTGAAGGTTGAAAGTTGAATGGTGCAGGTTGGATACGTCATGATTTTTTAATGATGTTAAGGTGATGCTCCGTGTGATAAACCGTAAAATAACACAGTTCCCTCAGTGTGATCCTGCCCAGCAACGGGTGCCGTACAAGGTAGTCATCTAATTTACTTTCCGTGGTTTTATTTTTTATGGCATAAATAAATGCTGATGCTGCTTTCTGCCAGTTTTGAATAAGTATTTCCTTACTGCATTTAACCTGCACCGGGCTGGGTATAAACCTGCCCGAAGCCTTTCCGCCTTCAGCCAGTTTGGTACTGTATTTTTCTACCACTGCTTCATAGCTTTTAGAACCCCTGTTGGGTTTACCGCCAATCCATCTTACGATAAAGGAGGGCAGCGTATAGGCAAGTTTGCTGGTGTTGGTTGAAATTATCAGGTGCTGGATATTTTCTGCCACCGACCATTTTCCCTCTCCCCTGCGCTTAAAAAAAGATTCTTCTTCCACTGCTTTGCACCCCGCAGTAAATGCGGTAAATATTTTTTCAGCAGCTTCAATTATCTGGTCTTTGGTTAAGTATTGCATTTAAGGGTTAAAGTTTAAGGTTTGAATTTAGCCCGGAATCCAACTGTATAAAATTGGCCTGCTGTTTAATTTTTATGTTTTGATCAGTAAGAATAAGTTTCTTTAAAATATATTAACGTCCGGCAATCTTAAACTTTCAACCTTAAACTCCTATACATCCACCTCCCCTCTAAATACAAAAACCGCAGGGCCGCAAAGCCAGATATCAGTAAAATGTTCTTCATCCACCCTGTTGAATTCAACGCTTAAATTGCCGCCATGCGTTTTTACGTCAACAGTATTAAAACCATTTTCGTTGTGAGCCGATAATAAGGCAGCGGCCGTAACACCGGTACCACAACTAAGTGTTTCATCTTCTACGCCCCTTTCATACGTTCTTACAAAAATGCGGTCTTCATCCAGCGTCTCCACAAAATTCACATTAATGCCTTCTTCTGCATAGGAATTACTGTAGCGTATACCCCTTGCAGAATCTACTACATCTATATCCTCCACATCTGGGGCAAACTTTACAAAATGAGGTGATCCGGTATCAATCACCATATGGCCGGTATGATATTCCACCCTGTTCACATCCTGCATTTTCAGGCTCACATCGCCATCAGTATCTATTTCCGCTTCATGGTCTCCGTCAATGGCATAAAAATGATAAGTACTTTTATGTATGCCGCTTTGATGGGCAAATTTAACAAGGCATCTTCCCCCATTACCACACATGCTGCTTTGGTTGCCATCTGCATTGTAATAAAGCATTTCAAAATCATAGCCTTCTTTTTTATTTAAAAACATCAGCCCATCTGCTCCAATTCCAAAATGCCGGTCGCATAAATGTTTTATTTGCTTAGCAGTTAAGGCCGGGGCCTCCGAGTGAAAATTATCAATGATGATAAAATCGTTGCCGGTGCCATGGTATTTGTAAAATTCGATTTTCATAATCCTTAAATGGGGAGTGGTTATTTTTAAAAACCGAATTTCGGATTTAATTAGAATAAAAAATCCCTTATTTTTGCCCTGCCCTAAAATAAAGGTTCAATTATTTCGTATTAATGACGGAAAATTTGATCCTGAAAATTGTTTCGGTGTCCGGTTAGCCAGCGGATAGTCAGAATTTAAAATTGGTCCTGTGGCCGAGTGGCTAGGCAAAGCTCTGCAAAAGCTTCTACAGCGGTTCGAATCCGCTCGGGACCTCAAAAAATTCCCTCTTCTCAACCGGAAGAGGGAATTTTTTATCAGTATGATGCCAAAAATATTTCAACGACTCGGATTAATTGCCTGTGTATTATTAGTAATTTCCTGCTTTATGCCCTGGGCATATTATGCAGATATTAAAGATACCTTCACCGGCTTTTACTCTTACCAAAATAACTACGGCAAGCCGGGTAAGTTTTTAACCATCATTGCTATTATCGCTTTCACGTTAATGTACCTGCCAAAAATTTGGGCCAAACGCACCAATATGTTTGTATGCGCATTGGGAGTGGGCTACGCCATTAAAAGTTATATCTTATTTACCTCCTGCTATAACGCCTACTGTCCGGAAAAAAAGGCCGGTATCTGGCTGATGATGATAGCCACCTTCCTCATGTTGCTGGCATCAGTATTGCCTGATCTTAAACTGGAGTCTAAAAAAGTAAAATAACAGGATGGGGCTTGCTGAATCGCCTGCTGAAAAAAATCTGGACTTTACAAGATACCCCGCCTGCATTGTTACACCACCATTATTGTATTGCTGATACCGGAAAGGTAATGCGGTTAACTATAAGATTAGGCGTGTTTTTGAGTGTTTAAATGATTATTTTTGAGAATAGTTTCAATGAAAGCAATGTTGCATCACCTCCTCCTAAACCAAGTGTTAAATAAAACCTATGGCAAGTATCTTAATTATTGATGACGAAAAAGCAATCCGTAAAACACTGTCGGAGATCCTGAGTTACGAGGGGTACAAAATTGATGAAGCCGCAGATGGTGAAGAAGGAGTAAAAAAATTTTCCGCCACTACCTACGATGTTGTGTTGTGTGATATCAAGATGCCCAAAATGGATGGGCTTGAATTCCTGGAAAAGGCAAAAGAAATAAACGGAGATGTACCCATAGTGGTGATCAGCGGGCACGGCAATATTGAAACCGCCGTGGAAGCAGTAAAGAAAGGCGCCTTTGATTATATCAGTAAGCCTCCTGACCTTAACCGTTTGCTGATCACCCTGCGGAATGCGATGGATAAGCAATCCCTGGTAACAGAAACCAAAGTGCTGAAAAGAAAAGTAAGCCGCACGCAGGAAATGGTGGGTAACAGCAATGCCATCAAAAAAATAAAAGATACCATTGAAAAAGTGGCCCCTACAGATGCCAGGGTATTGATAACCGGAGACAATGGTGTGGGGAAAGAATTAGTGGCAAGATGGATACATGAAAAAAGCAACCGCAACAGCGGGCCGATAGTGGAGGTGAATTGCGCCGCTATTCCCGGCGAACTGATCGAAAGTGAATTGTTTGGCCACGAGAAAGGTTCCTTTACTTCTGCCATCAAGCAACGTATAGGCAAATTTGAACAGGCCAATGGAGGCACTTTATTTTTGGATGAAATTGGCGATATGAGCCTCGGGGCGCAAGCCAAGGTGCTAAGGGCATTGCAGGAAGGGAAAATAACACGTGTTGGAGCAGATAAAGATATTAATGTAGATGTAAGAGTGGTGGCCGCTACCAATAAAGACCTGCTGAAAGAAGTAGAGGATAAAAACTTTCGCCTGGATCTGTACCATCGGCTGGGTGTTATCATCATCCATGTGCCATCACTGAACGAACGCAGGGAAGATGTGCCTGACCTGGTGGATTTTTACCTGGAAAGGATTGCTGCTGAATATGGCCAGCCAAAAAAGAACATTGATAAAGATGCCATGGAATTATTGACCAACTACAACTGGACGGGTAATATCCGTGAACTGAGAAATGTGGTGGAAAGACTGATCATTTTATCCGGAAAAAATATAACAAGAGAAGATGTGGCTGCTTATGTATTGCCGAAAAGTTAGGCTGCATTAAAGGTTAATGATAAAGGCTAAACGCAAAACCTTACAATACATGAATAAAATCTATTGCATCAGCGGCCTTGGTTCGGATGAAAAGATTTTTACCAAAATAAAAGTAGCCGGGCATGAATTGGTGCATATCCCCTGGCTGATACCGGAAAAAAATGAATCCATTGAGGTATATGCCAAACGGATGAGTAAAAGTATTACGGATGAACAACCTGTTTTGATGGGACTTTCGTTTGGTGGTATGATGGGAATTGAAATTTCAAAATTAGTGCCGGTTAAAAAACTAGTACTTGTTTCCAGTGTTAAGTCATATAAAGAAATGCCCGGGTGGATGAAGGGCGCAGGCAGATTAAAACTCGATAAAATAATACCCCTGCGGTCATACCCGCTGCTGGAGCCATTGGAAAACTATAATATGGGCGTTACCAATGTAGCTGAAAAAGAAATGGTTCGCCGGTACAGGAAAAATGTAAACCAGGATTATTTAAACTGGGCCGTTAACCAAATACTCAATTGGAAAAATGACTGGCACCCCGAAAACCTGTTTCATATTCATGGGGATGCAGACAGGATATTTCCTATCAAAAAGGTAAGCCCTACTTATGTTATAGACGGCGGCGGGCATTTTATGATATACAACCAGGCCAATAAGATCAATGAATCACTGAAAATTATTTTCCAGTCCTGATCCTTACTTAAGGGGTGATTACTGTTAACAATACCATTGTATCTGTATTAAAGTCTTTTTAGTATTTTTACGCTTCGCTATTGCTATATTACAAAATCTAATCACACATGAAGTTTATTTTCCCCAGAATTATTTCCACTATCCTTTTCGCAATTCTTTTTTTGAGTGCATCAGCGCAGCAAAATTATTTTACAGATATAACGGAAAGTGCCGTTAAAAAAACGGATCAGAAAAGAGTTATTATCCCTGAAAAATACCGCACAGTACAATTGGATACAGGTAGCTTAGGACCTTTCTTGAGGTTACTTCCTGCAGAACAAAATATTCTTAGTAACCGAAACAATACGCCGGTAATGCTGATACCAATGCCCAATGGGACTATGGCAAAATTTCATGTATGGGAAAGTTCAACAATGGCGCCGGAACTGGCTGCTGCATATCCTGAGCTTAGGACTTTTACCGGGCAGGGAATAGACGACCCCACCGCCACCATTAAATTAGACTGGACCCTTTTTGGTTTTCATGCCATGATATTATCCCCCATTACCGGGAGTATATTTATTGATCCTTACGATCAGAAAACAGTTATCAATTATATCTCTTATTACAAAGCAGACTTCAAAAAAAAAGAAAAATTCACCGAACTCCCGCCAATTAAATTCCCTAAGAATCCCAGCGCAAAAACCAGCCCTGCAAATGTACAGGCAGGAACTTGTGTAGGTACACAATTGCGTACTTACCGGCTGGCGGTGGCCTGCACAGGAGAATATGCGGTGGCAGCCACCGGGCTTCCCACTCCAACAAAAGCACAAACACTGGCAAAAATTGTGGTAACTGTTAACCGTGTAAATGGTGTATATGAAAAGGAGGTTGCGATAAGACTGGTGCTGATTGCAAATGATACTGCCATAATTTTCACCAGTGGCGCCACTGATCCTTTTACGGATAATGTTCCTGCTACACTTATCAATGAAAGCCAAACCCAGATTACCAACCGCATCGGCAATACTAATTTTGATATTGGCCACACGTTCAGCACTGGTGGTGGCGGCCTGGCAGGGCTTGGCGTTGTTTGTGTTAATGGCCAAAAGGCATCTGGTATTACCGGTTCTACCAGCCCGGTAGGTGATGCTTATGATATTGATTATGTTGCTCATGAAATGGGGCACCAGTTTGGCGGCGAGCATACTTTTAATTCTGAACTGGGTTTCTGCAGCGGCAACCGGTCAACTACTGCCAATGCTGAACCAGGAAGTGGAAGTACTATCATGGCTTACGCCGGTATTTGTGATATAGAAGACCTGCAACCACACAGCGATCCTCAATTTCATGCTGTAAGTTTTGACCAGATAACTGAATATTCAGTTAACAGCAGTGGTAATAGTTGCGCCGTAAAAACAAACACCGTTAATGCAGCTCCAGTAGTGGCTGCATTAACAAATTATACCATACCCATTTCAACACCATTTGTACTCTCAGGAAGTGCCACAGATGCGGATGGAGATGCCTTGACCTATTGCTGGGATCAGGTAGATGTGGGCGGACCAAATACGCCATGGAATGCTCCCGAAGGCAATGCTCCATTATTCAGGTCTTTTACACCTGTAACAACACCAACACGATATTTCCCCAAATTAAATAACCAGATATTCAACAGCACCACCATCGGTGAGCTATTACCTTCCTATGCAAGAACAATGCATTTCCGGTTAACAGCCAGAGACAATAAGGCTGCCGGTGGCGGTGTTTGCTATGCACAAAATACTGTTACCACTGTTGCCGCTGCGGGGCCTTTTCTGGTTACTTATCCCAATACATCAGGCATCACCTGGAACGTGAATGAGTTTCAAACGATCACCTGGGATCCGGCGGGCTCAGCTGCGGCACCTGTTAGCTGCGCCAATGTAATGATCCAGTTATCTACTGACGGCGGGCTTACTTTTCCCATTACCATTTCAGCCAGTACCCCTAATGATGGCAATGAAGAAATCCAGGTACCCAACAATGTCACTACGCAGGCCCGTATCAGGGTAATGGCCGTTGGAAATGTGTTTTATGATTTTTCTAATGCTAATTTCAAGATACAAACATCCCCTTCTTCTACCTTTTCTTTTAGCAGCCCCAACCCCGTGGCAGTATGTTCTGCAACCAGCGGCACGGCTACCTTAAAGTCTGCTTCCCTTGCAGGTTTCGCCACCACTATTGCATTAACTGCCAGTTTAAATCCTGCTGGTACTACAGTTAATTTTGGAACTACCTCCTTATCGCCCGGCAACAGCACCACGGTTACACTCAACAATACCAACACGCTTGCACCAGGCACCTATACAGTAAGGGTTACGGGTGTAGCCGGAAGCGTTACTAAAACGAGGGATATATTATTTGTAGTGGGTACCGGGGGCTCTGCACCTGCAAGCCTTACCTTACCTGCGAATGATGCCATTGGGCAAACAACCCTTCCTGCATTTAACTGGACAGCGGTATCAGGTGCTACTTCTTACACACTTGAAATTTCCACCACCAGTGATTTTGCTGCTATTGTACAAACCGTTTCAGGCATTACTGTACTGCCTGCAGTACTAACTACTCCTTTGGCTGAAAATACCGTTTATTACTTCCGGGTAAAATCCACCAATACCTGCGGAACTGGTGCGGCATCCGTAACGCCTAACCGTTTTAAAACTGGTTTAAGCAGCTGCAAAACTAGTACCGACATTCCTAAAGTAATTTCTGCAAGTGGCACACCCACCATTACCTCCACCATTACCATTCCCGCTGCTGCGGGCGTGGTCATTACTGATTTGAATGTAATTGGTTTAAAAGGCGACCACTCTTATGTAAGCGACCTCACGTTTACCCTTATCAGCCCAAATAACACCTCGGTAATTATCCTGGATGCCCCTTGTAATGGGTATGCAGATTTTAATCTTAACCTGGATGACCAGGCAGGTGTTGCATTGTCTTGCCCGCCAACAGGCGCGATAACTTCAACACCGGATAATCCCCTATCCGTTTTTAATGGCCAAAACAGTGCCGGTACCTGGACCTTAAGGGTGAAGGATAATGCCACGCAGGATGGAGGAAACCTTACTGGATGGGGCCTTAATTTTAATTCCAATACAACAACTAACTGCCTTATTACCGCTATACCACTGGCTATCACCTATACCTTTACCGGAACCGGCAACTGGGATGTGGCATCCAACTGGTCAAGCAATACCATTCCACCATCAACGTTACCTGCAAACAGTTCCATAGTGATCAATCATACCATAGGTGGACAATGTATATTAAATATTACCCAGCACATATCTGCGGGAGCTACACTTACTGTAATGACTGGAAAAAATCTGGTTGTACCGGGTGCGCTCACTATACAATAAGGAAATGACATTTTACTTTAATGAACAATGCCCCTGTAAAAAGGGGCATTGTTCATTAGATATAATTTTGAAAAGTTTTTTTCATCATTTCCTGGTTCCTTCTGTTTTAACTATGGTGACATCGCAATGCATAAGCGAATTGATTTAAGGATGCTGAAAGGTATAAAAGAAATGATGATCTGAATAAAATAAATAAGACAAAAAATCTATCAGCCGATAAGCCGGATTCTGTTCCTTCACTAAATGAAGGAGGCTATCATTTATCTGGCTGTAACATCACTGTTACAATCTTGCTGCCTACCCTCCAACGTTACCTGCATTACTGAAGGTATCAAGCGGGCCGCCTTCCAACGTTGGTGTACATGGCATTACAGCACACAAGGTTTACCCACCCGTTGCATTACTGCAAAAGGTCGTGAGCTCTTACCTCACATTTTCACCCTCATCCCCAACAGCGTTGGGGACAGTTATTTTCTGTGGCACTATCTCCCCTCCCCAACTTGTTGGGGAGCGACCGGCCATTAACCGGTGTGTTGCCCTTTGCTGTCCGGACTTTCCTCTCCTATTGCTAAGAGCGATAGCCTGGCTGATAGATTTTGTAAAGGTAATTGTATTTTTATCAGCCTATACTTTCCACTACATTTCCGGCAACAGTATTTATTCAATAAAATAATTGTCAAACAATCAGGAAGCCGTTTAATCTTAGATAATTTTTTCCGTCATTTAATTGAACAGCGATACTTTTTTTAATCATACATAGCATCGTTTAATGATATTTTCAAAATATTTTGAAAATAGTTAAACTTTTATGCTTCATCCATTGTTTAAGATTTTAGGTTTAAAGTATAAACAAATAAAAAGAACTGCTTACACATATATTTCTATTCTTTTTCACTAAATAAACCAAAAACAATGTATCAAAAAATCCTGGGAGTACTCCCAATCGCAAACAACAATTACGTAGCCTTTACATTTTTTGTAGGCACAATGGCCATGATGGCGGCCTGCGTATTTTTCTTTTTTGAGATGTCCAACGTCGAAAAGAAATGGCGGACATCTATCCTTGTATCAGGGCTGATTACTTTTATTGCCGCTGTACACTATTATTACATGAGGGGCTATAACCTGGAGACTGGAGAGTCGCCCGTTTTTTTCCGTTATGTTGACTGGATTCTTACTGTACCATTAATGTGTGTTGAATTTTACCTGATCACTAAAAAGGCAGGTGGTAAAGTTGGCCTGCTGTGGCAATTGATTTTCGCATCTGTAATAATGCTGGTAACCGGTTATATCGGGGAGGCTATATACGGTAAGGAGACTCAAAGCTGGATTTGGGGTCTCATCAGCGGCCTTGCTTACTTTTACATAGTTTACCTGGTATGGTTTGGCGATGTAGCTAAATTGGCAAATAGTGCCGGTCCTGCTGTTGCAAAAGCCGTTAAAACACTAGGATGGTTTGTTTTGGTTGGCTGGGCTATCTATCCTGTTGGATACATAGCAGGAACAGAAGGCGGTTTATTCGGTATGAAAATATGGCAGGGGCTGTCAATGGATATTGTTTACAATATTGGTGACGCCATTAATAAAATAGGTTTTGGCCTGGTGATTTATGCACTGGCTCAATCTGATAAATCCACAGCGACAGCATAATGGATTTTCAAAAGTGCGGTATCATTTATACCGCACTTTTTGTTTTTACAGAATTATCATTCACCTGAAATTAAAAACCATGATACGGATTGTATTATTAATATTAGGCAGCGTGTTGTTGTTGTTTCAACAATGCATTGTGCCGGTTGATACCAATACCCAGTTCATCATCTTTTTAACAGGTATAATTTTGCTGGGTGTACCGCATGGTGCCGCCGATTTGTTAGTGGCTGCCAGGAATGCTGATACAGCAGAAATAGCATTTTCAAAATTCCGGTTTTTTGCAGTATATCTTGGGCGGCTATTTTTGTTTGCAGGCATCCTTTGGTTCTTTCCGGTAGCAGGCAATTTGTTATTTATCTTTTTTGCAGCCTATCATTTTGGAGAAACAGATTTGAACCAGTTTAAAACAAATACTATTCTGGGTAAATTATTTGTGATCTCTTACGGATTGGTCATCCTTTGTGTTATCCTGCTGCATCATTTTGAAGAAGTAAAACCCCTGTTCCAGTTATTTTCATCCGGCAAAGAAAATGCAGCTTTCATCACTTGGCTTGACATTAGCCGGTATACAATCATGTCTGTAGCCGGGATTCTATTTTTCACCACCACTTTTATTTATTTTCTGAGAAATAATCATTTCGACCAAAATGAAAAAGGGCAATTTTTAATTCGTTTTGCATTGATTCTTTTCATTCTTTACAATCTGCCATTGATGCTTGGCTTCACTTTTTATTTTGTGGTATGGCACTCTGTGCTGTCTCTTAACAATATCGTTACTTATTTAAGAAATAATGATAAATATTCCAAAAACATCATTACCAAACAAATTCTCCTGTACAGTGTGCTTGCCATTGGAGGGATTGTTTTGTTTGGATTTACCGGCTTTATGTTTGTAAGCAGCAATGCTATGATGGGTTACCTCTTTTTGGGATTGGCGGTACTTACTGCTCCCCACATGCAGATCATGCACGACATGTACCATCGTATACGAATACACAGAACATTAATAAAACAATTGTAACCAAATATTTTCAACTGTCACATACACATTTATTTATTCAATCTATTCACCATTTAAAAACAAAAAAATGAAATCAATTAAAAAGATGGCGCTGTTTATTGCAGCAGGCTTGTTCACCATTAATACTATGGCACAAGCTAAAAAGGACATTGTAGATATAGCTGCAGGATCTAAAGACCATACCACCCTGGTAGCTGCCATTAAAGCTGCAGACCTGGTAGGAACTTTGAAAAGCAAGGGGCCTTTTACTGTATTTGCACCTACTAATGAGGCATTTTCAAAATTACCAGCAGGCACAGTGGAAAACCTGTTGAAACCAGAAAGTAAAGCTGCATTGGCTGGTATTTTGACCTACCATGTAGTATCAGGTAACCTGGATGCGAAAACAGTATTGGCTGCCATAAAAAAAGGTAATGGCCAAGCTGCACTCACCACTGTTGCAGGTGGGAAATTAATCGCCGCTATTGAAAACGGTAATGTAGTAATAACAGATGAGAATGGTGGTAAAGCCACCGTTACTGCAACAGACCTGAAGGCTACCAATGGGGTAATTCATATAGTTGATATGGTATTATTGCCGGCATCAAAGTAAAGAGTAGTTTTTACTGGAGTATCTATATGTGACCTGTTGATCTATGCAATAAATAAAAACGTCACCGAAAATACTGAAACACTCATTATTAAACACCAGGTACGGTGTTAATCCATTACCTGGTGTTGTTTTAACCTTTATTGAAATTGAAGTATAGTTATTTCAGAACAACAAAAAGCAACGAGTTAATCAGCAGAACAGAAATGCAGGCATGTAATTTTTAAACCAAGTCAAATTAAATTCAATGTTTAATAAATTTAAAGTTTCCGAATTAATAATTTTTGCTTTTGTAATAATATTAATTTTTATTTCAGAATACTATTTTGTGATTTTAAAAAATCCAACGAGGGCAATATTTATAGGATTATGGCCGCCAACTATCCTGAGTTTATTAATTTTTATTAATATAAAAAGAAAACAATAAAGTTATGGAAAATTTAGATCTTGTTGTTCTTACATCAGTTGTTTCGATATTATTTTTAGTTTTTATAATCGCAACTTACAGGGAGTTTACCGCTATGAGTAAAACTGATTTTAAGGGTGGTAAAGAAAGTGGCCCGCGGGCTAATCTAATGTATTTTATTGGCAGGCTTTTTACTGATGAAAGAATAGATAAAAACCAGCGGATCCACTTATTGAATATTGTTTCAGAGACAATTGCAAAAATGGAAACAGATGAACCTGACTCCATTGATGAAAAGAAATAAACAGTAAAATACATAGGGATTAATAACAAATTTCAGCCTGACTTTTGCAATTGCCATGTAACTTCTTTAAACATTTTATTCAATAATCTGTTTAGAGAAGAAATCAACGTATTTAATTAAAATAGTAAACTATGGCATTGGTAGGAAAAAAAGCACCTCATTTTACAGCGGGTGCAGTAATTAACGGAGAAGAAATAATTGAAAACTTTAGTCTGGAACAATTCATTGGCAAAAAAAATGTATTGTTATTTTTTTATCCTAAAGATTTCACTTTTGTTTGCCCAACAGAGATTCATGCATTCCAAGAAAAACTGGCAGAATTTGAAAAACGGGATACCGTAGTGATCGGTTGTTCTACAGATACTGAAGAAACTCACCTGGCATGGTTGAATACGCCAAAGGATAGTGGCGGCATTGAAGGCGTAACTTTTCCCATCATTGCCGACGCAGCAAAAGTAATTTCATTAAACTATGGTGTATTGGGTGGTGAATATGCTTTTGACACCATTTCAAGAACATGGTCATTCAGCGGCGCTCCCATTGCATACAGGGGAACCTTCATCATAGACAAAACAGGTATCGTACGTCATGAATCGATTAATGATTTTCCGTTAGGCAGAAACATTGATGAATATATCCGGCTGGTGGATGCCCAACTGCATGTTGAAAAATATGGTGAAGTATGCCCGGCCAACTGGGAAGAAGGTAAAGATGCCATGACTGCAAGTACTGGTGGCGTAGCAGCATATTTTTCAAAAAATTAAATAAACACTAATGATAGAATTAGCAGAAGATAATTTAGATTCAATCATAGCAAAGCATGAAACAGTGCTGGTGCAATATTCGGCAGGCTGGTGCGGCAACTGCAGGCTGATGAAACCCAAATTCAAAAGACTGGGAGCTGAACAGGCTAATGCAACATTTGTGATCGTAGATGCAGAAAAATTCCCTGCCTCCCGTAAGTTGGCCAGTGTAAATAACCTGCCTACTTTTGCCAGTTTTAAAAATGGTGTTTTATTAAATCAGATGCAAACAAATAGAGAAGAACAACTAAAACTATTGATTGATGAAGCTACCAGTAATTAGGCAAATACAAAGAAACTCCACTGCTGCTGAAATTGAAACCGCCATCAGGGTATTAGAAAATATTTCTGAAGTTCCCTCTTTAAAAAGCGAAGAGATGGATGTAACTGGTGAATTAATTTCAAATATGTGCGGTGCCCTGGAGGTACAGCAGTTAATAGCAGGTGGCATGCCTGAAAAAGATGCCGTCAATACTTTCATGAAAAAAGTGTTAAGCGCTATTGACAGATGATTTTTAAAATTCCACCATGAAAAAAGGGATGCATTGTCTGCATCCCTTTTTTAGTTTAAATACATTTGCAGGCGGCTTGAAAAACCTATTTTTGAAAAATAAATGGATAAAAGCCTTAACAAATATATCAGTGAAACCGGCTTTTGCTCCCGTCGGGAAGCAGACAATTACATTGACCAGGGCAGGGTTACCATAAACGATAATGTAGCCATAAAAGGCAACCGGGTATTGCCCGGCGACATGGTGGAAATAGACGGTGAACCTTTAAGGAAAAAAGAAAAGCTGGTATATATCGCCTTCAACAAACCTGCAGGAATCACCTGCACCACCGACCTTAAAGATAAAACCAATATCATTTCGTTCCTGAATTACAAAAGCAGGATCTTCCCCATTGGCAGGCTGGACAAGCCATCAGAAGGCCTTATTTTCTTAACCAATGACGGTGACATCGTCAATAAAATTTTACGTGCCGGCAACAACCATGAAAAAGAATATGTCGTAACAGTAGATAAGCCGGTAAGCCATGATTTTGTTCAAAAAATGGCAAATGGAGTTAAGCTAGCAGATGCAGTAACAAAAAA
>JAYVUL010000087.1:0-16198 GCA_043787935.1 Chitinophagaceae bacterium | reverse complement strand
GCCAAATTGCATCAATTCGGCCACTTTTTTACCATCTCTTGCTGCTTCCTGCAAGCGGCTGCTGATAAGTGCTATAGCTTCCGGATAATTTAACTTGAGGCCTCTTGCCCTTCTTTTTTCCGCCAGTTCGCCAGCTAAAAAAAGCAGTAGTTTTTCGGTTTCTCTTGGTGACAGGTGCATTCCTTTTGTTATTTATTGTTTCTGTATGCTGGCGGCAACCGAAGTAATAAACAGGGCTGTTAAGATAGGAAAAAATGCGGTAAGAAAACGGGCTATGTTTTTTATTGTGTTAACAATAATTTTTTTGTTTAAGCGATTTATAGGAGTGAACGGGCAATCACCTGGTTGCAAATGAAAAACCAATATCTATGTCGAAATTATCACGCTACTTATTTTTAGCGCCGGGTTTATTTTTTTTAACAGGCTTCACACCATTAAAAAATGCTGCCTCCTGGAAATTCTCCGGCAAAGATTTGCCCTTTATTCATTCTGCCGGTTTTACTGTTTCAAAAAAAATCAATGCTGCTACGGGCGAAATTGCCAATAAATACAATGAGTGGAAGTTGGCCAATATGGGTATTTCCCGCCAATTATTTGACTATGCGGTCAAAGGCTTTGAATATTTAGCCGCCAGAAAAAGTTTACATAACACAGATATCATTACCATTGCAGACCTCAGCAAAGCGTCCACCGAAAAGCGCCTCTTTGTTATTAACATTAAAACAGGCGAAGTGTTATTTCAAACACTGGTAGCGCATGGCAAAAATTCCGGACAGCAATACGCTACTGATTTTTCAAATGAGGAATCGTCTTTTGAAAGCAGCCTGGGATTTTATATCACTACCAATACGTATAGCGGAAAACACGGCTATTCGTTACGGCTAAATGGCTGTGAAAAAGGATTTAATGACAATGCGGGGAAGAGGGCAATTGTAATTCATGGCGCTGATTATGTAAGTGAAACTTTTATTCAGCAAAATGGCTACCTCGGCAGGAGCCATGGTTGCCCAGCCTTACCTGCAGGCCTTAGTAAAAAAATTATTGAAGTGATAAAGAACGGCAGCTGCCTGTTTGTATATTCTCCCTCTAAAAAATACTTAACCCAATCGGCGATATTGAACAGTTGATTTTTAACTTTTATTGTTAGGCACGACAGATGAAAGAAAAGCCCTGGCTCCAAAGCCGGGGCCTTTTCGTTAAGACAGGATAATAACAGCAGCAACAAACTGGCAAACAATACCCAGCAGTAAACCGCTGTAAATTTCTTTTGGTTCATGGTCGCTGATGACCAGGCGGCTCGAGCATACGATACCGGTAATTAACAATGCAACAGATAAAGGCACCGTCATCAGCATGCTGTTTTGCTGCAGGATAATCAGGAACAAGCCAAGCATACCACCCATACCGATGGCATGCATGCTTATTTTAAAATAAATATTCGCCATCAATGCTGCTGAAGAAGAAAGAAAAACAGCCAGGGTAAAAGAGGTGAGTACCAGCGGAATTTCGATTTGGTTTTTAAAAACAAGGTAACCCCAGAAAAAGAATATGCCACAGGCGATATAAGGAATGATCCGGTCTTTTTGTGTTTTTAGAAAAATGGAATCAATAAAGCCAAGCCCTTTTAATAACAGCACGGTGATCAAAGGAAAAAAGATCATACTGTATCCTACCCTTACCAGCAGCCATGCTTTTTGCCCCGTGCCAAAACCGGCGAAATAATGAGGATGAATAAATGCGACAAAATAGGTAACATAAAGCGGAATAAATAAAGGGTGAAAGAGATAAGAAAAAAAATTAGCAACAAATCTCAACCATAAAGGATATTCATATTTTTTTTCAACAACCTGCCTGGCTACATTCATACGTACTGTTTTGCTTTTGCAAAAATAGCGGTAATGAATTTGCCTGCGTTGTTTTTTGCCAGGAATTGCAAGGATCTGCATGAATTAACGGCCAGGCAATTTGCTTTATCAGGTTTCTGCCTTTACCCCCTTTAGAGGACGGGGGCGGCTTTTATAATTCTTTTCTCAGCCTTGCCACCGGCACATTCAGCTGTTCCCTGTATTTGGCCACGGTTCTCCTGGCGATGTTGTAGCCCTTCTCCTGGAGCAATTCTGTAAGTCTTTCATCACTTAGCGGATTTTTTTTACTTTCTGCTTCTATAAGGTCGCTCAGTATCTTTTTTACTTCCCTTGTGCTTACTTCTTCGCCGCTGTCTGTTTGTAAACTCTCACTAAAGAAAAATTTAAGCCGGTAGGTACCAAACTCTGTTTGTACAAATTTGCTGTTAGCCACCCTGCTTACCGTACTGATATCAAGATTGGTTTTTTCGGCAATATCTTTTAAAATCATGGGCCTCATTTCAGTATCGTCGCCGGTAAGAAAAAAATCGTATTGATAATTCATGATGGCGTCCATGGTACTTAGCAACGTATGCTGCCGTTGTTTGATGGCATCAATAAACCATTTGGCCGAGTCAATTTTTTGTTTGATAAATAGTACGGCTTCTTTTTGGCGTTTGTCTTTTTTGTTGCCCTTATCATAATCTTTCAGCATATCCCGGTATCCTTCACTGATGCGAAGATCAGGGGCATTGCGGCTGTTGAGTGTGAGTTCTAATTTTCCTGTATTGTTAATGATAAAAAAATCGGGAATTACATATCCTTCGCCTTTGCTGGGCTCACCGATGTTACCGCCCGGCTTGGGATTTAATTTGATTATCTGGTTAATGATCTCCCTCAGTTGTTCATCTGTAATGTTTAAGCCACGTTGAATTTTTTCGTAATGCTTTTTGGTAAACTCATCAAAATATTTTTCCAGCACTTTGATGGACATTTCAACATGGTCACCCTGCCTTAACCTTCTTTCCAGCTGGATGAGCAGGCATTCCTGCAGGTTCCTGGCACACACGCCTGGTGGGTCAAATTGCTGAATCTCCAGCACCAGCATTCCTATTTCTTCTTCCGTGGTTTGTATGTTTTGCCTGAAAGCCAGGTCATCTACAATAGCGCTGATCTCCCTGCGCAGGTAGCCATCATCGTCTAAATTCCCAATAATCTGTTCTGCTACTTTTTGCTGGTGTTCATTCAGGTTTAATTGACCCAGCTGTTCCAGCATCAGTTCATTGAAGCCGGTTTCTACTTTATGAGGAATGGTTTTATTGTCATCTGCTTCGGGATAATTTTCATCCTTCATTTTATAATCAGCAATATCATCATCGCCATCCTGCACATAGTCGCTGATATCAATATTGCCATATTCATCCTCACTGCCATCCAGGTCAAACTCATCTTTTTCTTCTTCAAATTCCTCTGTGGTATCATTTTCAAATTCTTCTGCTTCTTCTTCGTCACTCGCTTCTAATGCCGGGTTTTCTTCCAGTTCTTCTTTTATACGCTCCTCCAGCAGGGCGGTAGGCACCTGCAGCAGTTTCATCAACTGTATTTGCTGCGGTGATAGTTTTTGTAGCTGCCTTTGGTATAATCCCTGACTTAAACTCATATTTATGCTGGATAATCCGCCAACCTGCGGTTCAATTATTTATTAGAGTAATAGTTTTTCACAACCCACAGAGGCCAAAGAGACTCTTTCAATGGGTATACAAGTAACCCGCTTTTAAATAACGAATAAATAAACCCTGTAGTCTGTAAAAACGTAAATTTACACACAATGAACTTTGTAAGGTGAATAAAAAACATAAAATTTTATTTTGTTGCATGGTTTTTGTTAGCGGCTTTTCTTTTTCGCAAGCAGTTCCGCCACAAAAGCCACCATTATTCCCGCTGCCACAGGCCAATACCCCCTTTTTGATTCAGCATTTCTCCTTTATAAAAACAACAACAGACAGTACCGGCAAAATGCCTTTTTTGTCTCCTGATTATTATGCAAGGCGGCTTGGCTTTTTTTGTAAACAGGAAATTAAATTTGATAAAGTGACCAGGGTGCCGTTCCGGTTCAGGTTGGGAAGTGTGGAGGAATGTGACCGGCTGGAGGGAAAGAGAAAGGCTTATTAAAACGTGATGCTGCATTGTTATTCAATAGCCGTCACTGCCTCAGGTTCGGCGCCATGGTTTGAGTGCCAGCAAACACAACAGAGGGAATGAATAGGTACAATTATGCTAGTTGTATGACAACTGATTGCAAAAAATGGTTTTTTTTGAGGCAGGATAATAAGGATTAAAGCTATAGTTTTACCACTCAAAAAAAATCAAATGAAAATAATTGTACAACTCCTCTCTTCCTTTCTTTTATGTCTGTGTTTTAATATAACAAATGCACAAAGCATCAATGCTGAAAATGTAGATATTCAACTGATTCAATCCCCCAGGATTTCTGTAAGTTCCGAACTCCGTAATTATAAGGTAACGGTAACATCGCCATATAATCTCACTGCAGAAGATATCGTAAAACAGTCAAAAGCAGCGCATCAAAAGGCTTTAGCCGACTATGGGAAAACAGTGGCCGAGAGTGAAAAAGTATACCAGCAAAAACTGAAGGATTATGAAGGGGAAGTAAAAAGAGCAAAAGACAAGTATGATATTGAAACGGCTGATTTTAAAAAACTCACCTTGTTAGAACGACTTACTATGACAGACCAGGGAAAGAATCCCAAACTGACCGTGCCTTCAAAACCAGAGTATTACAAGCCTGCGCCACCAGAGTATAAAGAACCCAATTTAAATGATTACATCATAGTAGACAATGCAGTGCTGGCTTCACAGGTAAATATTGAAGGGTTAAAAAAGGGAGGAAACCATTTTGACATTTTGATTGATATGCAGTTGGTACATTTTCAGGATAATGCCGGGCAAACGTATGCAAACCAACCCACAAAAATTATTGTAAAACAGGGCGGTGTCGAAAAAAACAATGCTTCATTTTTTAACGACTTTGAATTCATCTCCTCTTCACCTACCAACAACATTAATAAACCATTGGAAGAAAAAAGGTATTTGACAAAAGTGACCTCTTTTATTAATCAGTACCTAAATGAGCAATACGGGTACCGTACGGTAAAAAAAACGGTAAAAATATTGAGTGTAAAAAATAAAGGCACTTATGATGACCTGGAAAGAGCCAACATCTACGTTACCACCAATTTGAAAAAATTGCAACCCGATACCGATTCTACAGTGAATACCATTGCTTTTACCAACATGCAAAAAGGAATAGACATTTGGGTACAAACCCTGCAAAATATTGAGTATAAAAATTCCAAAGCTGATTTGAATCCAAAAATTGCAAAATATATTTTCTTTAACCTGATAAGGCTGCACCTTGCGCTGGGAAAAAAGACAGAGGCAGAAAAGTATCTCAATCAATTACAGGAAAAACTGGTGGAGATAAAACTTTCTAATGAAGAAGAAAGAGAACTGGATGCTTTAGAAAAAGAAATTTATAAGAAAAAGTAAACCCCAATAATTATTTACACTAATAACAGATATATGAGATTAATGATGTCATTACTGCTGACTCTTTTTATTACCAGTTTCTCCTTCGCCCAAATGAAATATGAATGGGGTGAAAAATTCGACTTCAATGACCAACAGGAAACAAATCCGCAACTGGTGCTTTTAGATGCGTATAATACCTATCTAATGACTGTGACAGAAATAGATGGCATCATGAGCAGCCATAAAGTAACCCTCAGAAAATTTGATCAAAAAAATCAATTGATTGATACTTACACCCAGGAGTTTCAAAAAATAGATGGCAGTACTTTATACAATTATTTAGGCTTTAAGGAAATCAGCAACAATCAGTTGGCAGTATTTGCAGAAAGTTATTCAGGCAGGGAAAAGAAAAAAGACATTTACAAATATGTATTTGATAAATCAACAGGAAAATTTACAACATCACTGGTTGTTTCCTTTCCGATTGAATCTGCTATGAAGTCTGGTTCAACTGAGATAGAAGTGTCAGAAAATGGCCGCTACATCGGTGTCATCAACAAAAAAGACCCTTCAAGAAAAGAGCCAGTGCAGGATAATGTTATTATGCTGGATGCAGGCACATTGACCATTCTGTGGAACAAGGAAGTAGCACTGGAAGAAAAGTTTTACGACAGGGCTTTTACAGTTACCAACTCTGGCAAAGCTATACTGCTGAGGGCTGCTAAAGGATTTAAGCTCTCTAATTATTTGACAGTGGTATCACAAACCGGGCAGGAAGATAAACAGTTTGAAGAAGCGGTGATGTTGCAGAACCCAAAAGCCATCTCCATTGGGCAGGCAGATTACCTTATTGATTTTAACTACGATGCAAAGGGATTAAGAAAAGGTGATTTTGAAAAAATATTACTCTATGATATTAGTGCCGGAAAGACCTTGAAAAATAATACCATCCCTGATTTTAATACCATCAGAGATATCAAAGAAGTGCAGTTTACCAATGTATTTCTTCAAAACAATGAGATACATATTTTTACTGAAGCAAAGGTAAAAGCGGGTTCCAGGCAGGTAAAAGTGAACGCCTTCAGTACCATGACTATGGATGAACCTTATTACCAGTTTGGCCCATCTCATTTGATCATTATGACTTTTGAAGGTGAGGTAAAATCTGTAAAAAGCCTGAGAACCGGAGAGAATTCTTTGGCTAATTTCTATCACTCTTTTGGCCTTCAAAATATCAATGGCAAATACTTCATCCATATCAATACCGGAGGCAGTTATCCAGCAATATACGAGCAGTCTGCTGAGCCAGGCAATAAAGCACTTGCAGCACTGCTGCCGCTAATACAGGGTTTTAATGAAGACCGTTATGGAGATGCTTCAAAATATGTAAGCCAGTTGTTCGGTTATGTAAGAGATGTAAAAAAAGTAACCATGTGCCGCATTCATGCTTACAATAAAATGTCGTTGGTTAGCTTGATTGGTTTTCCTTCGGATAAATAAATTTTCTACCCGGAGTAGGAAAAACAAATTTGCAGCGTTGCAAGGGGAGTGAGAAGAAGAATGATTCATGTGCCACAAGCTAAGGCAGCCCAATTAAAATATAACGCAGTAATGTTATTCAATGGCCGGCACTGCCGCCTGCTCCTTAAAATAATTCAACCGTAAACTATCACTCCAGCCATTGGGATTGCTTTCGAAATTTATGCTGCTGAAAAATACCATGCCTTTAATATTGGGTGTATTGCGTAAGGCTTCTATTTGCCTGGGCAGTTGTTTGTTGTCCCGCCAGGCAGCATTGCTGTTGGCTTTGTAAATGCCCAGGCCAATATAACAATGTTTGCCATAAGTGTGTTTACCCCACCAGTTCAGCAACACTTCATAAGGAGCCCTGGGGTGGCCGATCTCCCAATAGAGTTGTGGCACCACATAATCAATCCATCCGTTCTTTAACCATAATAAAATATCTGCATACAGGTTATCATAGTTAGAAGAAGAGCCGTTTGTTTTACTTCCATTCACCGGGTCTTTGTCTGCATTTCTCCATACACCAAAAGGGCTGATACCAAACTGGCATTTTTTATTTTCCGCTTTTATTACCCTGTGCAGCCGGGCAATGATTGAATCGGTATTGCTCCTTCTCCAGTCTGCTCTTTCCAAGCCTTTGCCATACAGGCTGTAAGTAGAATCATCCGGAAAATTTTTACCTTCCAGCGGATAAGGATAAAAATAATCATCAAAATGGATGGCATCCACATTGTACCGGCTTACTACATCTTTTACCACCGCGGTTACATATTGCTGCGCTTCTTTATTGCCGGGATCAAAATATTTTTTGTCGCCGTAAGTTAAAAACCACTCCGGGTGCAGCCGGGTAATATGTGTGGCCGACAAAACTGATTTTCCGATACTGAACTCTGCACGGTAGGGGTTCATCCATGCATGAAATACCATGTTGCGTTTGTGTGTTTCTGCAATCATAAATTCCAGTGGATCGTAATATGGTGAAGGTGGCTGGCCCTGTACACCTGTCAACCATTCGCTCCAGGGTTCATATTGAGATGGGTAAAAAGCATCGGTGCATGGGCGGACCTGCACGATCAACGCATTCATGCCGTTTCGCTGGTGCATATCCAGCAGTTTTATAAATTCTACTTTTTGTGAATCGGTATTGAAATTCCCCTTGCCCGGCCAGTCAATGTTATCAACTGTAGCCACCCACACCCCCCTGAATTCAGGCTTAGCCTGCGCTGCCACACGGAATGGGGCACACAGGATCGTAAGAAGAAAAAAAGTTAAGCAGGGTATTGCAGCAGGGGATTTATATATTTTCATTGACTACGGTACTTAATTTGACAGGCGGATTTTGTCTAACAACAGGTTAAAGGTTTTTGCTTCTGCTTCACTTAGTGGTTTTACAATGGCTTCTATATCGGCCTCGTGTTTATCCAGTTTCTTCAACAGCTTTCTTCCTTTATCTGAAATGCTGACATCCACCAATCGTTTATCTCTTTTGCAGGTTACTTTTTTAGCAAGGCTCTTTAAAATCAGCCTGTCTACAATGCGGCTCGTGTCGCTCATTTTATCCAGCATCCTTTCCCTTATCTGCAAGGTGGATAAGGGCCCATCGCTGCCCCTTAAGATACGCAGGATGTTGAATTGCTGCAGTGTGAGATCTTCTTTGTCTAAAATTTGCCTGATATGTTCCGTTGTCCAGTTGTACGTGTATATCAAATTAATGATTGCCTTTTGGTATTCACTTCTAAAGTTTCGCTGGTTGATATCATTTTCTATGCTCATCGGAGTGGTATCAGTTTGCTGTTTTTCCAAATTCGTTTCCTGTATCTTTTTATTAAAACTATAAAATACTCATTAATGAATTGACTTCAATTTAAAATAGTTACTCACTCCACACACTCACCCCTTCACTGCAATTGGCACAGATGTCAATATTCTTGCGGCTCTTCAGCAGCTCTCTTCTAAATTGTTTGTAATTATCATTATTCCATATTTCTTTAAACGACTGGTTTTTTAAATTGCCCAGCTGGTGCATGGCATCTTTATCAAAACAACAGGGCACCACCAGGCCATCCCAGGTAATTACATTGGCATGCTGCATTTTCCAGCAGCGGTTGGCCAGTTTGTTTTTAGCAGTATAAGTGCCGTCTTCATTCTTTTTATAGCGGCTAAATTTATCTGTTGTGGGAATCAGGTTATTGGGGTCAGTTTCATAATCATATACCTGCGCTGTTTTAAATCTTACTTCATCCACACCCACTTCTTTTGCAAGGCGCTTAATATCTTCTACCTGGTGTTCATTGGGCTTTACTACCAAAAACTGGAAGAATATAAAGGGGGTTTTGCTGTTTAATTTTTTCTTCCATTTCACAATATTCTTAGCTCCTTCCAATACTTTATTGATGTTGCCACCAACCCGGTATTGCTGGTACACCTCCTGGGTAGTTCCATCAATTGAAATAATGAGCCTGTCTAACCCGCTTTCCACTGTTCTCTTTGCATTGTCGTCAGTCAGGTAATGGGCGTTGGTAGATGTGGCGGTGTAAATTTTTTTATCAGATGCATATTTTACCATATCCAAAAAATCTGGATTAAGGTAAGGCTCGCCCTGGAAATAAAAAATCAGGTAGAGCAATTCCCGGTGAATTTCATCGATCGTTTTACTGAAAAAATCTTTTTGTAACATGCCTGTTGGCCTGGTAAAAGCCCTCAGTCCGCTGGGGCACTCAGGGCAACGGAGATTACAACTGGTGGTGGGCTCAAAAGAAATAGAAACAGGATAACCCCACTGTACCGGTTTGTTTAGCATTCTGCCGGCATAAAAACTACACAGCACTTTTACGCCATTCCAAAATCTTGCCGGGGTAAGCTTACTTAATAAATTAACACTATCGTTCCAATTGAATTGGGGCATAGGCAAAGTTAGCTGTTAACCCAGACATAATTACTCCGGCGGCAGCACAGGAAGTTAATATTTCTGCAGAAGAATTTTTTGAATAAACAAAAAAACCGGCATGTAAAATTACCGGTCGTTTTTATTCTGGGTTAATATGGTTTTATTTTAATCTTGCGGAGGAATACTCATCCATTGCGTCGCTCCTGTTTTGTTCAACATTGTCCGGCAGTGCTATTTTTACGGGTTTAAAAATGAGGTTGTTTTTTATGAATTGATCATAGTTGGCAAATATTACATTGAGTGTAATAAAGTTCATTACATATGCTTTTGTTTCTGCAGGCAGGTATTTTTTTATTTCCCAAAATGTTGGGTTTGCTTTACCAGACTTTTCCACAGCCGACCATACATTTCCAACGCCGCAATTGTAGCTGGCCACAATCAGCAGCCAGTTATCATCCAGGTTCAGTCTCCGGTCTCTTAAATACCGTGCTGCTGCAATGGTAGATTTATTGAAATTTGTCCGTTCATCTTTTTGTTTGGCTATTTCCTTTGGTTTTTCTTTTACTTTTTTATTCTGCTTGTGTATTGCCATTCTTGCTTCTGTCTTTTTTTTATGGAATGCACATTTTAATCCGTATTCTGTAGCCACTGCGTCCATAAATTGCCAATAGCCTACCGCGCCTGCCGGAGATACCGCATAACCATTATAGGCAGACTCCAGCGTTAGCAATACTTTCAACTCTTCCGGCAAGTTGTGCTTTTTTAAAATAGCTGCTGCCTTTGGTAACAGGGTCTTACCTTTTTGGTACATCCTGATTAAGTAGTCTTTTCTTTTACTACTGAAGTTTTCAATGTATTCCGCCGCTTCTTCTTCATTGCCTTTAAGTATTTCGGGGAAAATTACATTTGCCTCTTTTATAAAATAATTTTGTGTGATGCTTTTATTAACCGAAGCCAGCAATATTCCTGTGGCAGAATCGGTGCGGTAAGTTTGTGCAAATGCCTGCTGCCCCGAAAAAAATAGTATTGAAACCAAGAGGCATTGTATAAAGCCAGGACGTAAAGGAGGGTGGTTTTTCTTTAGTTTCATTTTGTAAATAACCGGGTTTAAACAGGATTGGCAAAGCAAACGAATGAAACCACTAATTATTGCCTGATGTGCAACACTTGTTGATAAATTGGGGTAGAAAAAAATAAGCCCTGAAAAAAAATAATTTCAATTGAAAGCATTGCTGCATTTTTACAAAGTATTTAAAACGAAGTGGCAAAAAAGAAACCCCAAACAACTGCAGGTATCCTGCTCTTCATTATTGTTATGCTGGCTGCAACGGCGGGTATATTTTATTATGCCTCCAGGTCAAAATTTGTCCGTTACCCTGCATTTGGCATAGATATCCCAATCAATTATTCAATGCACGGCATTGACGTAAGCCACCACCAGAGTGATATTGACTGGGATGATGTGAAGGCCATGCAGATAAAAAATGTACAGATCGGCTTTAGTTTTATCAAGGCTACAGAAGGGGCTGATGAATTAGACGAATATTTTAAGAGCAACTGGAAGAAGGCAAAAGCATGTGGCATTGCCCGGGGAGCATATCACTTTTTTAATCCGCTGAAAAATGGGAAGGTGCAGGCGAAAAATTATATTGAAACGGTTCGGCTGGAGCCTGGCGACCTTCCCCCGGTTGTGGATGTGGAACAGCTTTATGGGGTTAGTAAAACGGATCTTCAGCAAAGGGTAAGCGAATGGCTTTTGGTAGTGGAAAGATATTATAAAATAAAGCCCATCATCTATACCGGTGCAGACTTCTATACTACCAATTTAGCAGGGAAATTCGATGATTATCCTTTGTGGGTGGCGCATTATTTTGCGAGGGACAAGCCCCGTGTTAAAAGAGACTGGACTTTTTGGCAACACAACGAAACTGGCCATGTAAATGGAATTGCAACCTGCGTGGACTTTAACGTGTTTAACGGCGACAGCACCGATTTTGCCAACCTGCTCATTAAATAACTGCACAAAGCTTTTTATTTCCGCAGCAATAGCAGAACTTTAAATTTCAAATCTATTTATGGAGCCGGATGTGAAAGCTTTTTTATTGGTAATACTCAATTCTATTTCAATGGCTATGATATGGTTGATGCTTAACATGACCTTTGGCATTTATTTTAATTTTGCTTTTTTTGACACCGGTGTTTCGGTGGGCAATATCCTTTTTTATATTTTTCTTATTACAAGTTTCCTTTTCCTTCTCTATTACCTGAGAAAAAAATGGAAGGGCTTCAAAGAGATTGGTGAATAATTTTACCCGCCGGGATTGGTTGTGATTTCACTTTCCTTGTAGTAAAACCTGATGAATAATGGTTTTGAATCATAAAATAAAATACCCTTCTTGGTGGAAGGGTATTTTACTGAACAGGTATGATAAAAGTAGTGGTGAATATTATCCCAATACTGCTTCATGCGTAATATTGGTATTCAGCAATTTTGAAATAGGGCAATTGGCTTTTGCATCAGCTACTGCTGCATCAAACTGCTCCTGGCTGATGCCGGGTATTTTTGCAGACACAATTAAATGAGATTCTGTAATGCCGGCAGCCGGATCCAGCGTGATCTCACATTTGGTATTGATCTCTTCTGCGGTAAAACCAGCAGCGCCCAATACAAAACTCAGTTTCATACTAAAGCAGCCTGCATGTGCAGCTGCCACCAGCTCTTCGGGGTTGGTACCTACTCCTTCCAAAAAACGGGAGTTGTAAGAGTATTGCATTTTGTTTAAAGAGGTGCTTTGCGTGGTCAGATTGCCTGTCCCTTCTTTTCCAGTACCGTTCCAAACGGCAGTTGCGTTGCGTTTCATGTTGAGAGTGTTTAAAATTTATTTAAAAGTATTATTTAAATTTTTTTCCTCGAAGCCGGCCATCAATTCATTTCCATATTCAATTACCGGCCGCTTGATGAGACTTGTATTTTCTATCATTGCTTTAATGGCAGAATTTTCATCTACTACCTTATCCTGCTGTTCTTTTTTCAAACTTCTCCAGGTGGTGCTTCTTTTATTCAGCAATTTCTCCCAGCCCAAATGCCTGCACCATACCGCTAATTTTTCTTCTGTAATACCTTCCGTTCTATAATTGTGCAATGTTGCTTTAATGCTTTTCTTTTCCAGCCATTTTATTGCAGCGACAGTACTGTCGCAATTTGGAAGTCCATAAATGCTTACTTTACTCATTGTTTAAAATTCTGGTGCAGCAGGTTTTGTCTTCACGATTGCTTCTATTTTTTCCAATACGTCAGGCGTAAGTCTTACCGTTACTTCCAATGCTTTCAGGTTTTCCAGTAATTGCTGCTTTTTGGTTGCTCCTAAAATAGCCGTGCTAACATTCGGGTTACTGATGCACCACGCAATGCTTAATGCAGCAGTGGTAGTATCCAGTTTTGAAGCCAGATCACTCAGTTTTTTTACTTTTTTGATCCTTTCCTCCAGCATCCACTTTTCCTTCAGCCAGTCAAAACCGCTTAATGCAAAACGGCTGCCTTTGGGAACGCCTTCATTATATTTACCGCTCAGCAGTCCGCTGGCCAGCGGGCTCCAAATGGTAGTACCCAAACCAACAGTTTTATACATTTCAGCAAACTCCACTTCTACTTTGTGCCGCTCAAATAAATTGTATTGCGGCTGCTCCATGGTGGGGCCAATCAGTTGGTACCTTTCCGCAATGCGATGGGCTTCCATTATCTCCACCCCACTCCATTCGCTGGTACCCCAGTATAAGATTTTGCCTTGCTGTAATAAATGATTCATTGCCCATACTGTTTCTTCTATGGGGGTGTTTTTATCAGGCCGGTGGCAAAAAAATAGATCAAGGTAATCTACCTGTAACCGCTGCAATGCTTCATTGCAGGCTTCCACCAGGTGCTTCCTGCTGTTGCCTGTTTGGTTGGGTTTATTGCCTTTACCCCGACAGCCAAAAAAAGCTTTGGAGGAAACAGTAAAAGAAGTACGGTCCCATTTTTTCTTTTTGATTACCCGGCCCATCATTTTTTCACTCTCACCCAATGCGTAAACTTCGGCATTATCAAAAAAGTTGATGCCATTATCATACGCTATTCCCATTAGTTCATCTGCAATTTTATCATTGATCTGTTTACTGAAACTTACCCAGCTTCCAAAAGAGAGTACACTTACCTGTAAGCCTGATTTTCCTAAACGGCGATATTCCATAAATAAGAAGTAAATTAGATAGGTGAAAGTACAACAACATTCAAATGGCTGCGTAGCCTTCGTACTATTTTTCCTTAATTGGGAAATTGGGAACCGGGTACTTTTATAAACCCAACGGGTTTTACAATATGCCATTCTTTAAAATCCTGCCGGGCATCCATCCCAATACCATCTATGATTTGTTTTCTTGTTCTGATACGCACCGGCTTTTCAGTGTAAAACTCCTGCCCCGTTTTTGCCCTGTTCCAGTATAATTCCTGGCAAAATAAAGTATCCCCTAACGTATTTATTACCCTCACACTATCTTTTAAAAAAACAATATTTTCCACATCCTTGTACCTGGCGTATCTGGCATCCAGCCTGCTGTCTATACTGTCGCCTTTTTCGTTAAAAAAATCCACATGCAGTGTATTGGGGAACTCTGTATAATTCTCTGTTTCCTGCACCCTGTTCATTACCGGCGCAGTTAACACCGCTTTTTTTCTGCCACCAATGGAATAGCGGATAGCCACGTTTTTTGCTTCGTCTTTACCCATGCTTTTGGTATTAAAAGATTGCACATCTTCCAGCTTATTTTCGCAACCCGATAAAAAAAAGCAGCCTGTTAGTAAGGCTGCCAATCTTTTGATATACCTTTTGTACATTGGCATACGGTAAAATGCATTAATAGTATTTAGAACGGTTAAACCATAAATCGCCTAAGGAAAAGCCAACACTGATCCTAACCACACTTTCCCTGAGGCTCGATTGTTTATTGCCCCTGCTGCCTATTTCGATGGCGGTATTTAAAAATGATATTTGTGTTTCGTAGTAAGAAGACTTTCTTAATTTCAAAGGGAAACCTGCACCAAAAGTAAATCCATATTCAGGCATATTGTTTCCTAAATTGATATAGTCAGTTCCGTAATAAAAACCGGCACGGTATTTCACAAAGCTGAAATATTTTTTCACCGGTGTGCTGTTTGATGCGGGAAAGTATTCTGCACCCCCGCGTATCTTCCAGGTATTTTTAACCTGTTCCGGCTGGTTAAAAAAACGATACCCGCCCCAGTTGGCTTTTTCATAATCTGCACCAAACTGCCAGTGTGCGCTGCTGTCCTGGTAAGTAAAACCAATACCCCACGTAGAAGGCGTTTGCACTGTACCATCTTGCTTCAATTGATATACACTGTCTACCCTGTATACAGCACCCGAGGCATCGTAGCTTACTGTTTCCCTTGTCATATCCTGGCTGCCATTCAGTTTTTGGCTTAAAGCGGCGTATGCCCCAAACCTGATTACCCCGGTATTTTTATTCTCCTTATTTTTCAATTGTACCTCGTATTGTGTACCAAGATTAAAAAACACCCCTCCAAAATTTGTCTTGCTTGAGGAGTTGGACTGGTAATAAGTAACGGTATCATTTATAAAGGATAGTTTGGTACTGTAGTTTTTATTGCCAAAGCGGTACCCCGTATTGAATCCGATATTTAAGTTTTTTATCCGCAGGCCTGCACCAAGCATGGCTTCATTCAATCCGCCACTTCCCTCATACAATGTGGAAAGGCTGTCATTTACGCCATTACCTTTTGTTTCCAGGGTGAGTATTTTATAATTCACTCTTGATACCGGTCTCAATCCCAACTCAACACCTAAAAAAACACCTTTCTTGTTTGCCTTTTTTAACTTAATGGGCAGGCCTAACTGCAAATAAGAAATATTAAGGTTGGTGGCAGAAAATTTTCCTGTGGGATTGGTGCTTTTTAAGGTTCGGGTGTCTGCTTCCACCCCAAAATCAAAAATGGTATTGCGTTGCGCACCTGGGGTTTTTAAAGCAGCGGGATTTAAATAACTCAGGTTGCCATAACTGGCCGGGTTCACAAAATTTATACTTTGGTAGTCGGAATAGCCAGCTGAAATACCACCCATGCCCCTGTTGATAATATTTTGGTTGGGTACAAGGTCGCCTAAACCATAACGTGAATAAGGAGAGTTTTCCTGGGCAGTGGCAGAGGTATAAATGATCAGGGTCAAAACTAATCCGGTCAATCTCATCATTATATTAGCAGTTGTTAACTTCGCTGATGGCGTAAAGTCCTTTGAATAAAAATTTTAAGTCTGCAAATATCTTGTTTTTAAGGTGACGGGCAAAATAGCCTGCATCACCACCGGTTAAAACCACGTTA
>JAYVUL010000086.1:0-47674 GCA_043787935.1 Chitinophagaceae bacterium | reverse complement strand
GCATTATTAATAGTCTCTTATACATTGGGGATCAGGCAGGGAAAAAGTATCAAAGAAATAATGGCTGTTTACGAAAATGGCATCAAAGATATTGCGATGATCATTTTAATAATCGGGGCATCCGGTGCACTCAAACAAGTTTTATTTGACAGTAATGCCAGCGCAACCATTGCAGATTATTTCAGGCACCTGCATATTCATCCTTTGGTATTTGGTTGGCTAATTGCAGCCATCATCCGATTGTGCCTGGGTTCTGCAACAGTGGCAGGGCTCACCACTGCCGGGATCATTGCTCCAATGATGCCTGCCCTGAATGTTGACCCCAATCTCATGATTTTGGCTATTGGTTCGGGAAGCATCTTTTTTTCGCATGTGAATGATACCGGTTTCTGGATGTTCAAAGAATATTTTAAATTGTCATTAAAAGATACTTTCTTATCCTGGTCCCTGATGGAAACGATTGTGTCTGTGATGGGATTGATTGGTTCACTGTTATTAAGCCTTATAGTGTAATTATAAAAAATAATTGCTCAAAACCACTCATTGCTTTACAGCCACTGCAATCTTTGAATCTGCCGTTCCATAATACAAAAACCATTTGTTTTTAAAATAAACCATCCCTTCTACAAAACACACTTCATTAACCTCCCCTGTTTTTTCATACGCTTTATCCGGTTTAATAAATGACCTTTCGGTTCGGTCAATCAATTTATAGGGTTGGTTCTTATCAAACAAAGCCTGGCCTGCACTGTAAGTAAATTTTGGCAACGCGGTATCATTAAAATTAGCGGCATTGCTGCCATTATAAATTAAAAGGATACCTTCCTCTTGCAGCAATGCAAAAGGGCCGGGTTCAACCAGCCTGCTGTCGAAATATCCCATACGGGGGTGCAGCACTTCGATCATCTTTTTTGATTCGTCATTCTCCGCTACTGCCCAGTGTACCAGGTCATCAGATGTGGCGACAAACAAATTGGTATCGCCAAAATACATCCAGTATTTACCATTTATTTTTACCGCCCGAATAGTACCTGCTTTGTTTTCTGCAACGATCGCACCTGATTTTGACCAGGTATCTTTATATCGCCCGTCCTGCAGTACCAATCCCTGTTTTGTCCATTTCTTTAAATCAGTTGAGGTTGCCAAACAAAGCCTTGCCGTTTTCCCATCATAAGCAGTATAGGTTAACACATACATTCCATTTTCCCCTGCTACAATCCGGGGATCTTCCACACCGCCGGTCCATTCATATTTTTTCATACTGTCTTCTGCAGGATAAAAAACCGGCTCGGAAAGTTTTGAAAAATGAAGGCCGTCTTCGCTGATGGCCAAACCAAGCCGGGATACCATGGCATTATCCTGCGACCTGAATAGCAAATACACTTTCCCATCTTTTACAACAGCAGCAGGATTTAATACATTGCGTTCGTTCCAGGCTGTGAGCTGATGAGTGATAGGGCAGGTAAATTTTTCCTTGCCGGATGGCGACAAAATGGGGTTAAGGCTGTCAACCTTTACAAAATTTTCCATTGTCCAGTTGGCAACAGGCTGGCCTGCTATCGTTGTTTGTTTTGTATTTGTTTTACAGGAAGCAAAAAAAATACAAGATAGCAGTAAGGCATTGAATGTATTCTGTAACATGATTTGGCAACAACTATTTTTTTCAGTTCAACAATATACGGATGTTTTTCTGTTACATGAGGGGGTATGCCGGGAGATGGATATAAAATTACCTGAAGCAAAACCCGATATGACCTTAATAATAATATCAGTATCAAAAACAAATACCCGGCTTACGGAAACTTCAGAAGGATAATTATTTTCTTAACTGGCATGAAGAAAAACAGGTAAAAAATGGACACCCCCTGTTTTATGTTTCGCTATTGTTGCTCCGGTCCATATATTTTTTTCGCCCCTTGCCAAACAATAATTTTTTCTCCTCCATATTTTGGGTAAAAAGTACACACAACAAACCACCCAATACACCAATGAATGACCCTGCCAAAACATCCAAAACAAAATGTTGTGATAAATACACTCTTGAATAGCCAACCATCACAGCAGCGAACAACAGTAAAAAAAGATGCCACTTATTGGCAGTATGCATTGCCAGCACTGCAGCTACGGCAAAGGCTGTAACCGTATGCCCGGAAGGAAAACTGTTATCCCCTGAATGAATGATATTATTGATAAAAAAAGATAACCGCTGTGGTGAAAAATAGGTTTCAGGCCTTAATGAATGTACAATCGGCTTTATTACCTGTGCTAAAATTCCCGTAGTGGAATAAGCGATCAACAGGATCACTGCCAGCTTTTGATTCTTTACTATAAAATAAAAGATAACCGCCAGCAATAAAGCAAAAAGCCCATCACCAAAATAGGTGTAGGCAATAAAAAAATAATCCAGCGCAGTGGAGTGATATTGATTTAATAACAAAAAACTGCCGGCTTTGCCGTAACGCAGCAATAATAAACTGCCGGCTATTAAAATGATAAGGTAACCATAAAAGAAAAACCGGTGATCCTTTATCCTGGCGATTATACTGCTCATTGCACCTATTAATTTTTCAAAAATAACAAAACTGCCATCAGTGGGTTCAGGAAACAAAATACAGTAACCCAATAGCAGGTGTTATGTTTTCGTAACAATGGCTTTACAAATATCCGCACAAAACCAATGGAGGCAAACTTAAAATAATTCAAAGCATAAATAATTTTACTTTTTCTGCTTCAGTTCACTAAGCAATTTCCCTGCATCGCGGGATAACACTGCCACATAATATTCGCCGAGGAACGAAAAAGAAAACTGGCTGCATTCGTCTTCGCCCATTCTGAAATCAACATCCTGCACCACCTGGTTCATTTTAAAAAAATGAATTGACCCATCATAACCACATTTATTTTTTTTTCCGCCGCTGCAATTGCTTACAAATCCGGTTAGGTCTTCTATTACCTTCTTATCCTTTACAATTGTTACCGCCACTACAGTGTCCATGGTACCATCTCCCCTGAAATAATTAATGGCTACACTGTCTGCATTGGCTATTTTTTCCTTTACCTGTTTACCAGCCTTATTACAGGCTGACAAAAAAATCACAGCTAATATGTTTACAAGAAAATACTTCATCTATTAAAGATAATAAAAGACAGTTTATGATTCCGTAAAAAACAAACCACCCGACAAGACTATCGGGTGGTACAAGCATGAGAATTTGCTATTTGCTTAAGGAACTTGTTTAGATTGCTATCTTGAGTAGGTTAAGAAATCTCAATGTCTTACAAGTGCAAACTAAGACAGCAGTATTACGGAAATATTAACTGTAGGTTACCCTAAGGTTACATCAATTATCTTTCATATTCCTTAATCAGGCCCACAGAATTAAAGCACTTAAAAAGGATACCCCTGCAAATTGTATTAAATGATTTTACCGGCAGCAAAACCAAAAAGCAGCCAGTATAGGCTGCTTTTTTAAAATTAAGTCTGGCGATAAATTAATTAAACCTAGTCCATGTTTTCCACCAGGTATCACCTACGCTACAGGCTCCTTTATAGCCAACAGATGTAAATCCAGTTGCCAATTTAGGGTGGGTAAAGGCTGCCCCAGATACTGCTACAGAAGAAGCCGCAGGGTTAAAATCAGGTGCACTGTAATTAAATGGCGCAATTAGTCCAGCTTCGTTACTAGTAGTAAGGATACTGTTACCATAAGATGCTGTATTGAACCAGCTGGTTATCGTTGCGGTAGTATTAGGTGTAAGCGGAACATTGGCATTGGTGCCCAGGTTATATAATACCGGCGTAGGGCATCCGGCTATGATGGTGTTTTGTACAAACAAAGAACCGGGAATATTATTATCAGTAGGTACACCTTTGGTGGCATCAATGTATAAACCATTTGGATAACCCAATATAATGGAGTTAAAAATCGACATGCTTGAATTTCTCCTGATCTGAGCTCCCCATACAAATAAATTGTTTCCTGTATTAGCCAGGGTTTCTTTAGGTCCCATCACTGTCATGTTTGAAAAAATGGCAGAGGTTTGTGGCAACAGCGCACTTCCGTTGGCGTCATTATCACTTTCAAAAGCTTCACTTTTAGAAATATCAGCTACAGAGGAATCCCTTAAAGAAATCCCAAACTGCACTTTACCGCTAAAGCCATTATCTGTATCAAAGTCATCATCCAGCGTACGGAAAGAAATAAGGTGCGTGCAATTTACCGTGCCGCCAAACCATTCAAAAGAATCATCATTTGCATAGGATACCTGTACATAATCTACAATGGTTTTATTACCCACGCCACCAAACGTCAATCCGTTAATTTCTTTATCCGGTAAAAAAGCGAAGCCTGCATATTCAATACGAACATACCTTAAAATCCCGCTATTATCTGCAGGGTTTTGTGCCTGTGTAGATGGGGTGCCATACAAACCTAAACCATCACTGTTATTGATCCCTCCTTCAATTTCGCCAACACCCTGCACCCCATTAAATGAAGAGTTGACAGGTGCATTACCCAGCAATACCAAACCAGCCCAGTCACCACGCTGCGGGCTAGCCGCTTCTGATGTAAATACAATGGGTTTATCGGCAGTGCCATCTGCAATGATCTTACAGCTCCTGGTGATGATCAACCCACCATTTTTACCACTTTCCCCTACAATTTTAGTTCCTGGCTCTATGGTAAGAATGGCACCATTGGTTACATACACCAATCCACGTAATTTATAAGTATAGTCAGCTTTCAATGTTCTGTTGGCGGTTATACGTCCTTCCAGGATTGTGTTTTCAGTTGTAGTTGGCAGAGTTACTACAGATGAGCCCCCATCAACTTCTATTTTACGGCATCCCGTAAAACCGGCGGCAAATAATGCACTGTAGATAAATAACTTTTTCATGCTTTTATTTTTTGTTTTTGTGTATGTATTAAATTGATTTCTTTTTTAAAAATTATACCCAAAGGAGATGCTGACATTTGTTCCATAATTCCGCTTGATTGCGAAAGCATCTTTACCTTCATCGTATTTTTTATTAGCGTTAAGGTCATTATAGAATATTGCCTTTTTATTAAAAATATCAGCCACATTTAACCTTAATTCCCCTTTTGATTTGAATATTTTTTTGCCAATTTGAAAATCCATTACCGGCCTTGGGTTTTCCCATATCGGGGGCTGGTCTGATCCGCCAACAAATGCAATTCTTCTTCCGATCTGGTTAAAGAGCAATGTTGTGCTGATGCCATATTTTTCCACATCATATTGAATAGCTGCGTTTATAAGATAAGGACTTTGACCCTGCATAGGCCTTGATTCACCAGCACCTATACCTGTAACCCTGTTGTAGATATAAGAGACATTACCCTGTACGGTGAAGTTTTTAAAAGCTGGATTGAAATCTAATTTTTTTCTGAATTCAAGTTCTGCACCAAAACTGTTTGCTTCGTCTGCATTAATAAAATTATAGGTGCTGCTTGATGCGCCGGAAGTGGCATTGAAATATACCTCAATCGGGTTTTTAAAATATTTATAAAATACACCCAGTGTAAATAATTCCCCTGCTCTCGGATATAATTCATAGCGGAGATCAAAATTAGATACCTTGGTTCTTTCCAATCGGGTATTACCAGCTACTGTTGCCCCCAGATCAAAATCATAGAATTGGAATGTACTTAGCTCCCTGAATTCAGGACGAATAACGGTTTGTGAACCAGATACCCGTACATTGGCAGTGCTGTTTACTTTATAAGTAAGGTTTACTCCCGGCAGGTAATCTGTTTTTTTAGTATTTACAAAACGGGGATCACTTTTTTTAACGCTACCTATCAACTGATCAAAATCTTCTACCCTTAAGCCCCATACTACCCGTAGTGCATTGCCAATTTGATTATCGAATTGTAAAAAGCCTGCATTTAAAATGGAATTGGCCAGATAGCGATAGCTGCTTCCTGTTAATTCATTCAATGCAAATTTGTTATCAGAACCATTACCAAAATTTTCTGCAGCAAATATCTTATCAGGCGATAAAACTCTTAATGATTCGTTATTTGAGGGGAGATAAACAGCAAAGGGCCTTGAATCAAACAACCTGTCCTTTACCTGGAAAAAATATCCTCCTTTAACGGTCTGAGATCTGTCTTTTATTTTAACTGTCTTACTTAAATCACCACCTGCTGTGTAAACATAATCATTCAGGAAACCAAAATACCGGCTGCCACTCTTTTGTGAAGCATTGGACTGCCCGATTGAAGCCAGGTAAGGTGAGGATGGATCTGAAGGATTATCCTGCACGTATTGTAAACGGCGCTGGTCAGGGATATATTGATCCAATATATTAAAACTACCGAACCAATGTAATTTGGAATCGAACTTCTGAATGTTGTGGTCACCCGAAACTTGGGTATTGAAAAAAGTATTCGCCTTAAACGCCAGTTCTGAAGCTTTTATGTTATCACCCAATACAGAGGTGGTATTTTCAAAATCTTTGCCACTTCTTAATGTGGTGTAATCGCTCGTGTTTACATTCAGGATATTTTTGAATGAAATTTTATTATTGCTTCCTATTTGTAATGTGATGTTGGCCAGGGCGCCTGCTAATATATCCTGACTGTATTTATTATTTGAATAATCGAAACTTAGGGAAGGAACATTGTTTTCAAATGAATTGATCTGATTTTCATATTCCGTTCTTTTGTTACTCCTGTTATAACTTACCGCAAGGATAGCCGCCAGTTTGGTGGTACTGCCCAGCATTTTATTAAAGCCTCCGTTAATTAAAACGCTTTGATTTAATACCGGTGTTACATCGGAATTATTTTTTTGAGTATCCCAGATATTTTTAAAATCCTTTGCGTAGGCTGTTTTTTCAGCCTGGCTTAGTCCATCAAAAGTTGCTTTATTTGGTATGTTTCCTGGTAATACCCGTTTACCATTATCAAATCCTAAAAAGTCTGTATTGCTTCCCCGGTAAGAATAAAAGTCTTTCCCGACTGTTTGGGTATTAAATCCGGTACCAACCTGTATAGTAAGGAAGTTCTTTACAGGTACATCTTTCGTATTTACCTGTATCAGGCCACCAGCCCATTCTCCGGGCAGTTCTGGAATAAAAGATTTATTGATAATAATATTATCAATCATTGCAGAAGGTATGATATCAAAGCTGAAAGTTTTACGATCAGGCTCCGTACTGCTTAACAAAATACCATTCAGCATGGCTTGGTTATAACGGTCAGCTAAGCCCCGAACCACCAGATATTTACCTTCCTGTATGGAAGTGCCCGGAACACGCTTTAATACTTCACCAGTATTTTTATCAGGTGATCTTCTGATCGCTTCTGCGCTGATAACCTGCGCAACTACCGGTGTATTTTTTTGGTAGGCTATTAATGCTGATACAGATTCTTTTCGTGCAGAAGTAGTTTTGATAACAATATTTGTTTCTGTTTTGGAAGCGGGTTCCATTTGTATTTCAAGATTCAACACCTGGTTTTCTGACACTTCTACATCGGTAATTTCTTTTAAGCCATACCCTATAGAAGATAATTTGAGGGTATATTTTTTACCTGCATCTGCAGTTATCACAAAATACCCATCAGTATTGGAAACCGCTATAGATTTATCTCCACCCGTTGAAACCGAAACACCTGATAATTTATTGCCTGTTTTAGAATCAGTAATCTTACCTTCTATCTTCCCTTTTTGAGCAAATGAAGTAATGGAGTACAATATAAAGAGAACGGTAAACGGAATATTTCTCATGCATTTTTTATTTATGCAAAGAGACCACTTTCATGTTATGAGAAAATGAATGGAAGGTTACGGAAATGTTATGGGTGTGTTACGCCAATGTTAAGCGTCCGGTTAAAACCTGAATTGTAAACGGGCTGTGAGAACATTATCCTTCAGATCTGATGTATAAGCTGGCAATAAGGTTATCTCATTTTTTACGATTGCATAAAACAAACTCAGTTTCACCAATGATGAAATAGCATAATTATAACCAATATTAAGCGTACTATACTTAACATCCGCAGCAGAAAAATTGGTATTTGATTTACCAATTTCATTTCCCTTCACTTTAGTATTAGGATCGTACCAGTCGTACTTAATTACCAGTTGATGTTTCAGAGAGAAGAGATGCTGCAGAAAGTATAAATAAACTCCATTAAAGTGTCGCAAATAAAATCCTTCCTGGCCATTCATTAATGCAGTCGGTGTTTCAGAACTGCCTGCGGTACCTGTTTGGGTGCCGACAATATACTCCGCCCTGAATTCGGTAAAGCCAATTGTGTTCTTTATTTTAAACTGAATATCCAGTTCTTTATAAATTCTGGGTGAATATGTACCGGCATTAAAAGCGTTCGAATCTAAAGAAACAACTTTTACACCGTTCATTTCAGTGGTACTGTAAACATATTTTGTAGCCTGCAACAAACCGCCATTTAATAACGATGCACCTGCGGTTAATACAATTCTCCTGCTTACAAAAGTTGGTTTTAAAGATATCCTGCTGATAAAATCTTTTTTGTTGTCAAAATCTCCGTTTGCCACAATCCCCTGACCGTTAAAAAACCCGGCATCAATTTTTATATTCTTCAAAAAATGCTTTTCTTTTCTTACATCAAAAGAAATCATGATACCAAGGTCACGTTCACCTTTCATCAACAGCTGGCTCATTCGCCCTCTTTCCGGGCTTTCCCTGTCTGCGCTACTTAAATTAACTTCGTAGCTAAATGGCCTGGCAAACATGCCAGTTGTAAAAGAAAAAAGTTTAAACCTGTTTTCAAAAAGCCTTCCCCACATATCCCTTACGGTGAAGCCCCTTTCAGTAGCATCAATCTGAAATACAATTTGCAGTCCCGGTTCATTTTGATTGTTGATATGCAGGTAATCAATTTTGATCCTGCTGCGGCGAAGCATCAACCGATTGCTTACATGGGTTCCAAAATCACCTCCTTCAAAGTTGCTGGCTCCTTCCTTACCCGTTAGCTGAAACTGGGGCTGTATATAGCCCCCAATGCGCAGGTGATCGAATTTTTTATAGATGTTGAGCAGCCCTTTGCCAGCTTCTTTGGTAGTGTCCAGCATATCCATTAAAAACTGGGCATGTGATTGAGAAGCAATACATAAAAGTACTGCGAGCAGTATACCTTGTTTCCTCAAGCTCATGTTGTTTTTTTCTACAGTAAAGCAACGCGAAATAATTGTTATTTCAAACATAGTTTATTAACAAAATTTAGTGCCCCTGCATACTGATATTTTTTTATTAAAAAATCATTTTAACCCAAAGTTTGAATTGATAAAAAGGATTAATAAAAGATCTTGTTGGTAAAATAAAACAGGCTGTCCGTAAAGACAGCCTGTTTATAAAGAAAACGATTTGATGTTATTTCCTTACCCACTTTTCATATATCTGCCGGGTAAAAACATCCTGTCCACCTACAACTCCATTTCTATATCCATAGTGCATATAAAAAGTTTTTGTAGCAGGATCGTAGGTGTTATTATAAATAGTTTTATTATAGGTAGCATCACCGGGAACAAATCCGGCATTGGATGGATTTGAATAATCAGCACCGCCGGGGTTATCGGCTGTCATGAAAGCTGAAGATGTAAAGCCACCGCTTGACCAATTGGTAACTGCATTATTAACAACATCAAATTGCATTGTTGCTCCAAGGTCTCCCACACCGCCTTCAACTCTAATGCCGTTGATAGTAGAAAGGTGTTTAACTGTACCAATTTCACGTCCTGCCGAAGGATGGAAGAACCAACCGGTAACATCATAATCACCATCCCATTCGTTTTTAACTACTATCGCATAGATTACCGATTTTAAATTCTCTGCAATAGTTATTCCTCCGGCATCTGCAATTTTAAACGCAAGTGCATTTTGAATAGAGAGGTCAACTTTGCTTGGAATAATTGATAATGTTGCATACCCAAGCCTTTCGCCTTTTTTAATAGTCAGTTTTAAACTTGTCAGCGTGTAGGCACTGTCTGCTAATTGAACAAAATGGGTAATGTTACCTGTAGCATTTGGGCCAACAGTATCTGTATTAGCCAGGTTGTAGGCATCTAATCCAGCTTGATCGTATGCCAGGGTAACCTCTACATCCTTATCAGGTATAGGCCCGCCAAGCTCCACATATATCTTCACTATCTGTGGAACCGGTGTTACGTCAAAAGCAAGTGCTTTGAATCCGATCACGGGTAAATCCACTACATTTTGCACCTGTGAAAAATCTGTTGCCGAGTAATTACGGTTTTTAACGCAGGAATTTAAAGCGGCAATAAGCAAAACAGCGCTTAGCGTTACTCCTATCCTTTTAATTAATTTTATTTTCATAATAATTTTTTTAAAGTTTTAATGTTGATTACTACTTCATCCACCAGATTTTACCGGCCTGGTGATCAATAGAACCTTCCGCAATTACGTTATCAGGGTTTTTAGAATATTCACTTGTTGGATATTTGTAACGCAAAGGTATTTTAGCAAGATCTATGTAAGGAGAAACACTGAAAGGTGTATTTCCCAACGGTCCTGCATATGGCGCATTGCCAGTATGTAAATAATCAAATTTCCTGTAATCCGCATAGGCTTCAAAACCATTAATACTGTTTAAAGCAGCCCATTTTTGACGGATAATGATTGATTGCTTTGCCAAATTACTTGCAGCAACATCAAAAAACACATCGGGTTTATCAGCCTGTGCATAGTATGTTGCCGCAGCGGTACTATAATCCGGCACACCCAGGTAACGGCATGATTCAGTGATGCCCTGGTGGTAAAGCGCTTCTGCATTACCGGGAACGTAATTTAATACTGCAGCTTCAGCTTGCAGAAAGTAACTTTCCGCATCCAACATAACAACAGCAGCTGTAGTAGGTCCTGAAAGAACACCAGGTCCAAATAATGAATAGTTACCATTGGTAGGATTTCCATTAGGTGCTCCTAAAGTATTGCCGGTAAAAGTATTAGTGGTGTTTTTTACAGGAGAATATTCCCTGTTCAACCTTGGGTCATTATTAGATTTATAAAAATTTACCGCAAATACACTTGGGGCCCAGAAATCACCAAAGCTGGAAACCTGGCCACCGCTAAGATCATAAAAGCGCTGCCAGAAAGGATTTCCTTTTCCGGTTGAATTTGTATATCCTGGTTGAACCAATGCATCAGTCGAAAGAAAACCAGCTGCTTCATTTTTTGTCAGATCCAAATTCGGCTGAAAAAAGGCAGGTTTGGTTGTCAATTCAGACATACGTAACAACATCCTCAATCTTACCGTATTGGCAAATTGTATCCATTTTGTCTTGTCTCCACCGAACATGATATCCGAAGTGGAACTTGCAGTTGTTGGAGCCGTCTTGATTAAATTGATTCCACCTTTAATTTCGTTAAATAAACTGTCGTAAATATCCATTCCCTTTGAATAAGTTGGCCTCAAAGACAAAGCCCCTTTCAAAGCATCTGCAAAAGGAACGTTATTCCATAAATCAACCAGGTGGTGAAATTGATAAGCTTTCATTACTTTGGCCACACCCTGTAAAAAAGGTTGGTTGCTGGAAGCTGATTTGTCGATTATATATTGATAATCTTCAAGATTATCATAAGACGTTTGCCAAAGTCCATCACCAAAATCAGTGGTCATCTTGTAAGTGCTGAAATCGGTAGAACTGATAGCGTAACTTCCGCTGATTGCCCATGAACCCAGCCAGCCGGCGTGAGCAGTGGGACCGGGATACCATTGGGCTACCGTAACTGCGAGGGCAGCAGGCAGCACGAGGCTCGGGTCAGCAGAAGTAGATTGATTGGGATTGGTGTTTACATCAAGGTAGCCCTTGCTGCAACCTGCCCATGCAATCATTGATATGGTTGTTAGTATTAAAAATATTCTTTTCATTTTATTATTTTTCAGTTAAACTATTTATTTAGAAAGTGATATTTACATTGGCTCCATAAGTTCTTGTTGGAGGGTTTTGATTAATATCAGTTGTACCAATAGCATTTCCCGTTGTGTTACTAAATTCAGGATCTGTCCATACATTTTCTTTAGCCCTGAAAGTGAAAAGATTACGGGCAACCAAAGCAACGGAAATTTGCTTGAAAATTGATTTATTCTTAAAGAGATTTTTTGGGAAAACATAAGAAAGTGATACTTCCCTTATTTTCCAAAAATCTGCACTGTTCAAATATGTGCTTCCCACACCATTCCAGGTACTCGCCCAAAAATCATTATTACCATTTTTAACGGCAACATTAGAATTGGCTACATACTTACCTGTTCCATCATCAAATGAGGAATTGGGAATGACGAAACGAACACGATCTGTTTGTGCAGAATAAGCTGATACCCCGGTAAAATCCAATGCATTTCCTATAGAATTATAGATAACTGCTCCGAACCTGCCTTCAGCCAATACCGATAAAGTAAACCCTTTGTAACTAACGCTGGTATTAAATCCAAGTTTATATGGAGGATTAGAAGTTCCATAAGTTGACAAGGAATCATTGGGTGTTGGGAAACCGGATGTTTTATCTACAATAATTCTTCCTGTAGGATCACGTTTCCAATCAGATAATTTGATCTGGGGAAATGCAGCACCTTTAACCACATATTGACTTGCAGAACCAGTTAAAAGAAAATTATCTATACCAGGGTAAAGAGAAAGGACTTTATTTTCGTTGTAGGAAAAGTTACCTCCAAGAGTCCACCTTACGCCTCCAGTCCTTGAATTATCAATAGCAGTAAAAGTAAGATCTGCCTCGATACCCCTGTTCTGCATTTCTCCGCTGTTTAATAAAGCAGAAGTAAAGCCTGTAGCAGAACTAACCTGCACCGGAAGTGTTTGGTTAATTGTGTTTGATTGATAGGCCGTTAAATTAAGTCCTATCTTATCTTTCATGAATCTTAAATCCAGACCTATTTCTTTTTCAGTAGTTATCTCTGGTTTAAGCAGGCGGTTGTTTAATGCATTGGAAACGGTAAATCCTGCTGTACTTCCATAAGGGAAATTAGGAGCACTGTTAAACACATTGTCCAGGCTATATGGCCCTACGCTTACATTACCTGTTTTACCAATGGCCGCTTTAATTTTACCATAGCTTAAAATATTATTCCCTTTTAATCCAGCGATAGCATCAGTAAAAACAAAGGCTACGTCGCCAGAATAATACCTGTAGCTTCTGCTGTTTTTATCAAGCCTTGAATCCCAGTCATTCCTGAATGTTCCATGAACAAAAAGATAATCATTATAACTTAATGCAAGATCTGCAAATGCGCCATTCTTCCTGTATTGAGAAATATTTTCATAAACGCCTGCTTCTCCCACCCGGTTTGAAATGTTATAAAAATCCGGGATTACCAGTTGGTTGGCTGATGTATTAAGGGTTCTTTCCGTTTCATCAAATGTTGTGGCACCCAATAATAATTTAGCAGTAATATTATTTTTAAAGTCTTTATTAAAACTGGCAAAAACACTTCCGGTTAAACGGTTGTTATAAGCAAAATTATCATATTGAGCAGCCTGGGCATCAGTGGTACTTCTGCCAGACCCGTATACGTCGGCTTTTGCCCAATCAGCAAATTTAAAGCCCTGGTAAGTGAATTTTTGAGTTACATCAAACCTGGTGATCGCTGCTACACCCTGTAAACTAAACCAATCTGTTACTTTATATTTCAGGTCTAAATTTCCGATCAGGGTATTTCTTTTGCTGTCAAATCTTGAAGCATCAATTTGCCACCATGGATTGCCATAATAGGCATTGAAATATCCGTTAGGATTGGCGAAATTATCTGTCTGCCAATTTCTATAATCCCTAAGATCTACATTGGCAGGGGTGTTTAACACCGTCCAGTAAACTGCCCTGTTTTGATAATAGGAACCGCCAAAAGTGGCAGGGCTGCCATTAACACCAAAAGCACCAGGTGTGGTATTGGAATGCTGAATAGTGTAATCCACTGAATATCCAACAGTGAGGCGGTCAAACTCCCTTGAACCATTTAACCTGAACGTGTTCCTGTGATTTTTATCTTTAGGAACAGTACCTTTTATGTTTACATCCTGTATGCTCAGGAAAAATTTACTTTTATCATCTCCGCCAGAAATAGAAATATCATTCTGTACCGTAAGTCCTTTATCAAAAAAACCTTTTTTTGCATCAGGGCGTGCAGAATAAGTGCTATGCTTTAAAGAATCAAAGTAAGTACCATCTGCATTGTAAAATCTTACCGGAGCACCAAGTGTTATTGAAGCCCCATTATAAGCAGGGCCGTAACTTTGGTTTTCATAAGGCACATAAGGCACAAATGGGTTTTCAGGAAAATACACGATGCCAGGGTATTGATTCGGATCTAACTCACCACCATATTGACCAAATTTATTCTGTAAATCAGGCAGGTAGGCAATTTCCTGCAATTGGGTAGTGTTACTAAAATTAATGACCGCTTTTCCTTTAGTGCCCTTTTTGGTGGTTACAATAATAACGCCGTTGGAACCGTCAGAACCATAAATGGCAGATGCGCTACCGCCCTTTAATATTGATACATTTTCAACATCATTTGGGTTTAACTGGGCAAGTATTGCACCTCCCTGGTCTCTTGACATTACAACGTCATCAATTACTATCAATGCTTCATTATTTCCAAGTATGGACCGGTTACCCCTTAAAGTAATCCTTGTGGATTGGTCAACACTGCTGTTAACATTATTGATCTGTAAACCGGAAACTTTACCCGACAAACCGGTGGCGATATTGGTAACCTTGCCTTGAGTAAGGTCTTTGTTGCTCACCTTGGCTACTGAAGTTCCTAATGACCTTGGCTCTCTTTTGATACCAAAGGCAGTTACTACCACTTCTTCCAATTTATTGTCTTTAGCTGTAAGAGAAACAGTAAGTAAGGACCCAGGACCAACTTTAACAGTAGCTACTCCGAAATCTACCGAAGTTACCTTTATTACATCTCCTGTCTGCGCATCGATCTGGAAATTCCCGTTGGCGTCTGCTGCTACGGTAGCACCGCTTTTGGTACTGACCGTTGCACCCGGAACAGGTACCCCTTTCGTATCAGTTACCTTCCCTGTTATAGGCCGGTTTTGAGCTGAAACGAGTGCTGATGATAGTAGTGCAACTACTACCATAGTCATAATTTTTCTCATTTTTAATTAAATTTTGGTTTTAAATAATGTTTGGTACACCTGGCACTTGACTTAAAAGAAACGTTAATTGTGAAATTAACAATTTAGAATTGAAAAGTGTATTAAAAAAAGAAATTTTTCAAAAAAGAACGAAATAATTAATAAATATTAAATTTTCAACTTCCTGATCCAGAATTTTCAATCCACTTTATTAGAGGACATTGTAATCAGTCAGATTGCTGCTTTTTTGTTAAAATAAATAAAATTGTACAACAGGATAATTGCTGCCATTAAAAAAAGCATTTATAAGCAACAATCCTCAGGAAATAAAATATGTCATGTTTTTTTGCCTGGAGCCCGAATACAGGTTAAAAGTACACCCAATTTAAATCCTAAAAGTTCATCCTCAACTTCATGAATCACCCTAGTAAAGTTAGCTATATACCAGGCCTGCCTAGTTATAAAAAAATAAAAGAGACTGGGGATGAGCCAGTCTCTTAAAATAGAAATAAGGTTTAATTAATCCGGGTTTTTAACCGGGGCACTTCCTGCCGCTGGCGGATTTATATACACTTCATTATCCGGAACATCCCAGTAATCGGGGAAGTTATAGTTCAAAACTGCATTGTTATTTAGAACACCTGCAGAGGTATACACTACAGCTTTAGACCTGCCACCTCCTTTGCTTACGTCATAAGTATACCCCCAGCGACGGGCATCGTAGAAGGCTAATCCTCTGAAGGCAAGAGCTGTTCTTCTTTCAAGTCTTAATTCTTCTTTTGCCTGTGCAGCAGTAAGACCTGTGCCTGCCAGGGGAGACAAACCAGATACCTGGTAATTTCTTACTGCATCAATACTTGACAATCCTGCATCAACTGCATCTAAATTAATGTTAGCTTCCGCTTTCATTAATTCGTTTTCTTCATAGCTGCCAGCAATAAAAATTTCCTGTTCTCCTACATCGCTATTGGCAATTGTTCCCTTATTCTTTAAGGCATACCTTGTACTGAAGGTAAAACCACCTACCTGGTTCTTATAATCCTTAGGAACAAAGTTGTTGTCTTTTCTAGAATCACCGTTTTTAAAATCCTGGTACAAACGCTCACTTAAACGGAAAGTTTTAAGGCCGGAAGTTGATGAATTAATGGCTGTCATAGCCTGAACAGATCCAGATCCTGAACCAAAAAATCCGTTTGAAGCTGCTGTACGACCTGTGAAAACATAGTCATCTGCCTGGATGCCATTTCCAGTTAAGGTTAGTATTTGATTCCAGTCTGCCGCAGCCATTGCAGGCATAGGGCCCACGCCACTTACCGTTTTGTTTACCAAAAGATTTCTTGCCTCCAGTGTATTGATATTCCTGATGAACATAGGTATATCAATAACACCGCCTTTCCCTACCTGGCAAAAAGCAGGAATCAGGCGGCCAATATAAGATTCATAATCTCCATCAGTATTAGCAATGTTATTCAAGAGTCCTTTAGAAATTTCAAGATTCCTGTTTGATTCTTTTATGATATCTGAATGAGATAAATAAATACTTGATCCCGGCTTTGTTGCATCTACTGTATTTACAACCAACCCGGCATAATACATAGACCCCAGTTTAGCATAGGCAAACCCTTTCCACCAGTAACTCCATGCCCTGAGCGTGTTCTTTTTTGTTGCAGTATCGCCAGTAAATTGGGTGATATCCATTTGTTTTAGTGTTTTATTGCTTGCATTAAGCATAGCATACATGCAGATCCATTCGTAGTACAGGGGATTAGCACCCGGGTTAAAAATTGAATTATTGATTTTGTAAACCTGCTTGGACGGAGCACTGTTTACAGTGCTTGTTCCATCATCATAGGTTACTTTGTCGGGTAGGCTTACCTGGTTAATCAATTGGTTTGCGGCTTCGGCACCTACTTCATCTCCCATTAAAGAGTGGTAAGCTAAGCCAAGAGAAAAATAACTATCACCTAACCATCCGAGGCTGTTACCGCCCGGGCCATTAAAACCATTGATATAAGTACCGCCCTTGGCAATACTGATAATATCATCTTCGGTTGTGAGATCTGCTAATGCTACAGCATTAGGATTTTTAATATCCAGCTCCTTTTTACATGAAAACACAGCAAGTGCTGTACATAGCATAAGAAAGGGTATTGCTTTATTATATTTTATCATTGTAGTAAGTTTATAGATTAACAAATTAAAACCCAACATTCAAACCAATCTGGTAAGATTTAAGATTCGGCATAGAGTTGTGATCAACCCCTCTTTCTAAAGCTGAGTTTACAGTACCTGAGCTGATTTCCGGGTCAAATCCAGAATACTTGGTTATGGTGAAAATGTTTCTTCCACTCACTACCAGTTGCAATTTTGAAAAGGCCTTCATGTTAAACAATCTGGCAAAATCCAATCCGATACTTACATTGCGTAACCTTGCAAAAGAGGCACTCTCATAAAAGTAGTTCTTCGTGCTGTTCCTGTCTCCGTTTCGGCTACCAAACATATCTGCATAAGCACTTCTATAAAACGCCGTGTAGGCACCTGATACACCATTAATGGTAACAGGCTTATCAAAATCGCTGCTGATACCATCCCTGTACATCCATTCTTTTGTCTGGTTGTACAAATGGCTTCCATAAATCCAGTCTAACTGGAATCCAACTGTTAAGAAATCCTTATAAGAGAAAGAGTTGATGAAAGAAGCATTGAATTTAGGATTAGGATCACCAAAGGCATAGGCCTGGTTGGTAAACAGGATGCTCTTGTACAATGTATCTACAACATATCCATTCACTATTTCATACTTACCATAATCCGCCTTATCAATATATGGTGTGCCGTCCTTCCTTCTCTCGTCTAAACTGGTAAAGGCTTTTTTACCGAATACCTGACCAATTAATGCACCTTCTTCCAATACCAATCCGGTACTACCACCACTAAACCCGATAGTGATTGGCGGGCCAACCAGCTTGGTAACCTTGCTGCTTTGGTGAGACCAGTTGGTGGTAAAATCCCATTTAAAGTTTTTGGTAGCCAATACGGTTGCATTCAATGAAAGTTGAATTCCGTTTGAACCCAAACCAATGGCATTGTCTTTAACGGTTGATCCACCTGTAGAAGGAGCTAAAGGGGAATTATAAATTACACCGTCACTTTTCCTGTTCCAGTAAACAAAGCTAAAGCCCAAATTTGAAAACCATTTATTCTTTGAAACACTTAGTGTAACGTCAGTACCAATTTCTAATTCTTTTGATTTTTCAACCTGCAAATCTGTATTTAATAAGACAGATGGTGCAATTACTGCTCCTTCGTCACCAATATTTCTTGTAGTAGGTACCGGGAAACGGTCATAAGCTAATGGCTGAATACCTGCTTCGCCATACGCAGCCCTCACTTTCCACTCAGAAATAACTTTGCTTATGCCTGAATTTTTAAAGAAATTGAAGCTCGATGGACGAATATACACATCGCCTCTTGGAAAGGTTTGTGGTTTAGATCCTTTACCAAATGCAGAGGAGTAATCAGAACGGAAACCAGCAGAAATACCACCATAATCACCAAAGTCAAATTTTTGATTTACCAAATAGCCATAGGTAACAAAAAGCCTGGTATAATCTGTAGCCACCGCCTGTTGCTCTGTTTGTGTCATATCCAAAACAGGATTGTTTTGCCTTAACCTTAACCCATAAGTATCGTATTCATAAAAACGATCTTTTCTGAAGTCATAAGTCAATTGTGTATTGGAGGTAAGGGGGAATTTTAACTTTAATTCCCTTTCAAGATCAAACTTCAGATAGGCTGTTGCGAGGAAATTTTGATAAACAGTATTGTTGGTGTATTTATTGATCTCGCCTTTATTATCATCACCATTATAATTCCATGCAGCATTTTGCGGACCCCAGTTCATAGAATTCAGATTACCTTCCTGGTTCCTGAAAATCCAGTTTGCCTTATCATCATTAAAATTAAGCCCATATTTTGCTTCTACATCAAGAAAACGATTTACTTTATAGGTAGCCCCAATATTTTGAATAATATCTATTGAATTTTCCCTGTTAGAGGTGTATTCTACATCGTTATTAAAATTATATCCATTAACACTTACAGGTCCACCATACATGTATGCCGGATAAGTGCCATCATCCTGCTTCCTGTTTAAATCAAAGAAAGGAGAAACGTTCAGCATATTATACACATTATTCCTGCCCTGCTGGTAAAAAGGCATCATCGTATTTCTTGTGTAAACCAATTGCGTAATTGACCTCAGTTTAAACCCTTTGAAGAGTTCCATCCCCAAATTAGAAGTCAGGTTAGTTCTGTTTACACCCCCATTACCCCTGATTGCACTTTCCTGGTTATTGTTAGAAATACCAAAACTGAAATCAGTTTTTTCTGATGCGCCAGAAATATTCAGACTGGCGTTGGAGTTCATCGAATTTCTAAACAACTGGGCAAAGTGATCATGATAACCTAAATCACCATTATCATTAGGAACATAAGGTTTATTTCCAATGTTATTGGGATTTGCCATAGCTGACGGCCAACCTGTGCTTCCATTAGCCCAGGCAACCCCGGTAGTACCATCAACATCAATCTCCACATCAGATCCGTCACCATTACCTAATCTTCCGGCTGCATTGGTTCTGAAACTATGGAAACGTGCTTTAGATACTTTTCCAGAGTTAATATAGCTATTAGATGAAATACTGCTGCTAAAATTAATATTAAGTTTACCCTGCCTGCCTTTCTTAGAAAATAATTGTATAACACCATTAGCACCCTGTGCACCATATATAGTAGCTGCTGCAGCGCCCTGCACCACTTCAATTTTCTCTACATTACTCAGATCTAACTGGCTAAGGTCGGTAGCACCCACCTGCACACCATCAAGTAATATTACCGGCGAAGTACCCCTCTGCAGGGTATTGATGCCACGAAGCAAAATGTTTGTTCTTGAGCCGGGAGTACCATCAATACTCGAAATTTGAGCTCCGGGTATTTTGCCTACCAGTGCCTGGTCAATTGAATTGGTAGGAGCCTGTGGCAATTTATCGGCAGAAATGGATTCTACAGAAATACCCAGCTTTTTACGGGAAGTAGCTGTACCTACACCGGTAACTACCACCTCACTTAACGCCTTGGTATCCTGAACCAGCCTAACCAGGATGTCATCAGTACCTGAAAATTTAACTGATTGAGAGATATGCCCAATTTCTGAAATGTCAAGCATTCCACTGGAGGATTTGGCTGTTATTTGAAAAGACCCATCAAGGTTGCTAATAACCAGGCCTTTTTCGCCTTTTACCTTAATGGTTGCTCCTGCTACTGGAGAGCCGTCCCTGGAGTCTGCTATTTTACCCTTTACCTGTACCTGGGCAAAAACAGCAACAGTGCTACAAAATAGCACCGCAAATAATACTGCAATTTTTCTCATAAAAGTTGTTTGGTTATAAATATTGAATGAAAATACAAAATTAACAATCATTTCACAAAAAATAGACAAGTGAATTTTAAAATTTGTTGCTAGCCTGCGGGGTAAAGTTGGTAATAAATGGAAAAAAATTAAATTAAAATAAAAAATGATACGCTAAGGGTATGTTTACCTGCCACTTTTTTTGCTTTCCCCTTCATCCTGATTGCCACTATTCAAGCTGTTACAAGCGCGGGTTAAGTTTTGTACGGGTATTAATAAACAGTCATAAATTAGCGGGCATTTTATATTGTTTACTGAATTTAATTTTATTTCAATGTTAACTTAACATTAAGAATTCTAAAGATCAATCCTTACAAGCCAATAAAGCTATTTTTGCCGCAAAAAAATTAACGATCATGGGCTTCAACTCTATTTTAAAAATCTTCCTACCCAAAGACAGGATCTTCTTTCAACTTTTTGAAAGTGTGGCTGAGGAACTGGTAAAAATGGGCGAAAAACTGAAGGAGGTAGTGAATGAGCCAGATTTTGATAAAAGGGCCCAACTGATACAGGAAATAGAAGACATGGAGCATGTGAATGATGATTTCACCCACAATATTTTTACAGAATTGGGTAAAAACTTTATTACCCCTTTTGACAGGGAGGATATACACTATTTAGCTTCTGCGCTGGATGATATTGCTGACTATATTTACGCTTCGGCAAAAAAGATAAATTTCTACAGGGTAAACCCAAACGATATTGGCATACAAAAAATGGCCGACCTGATAGCCAATGGATGCGTTCAGGTACATAAGGCTGTTACAGAATTACGCAATATGAAAAATATGCGGCAGATAACAGATGCGCTTGTTTCCATCAACAGCATAGAGAACCAGGCCGATGATGTTTTTGATATGAGTATCGAGCGTTTATTTGCCACAGAGCCTGACGCCAAAGAAGTGATAAAGAAAAGGGAGATTTACCAGGTAATGGAAATAGTAACCGACAAATGTGAAGATGCTGCCAATGTTATAGAATCTATTATTGTAAAATACGCTTAGCCCCCATCCCCGTCCGTACCGGCACGGGCGGACCCTAAAGGGGTGTTACCAGCAACATTTGAAAAACGTACTTATCCCCCTTTGGGATAGGGGAAAAATAAACTTATGACACTGCTTGTAGTTATTGTAATACTGGCGCTTATATTCGATTATATCAATGGCTTTCATGATGCTGCCAATTCAATAGCCACCATTGTTTCTACCAAAGTATTGACCCCTTTCCAGGCAGTGGTGTGGGCGGCCTTTTTCAACTTTGTTGCCTACTTTATTTTTAAAGACCATGCAGTGGCCAACACAATTGGCAAAACGGTACATGCAGAATATATTACCCTGCCTGTGATACTGGCAGGGCTTATTGCTGCCATCTTCTGGAACCTCCTTACCTGGTGGTATGGCATACCGTCTTCCTCTTCTCACACACTCATTGGTGGATTTGCAGGTGCTGCCATTACACATGCCTATTTAACAAAAGGATTTACTTCCATAGGCTCGATAATAGAAATAAAAAAAATAACAGAAATTGTACTTTTTATTTTTCTTGCCCCACTGATCGGCATGTTCATCTCTATTTTTATAACCCTGGTCACTATCATGCGTAATACCTGGGCCAAGGTAGGGATAATAGCGCTGGTGGGAGTTTTTACCTGGTTTTTATTTGCTCATTTTGAACAAAATAAGCTGGAAGAGAACCTTGGCAAGTATTACAAAATTGAAACGCTGAAGAAAAACGCCGAAAAAACTGAGACAGACAAAGCGGCTTATGAAACTGCAGCAGCTTATGTAAAAGCAGGTATGCCCTACCTGGGAGAATACAAAAAACTGGGTGCAAAAAAGCTGGCAGAAAAAATACAATCAGAAACAAATTCATCTGCAGATACAGCCGCCCTGTCAAAAGCACTCGCCAAAGCAGATAACTCAATAATCATCTATGGTATTCTGGCCATGATGCTTATTTTTACCTGTGCCTATATTTATTCAGAAAAAGTAAAATCTCCTAATGCATTCCGCACGGCGAAACTGTTTAAAAAACTGCAGTTGCTTTCTTCGGGGGCCTTTAGTATTGGGCATGGCGGCAATGACGCACAAAAAGTAATGGGTATTATCGGAGCTGCCTTTGTATCCTTTAACGCTGCGAAGTATCCGGATGTGGGTACCGCTTTAAAAGACCTTACCTGGGTGCCTTTGGCCTGCTATACCGCCATCGGCCTGGGTACCATGAGTGGCGGCTGGAAGATTGTAAAAACAATGGGTACCAAAATAACCAAGGTAACCCCATTAGAAGGTGTGGCAGCAGAAACCTCCGGAGCGCTAACCTTATTCATGACAGAACAAATGGGCATACCTGTAAGTACAACACATACGATAACCGGTTCAATAATCGGGGTGGGAGCCACCAAAAGGTTGAGCGCTGTTCGCTGGGGAGTTACCGTAAATCTTTTATGGGCCTGGATACTGACCATTCCTGTAAGTGCTTTGCTGGCTGGTATTGTCTACTATATTACTTCTTTTTTTGTAAAATAAAAATACAGGATTACCGTTTTCAGAATCATCTGCAGGTGCAGGTGATTTTTTATTTTAGCAAAGAACAAACAGTTAATTTGCAATGTAAAAGGATCAAAAAACAGCAATAGTTAATGCATCGAATAGTAATAAATATAACAAAATGAAGAAAATACTTGTAACCGGGGGTTGTGGCTATATTGGCATACACACCATTGTTGACCTGATACAGAATGGCTTTGATGTAATTTCCATAGACAATAATTCCAGGAGCAGCAGCAGTATTTTAGCGAATGCAGAAAAAATTACCGGTCATAAAATCAAGAATTATCCGGTTGATTTATGTGACCTGGAAAATACCAGGGAAATCTTTAAAGAGAACGGTGATATCACCGGCATTATACATTTTGCTGCATACAAATCTGTGGGCGAATCGGTGGGCAAACCGCTGATATATTTTGAAAACAATATCATTTCCCTGGTAAACATCTTAAAATGTGCCCAGGAGTTTAACGTGCCTCATTTTGTATTCTCCTCTTCCTGTACGGTTTATGGAAATCCCGATGCGATGATTGTAACAGAAGAAACGCCTCAAAAGCCGGCTGAATCACCCTATGGTGCAACCAAACAAATGGGAGAAGTGATTGTACAGGATACCGTAAAAAGTAATAACATGCAGGCCATATTGTTGCGCTATTTTAATCCGGTTGGCGCACATCCCTCTATTTTATTAGGTGAAATACCCATTGGCAGGCCGGCAAATTTAATTCCTGCCATAACCCAAACCGCTATTGGCAAACTGCCTGCGATGCAGGTTTTTGGAAATGATTACAATACCAGGGATGGCAGTTGTGTGCGGGACTTTATCCATGTTAGTGACATTGCACATGCCCATACACTGGCACTGGAGTACCTAATCAACAAAAAAAATAAAAGCAGGACCGAGGTTTTTAATTTAGGTTCGGGAGATGGTTATACAGTGCTGGAAGCAATTGCCGCCTTTGAAAAAGTAAGCGGAATTAAATTAAATTATACCATTGGCCCCCGGAGGAGCGGTGATGTAATTGCTATTTATGCCAATAACAATAAAGCTAAAACCGAATTGTGCTGGACTCCTGAACACAACCTGGAAAGCATGATGGATACCGCCTGGAAATGGGAACTGAAATTAAAAGAAGAAGCAACAGCCGAAGGATAAAAGCGATATTTTTATTTATTCATCCCTTATCTTGCGCCTTTAAAAAATAACGGTAAAAAGAATTATTGTATGTTAAAAGCAATTGAGGTAACAGGTAATAAAGATACCCGCAGTGGTTTTGGAGATGGTATACTGGAAGCAGCAAGACAGAATGAAAATATCATTGCCTTGACAGCCGATCTGCTGGGATCTATGAAATTAAATGCTTTTATAAAAGAATTCCCCGAAAGGTTTATTCAGTGTGGCATTGCAGAAGCCAATATGATCGGACTCGCAGCAGGATTGACTATTGGAGGTAAAATTCCATACACTACCACCTTTGCCAATTTCAGTACCGGAAGGGTATATGACCAGATTCGCCAGTCTGTTGCCTATAGTGGCAAGAATGTGAAAATTTGTGCCTCCCATGCAGGCCTTACTTTAGGCGAAGATGGCGCCACGCACCAGATCCTGGAAGATATTGGATTGATGAAAATGCTTCCGGGGATGACAGTAATCGTTCCCGCAGATTATAACCAAACCAAAGCAGCCACCAAAGCCATTGCAGATTTCAAGGGCCCGGTGTACCTGCGTTTTGGCCGCCCCGTTTGGCCCATCTTTACCAAAGAAAGTGATTTTGTTATTGGTAAAGCACAGCAATTATCAGAAGGAAAGGACGTAAGTATTTTTGCCTGTGGGCATTTGGTGTGGAAAGCAGTGGAAGCCGGAAGGATACTGGAAGAAAAAGGGATCAGCGTGGAAGTGATAAATATCCATACCATTAAACCATTAGATACAGACGCAGTGATTGCTTCTTTCACTAAAACAAAGTGTGCCGTAACCTGCGAAGAACACAATATCATTGGCGGATTAGGTGATAGCATTGCCCAGGTAGCTGCCAAACACCTACCCATTCCAATTGAATATATTGGCACCAATGATACCTTTGGCGAAAGCGGCAAACCCGCTGAATTGTTGACCAAGTATGGTTTGGATGCTCCCAATATCGTGGTGGCGGCCGAACGGGTGATTGCCAGGAAAAACAACTGACCGGGCATCATTTTATTCTTACTACCTGCAAATAATCCAGCATTGCCTGGTTGATCATCTCATTCATGTTTTCATTTGCTGCAGTAAAAGAAAGCGTAACCAGGTGCGTGCCTTTCTGTAAGGGTGCCTTCACGGAATTGCTATAGCCCCAGTTGCTCCATTCCCCTTTGCCCCGCTGCGGAAATACTACTGTACCCGTCCGCTTTTTATCAATTGATAAAGTTCTGATGGCACACTTATTTTCTGTATTAACAGGGCCATTGCCATTGGCATACCGGAAACTGATAGTGTAAATGCCAGTTTCAATAACGGTGATGGGTATATTGATATTAGTATTTACATTTTTGGCTATCTCCACAAAATTTCCATTAGCACCTTTATAGGCCGAATCTGATCGAATTGCAAATTTTTCAACCTCATAAATCTTAGATTGGTTTATTCCTTCCAGCACTAATGGTTCACTGGCAAAAGATCCCACCCCCTTTTCATCAAGGGCAATTACCTGGTAAACTGCAGTTGCCACATCATTGCTTTGGTAGCTTGTTCGGGTGGTTTCTAACGCCACCATGCCATTTTTTAATACCTTATATTTTTTTGCACCCACATCATTTTGCCAGTTGATTACCTTACCGGAATTGGAAATAAGCAGGGTGGCAAGGGTTGTATAATTACCCACTTTATTTATTTTGGATGCTGGTAAAAATGAATTTGTCAATAAAATTTCTATGGTATGCCTTCCTTCTGCATTACCAGGCACTTCAAAAGCATTCAGGTACTTTCCATCCAGTACAAATGACTTAATGGTATTACCAGAACCTGTCATTACAATATTTAATACCGCTTTCCGGTATTTAAAATTAGTAAGGTCATGATGTTTTCCTAATGCCGCTGGAACAAAGGGATGAAAAACCAATTTATCAGGTTTAAATTCTATACCAAAAATTACCTTATGCACCATTGCAAGGCTGCCAGACAAACTCCACAGCATATTACTGGAATTGATAACTGTGCCGGCGAAATCACCATTGTCTGCAACAAAATTTTCTTTGTTGGTAAGGAATAAAGCTGCAGGCCTCCAGATGGCAGCGAGTGATTCCATTACCGACTTTTCATTGCCTGCTTTGGCAGAAGCTAAGGCCCAGTAAGCCTGCACAAACGGCCATATGGCATTGTTATGGTAAGGAGGGATGCTTGGTATCTGCGGGTATATACAGGAAATGCCATAAGCTGTAACCGGTGTATTTTCTATCACTGAGGATTGCCGGCCGGCCTCTGCAATATCAAACAAAACACACAGTGCTTCACCTAATGCTTCTGCTCTTGGTGAAATTGTTTTAAAATCAGTTCCGTATAAATACTGGGCATAGTATCCCTTATCCTTCATCCACAAATATTTATTAATGCCTGCTTTTATTTTTACTGCATTGTTTTTATATTTTACAATATCTGCTCCTTTATTTAATATTGCAGCCATGTCGGCCAATACTTTATTAGCCTGGTAATGCACCGCATTGGTACCCAAATTTTCTGATTCATAAATATCAGCAGGCTGCATCCATTTTGGATAGGTTTGTTCCCTCCAGTCAAGAAAGGAAGACTCCCCTTTGACCATTCCGGTTTCGGCATCGTACGCATTTGCCATGTCATCATCAACAGAATTTTTAATAATGATATATGCCTGCTGCAGCCAGTCTTTATTGCCGGTAGCTTTGTAAATTTCCCAGGCTGCTGTTGCCCAGATCATCCTGTCGGTAGAGCAGGGATAAGCGCCACCCGTGCCGGTGTCCTGAATGATCCTTTTTTTCTTATTTACCTTTCTCATCAGGCTTTTCATTGCCACTTCCGGCTGCAGGTAAGCCATTGACAGGATGATGCTGTAACTGATATCCCTTGTCCAAACACCGGCCCACTCCTTTCCCGTTCTGAAAGTGCTGTCGTGTTCTACCGCTTTCATCATTTCCTCCATTGACATATTGTACAATGCATCCGTAAGGGCATAGCCCGATTTGTATTGCGGAAATCCGGAAATATCTTTTTTCAAAGACCAGTGGGCATCCGTTTGCTTTTCATCTTTTTGTGCATTTAAGATTAATGTAGTTTCATATATACCATCACTATTGTCATCCCTTAATTCAAGCCCTTCTTTATTATGAAGGTTGTCAAAATCCCATATCATAGGCAGCGTATTGCCTGCTACAAATAATCCTTTAAAGTCTTCTTTATAAATTTTATCCCCTTTAAAGGTGGTGAAAAAACCCTGCGTTTTAAAGGCATCCAGCACCGCTTTCATATCTACTTTTATTGTAAGTTTTGTATCTGGCTGCAGATAGGTATTGGTTTCCCCGGAATTGTCGATTAACTGTTCGCCAAATTTTATCACGGGTGTTTCGTTAAGGCCACCAACCAGATTAAAATGATGATCCGCCCCGGGTGCCATTTCATTATCCTTACCGTTAATACTGAATTTGAAAGATAGTTTGGTGCTTTGCAACTGGTTGGCAGGGCTTTTATAATTGGAAATAATTTCTGTTGCCGAAAGGGCTTTTGCCAAAAATTTATTTCCCTGCACCACACTATCCGGGAAAATGGAATACGCATCTGTTTGCCAAACCGCAGCAGGGACAGTTTGTGCCACAACATTGCCGGCAACAGCCAACAATAAACAGGTAAACAAGAAAAGACGGGGCGCAGGTATCATATATGAAGCTTTTATACGTTAATGCAAATGTTACAGGACAACCCTGTAAAGATTTCAGTAAATTTAGATAATAATTATAACCCGATAGCAGCATTAAACTATTAACAAAAAAAACAATCAAAGAAGGGCTTTACTTATTTCTATCCTTGCTTAATACTTATGGCCTTACCACATTCAGAAGACAAAGAACTTTTGTTGCAGTTTAAAAATACGCCTACAAAAGAAAAAGGCTTTACCGGTATCATAAAAAAATACCAGGAAAGGCTATACTGGCATATACGCCGGATGGTAATTCATCATGAAGATGCCAATGATGTATTGCAGAATATGTTTATTAAGGTATGGAATGGGCTGGATAATTTCAGGGAAGACAGCCAGTTATATACCTGGCTGTACCGTATAGCAACCAACGAATGCCTTACATTTATTGAACAGCAAAAAAGAAAGGCATCCGTTTCCCTCTGCGATGTTGAAAATGGATTGAGTGAAAAGCTGAAAGCAGAAAAAAGTTTTGATGCCAGCAGGATAGAATGGAAACTTCAACTGGCGATGCAGACCTTACCCGAAAAACAACGGGTAGTGTTTAACCTGCGGTATTATGATGAAATGCCTTATGAGGAAATGAGCCGGGTACTGGAAACCAGCCAGGGTGCATTGAAAGCAAGCTACCACCATGCCGTAAAAAAAATAGAAAATTATATCCTGAACAATTAAACCGCATGGTTATTAATGTGTCTGTAAAGAGTGATGAATAAGCATATTGAAATATTGAATGAAATAAGTGGCATCAGCCCGCTGGTAGCAGGGATAGACCGAATCAATGTGTTTACTGTGCCGGATGGGTATTTTGAAACCCTATGTGACACTATATTGATATGCCTTAAAGAAGAAAGCAGCCCGGTAATTATTGCAGGTATGTTTAAGGGCGATGAAATTCCCGTTGATTATTTTAATACCCTGGCAGAGGCTGTTATGGCTAAAATAAAAGCACAAAAAGAAATAACTGCAGCAGAAGAATTGAATCAAATTTCGGCGGTAGTGGCTGGCCTCAATAAAAAAAATCCCTTTCAATTACCATGTCAATATTTTGAACAGTTACCTGCTTCCATTCTTTCACAAACGGATAGCGATGAAATACCTGCCCTTTTAACGAACGTTCGATCCATGCAGCCCTTTGAACTGCCAAAGGGATATTTTGAAAATTTACCAACAGCCATTTTAAATAAAGCACAGGTAAAACAGGTTTCAAAAGTGATTAGTTTGCCGAAGCGTAGCATTTTTGTACGATATGCTGCCGCTGCGGTTATAACAGGTGTACTTGCTTTTAGTGTTTTTAAATATGCCAACAAACCAACGGATATTAGTAACACCCCATCTACTGCCGCACAACTGGAGCCAAGCATAGTGAAAGGGAAAAATATGGATAATGAAAAATTTGATGAAACACTAAATAATTTATCTGAAGAAGACATTGCACAATATTTGGAAACAAATGGCAGCGATGCAGATATCGCAGTGTTAACTTCCAATGTGGAAGAAAACGATTTGCCTAAGCAGGAGGATTATCTGCTGGATAATACCACACTGGATAATTTTTTACAGGAAATAGATTCAAAAAAATTAGAAAATTAATTTTAAGATGATGAAAAAGATATATCTTCTGATTGTTGTTGTGGCCATCGCAACAATCGCTAAAGCACAGGATCAGCCTCCACAGGCACCAGAACAAAAACAACAGAATATAGAAGCACTTAAAGTAGCTTTTATCAGCAAAGAACTGGAACTTACCCCGGCAGAGGCAGAAAAGTTTTGGCCTGTGTACAACCAGTATTCAAAAGAACTGAAAGAATTAAATGTTTCTTCAAGGGGCAGTGATGATGTACTTGACAGGGATGAGAAAGTTTTAAACCTCAGGAAACACTACAAAGATCAGTTTTCAAAAGTGCTGGGTCAACAGCGGATGAACCGAATGTTTGGAGCTGAAGGCCGGTTTCACCAAATACTGATTAAAGCAATTAAACGGCAGCAAAGGATGAGAGTCGAGCAGGGTGCAAGGCCGCTGTTGCGAAAGAATTAAAAAAATCAGTTAATAAGCCATCCAAAAATACATAGGATGGCTTTTTTATCATGCTATACCTTATAATGACAGGAAAGGCGTTTTAATATCATGATAAAATAAAAAGGTCCATTTTTCCTGCTGCCCCAGTTGCCACCATTGCTGTCTCAGTTCCATACATTTCTTCCCGTCAAAATCGTATTTGGCGATGAACCTGCTTTTCATTTGCTGCAACTGCGGCGACACATCTCCACCAAAGAAAATTGTTTCCCCATCTTCCTCTATCCAAAATACCTGGTGATACGGGCAATGTGCGCCACTTACTTCATACCGGATATAATCATCAATATCACCTGCTGCTGCTGTAAAAATTACGTTGTCTGCCCCGGATAAAATTTCAAAATCGCCGGGTGTGTAAGATGGCTTACCTTTCTCAAGAGCAAATGCCAGTTCCTCCTTATTTACATAATAAACGGCATTGGGGAAACTGAAAAATCGTTGCCTCAGTATGCTGTCTTCTTTGCAAATACCCCCTGAATGGTCCTTGTGTAAATGACTAAGCAATACTTTGGTTACTTCCATCGGGTTGATGCCGTTGTTCATCAGGTTTTGATGAATCTGTAACGTCCCATCCGGGTTGCTGAAGCCCAGCCCGGTATCAATTATCAGTATATCATTTTTGGTAATGATGCAGAAGGGTTGAATTTCTACCAGCAAGCTGCCAACAGGCCTTTGCTGCAGGTGATCTTTTGCCGGATCAAACGGTACAAACTGTTTGGTTTTATCTATCGTAAAACTACCTTCACTCAGTGGAATTATTTTCATAGCCTAATCCCCGCTTGCCAGCGGGGAACTTTGACCCTTAATTTATAAAGGGTTTTATTAAAATTAAGTTTCGGAACAAAGCTACTGGAAAAGCGGCTATTAAATTAAAGTGCTAACACCCCTTTATGGCCCTCCTGTGCCGTTACGGACGGGGATGAGGGCGGATTTACCTCAACACCATCTGCCGGTCTGCATCCAGTTTAATGGCTATAAAAAGAAGGATCGTAAAAGTTACCAGTGAAGAGCCGCCGTAACTTAACAAGGGCAGAGTAATTCCCGGTGATGGTGCCAGGCCCAATGTCATACAAACGTTTAAGGCAACGTGGAAGAAAAGAATACCGGTGACGCAATAAATATATACCCGGCTAAAAGTACTCCGCTGCCGTTCAGCAAGAAATATCAGGCGGAACATGATGCCGAAATACAACAACATTAATATTATACAACCAAACCATCCAAAGCTTTCCCCCACAGAAGAGAAAATGAAATCGGTATTTTGTGCCGGTACAAATTCGCCCCTGGTTTGTGTACCCTGCAAAAAGCCTTTTCCCCAAAAGCCACCACTGCCAATGGCTATTTTTGATTGCTTTACATTATAACTTTCCACCTTTTCGCCCGATCCTTTTTTTACTGTCCCTAATTTTCCAAATTCCTTTTGTATCTCTGCTATCCGCTCGGGGCTTTTAAATTTATAATCATCTATTCCAAAAGTAGCAAATATGCGAACCACCTGGTGGGGTTTTAATACTTTTTCAAACAGAGCAGGTACCAAAAATTTTTGTGTGCCCACGCACAGTAACCAAACACCGGCTATTAAAGCCAGCACCATTGTATCTCTTTTTATTTTTCTTTTATAGATGTACATAAATAAAAAGGCAGTAATGGTAAGTGCAATAAATAATGCATTTGGTGGCACTACAATACTGGCTATGATTAATACCGTCAACGAAAAAAGCAATACCAGGTAAATCGCGGGCAATCCTTCCCTGTAAAAAGCAATACCAAAAGAAAAATATACAATTGCGGCACCCGGTTCTTTTTGCAAAACGGATAAAATTGCAGGGGAAAATGCAATAGCAGCTGCAATCAGTTGTGCCCTTGTTTTGGAAAAGTTCAGGTCGGGCATGGATAAGTATTTTGCCAGCGCCAGTGAAGTAAAGATCTTACATACTTCCACCGGTTGAATATTCATAAAGCCGAGTGGTATCCAGCTTTTGGAGCCGCCCACTTCTTTGCCCACCACAAAAGTGGCCAATATTAATAATATCCCGAAAGCATACATAAGGTTGGCAGTTGCAGTAAAGAGCTTGCTGTCTGTCAACAGCACAAAAGAGGCCACAATAATGGTGGCGATAAAGAAATAAAACTGTTTACTGTATTCTTTTTTAAAGCCCAAAAAACTTTGTACCACATTATCACCATTCTTGTACTCCACAGAAAATATACACATCAAACCAATTAATACCAGGGCAGCAAACAGCCATACCATCAGCCAGTCGATTCCCTTCCCTATCTCTGTATTTTTTTGATACATTGGTTATACTAAATCTTTTAATTTCGAAATGCCGGCTGGTTTCAATGTGTACCCTGTTTTTAAAATAAAAAACACCAATATACAATCAGGGGCCAGTTATATTTTCTACCCCTCCAACCTTCCGGATTTTTAATTTCTTACCGTGTCCTTTGGTAGAGGTTTCTTTTTTTCATAAGGTAAATTAGCATCTGCTTTAACAGGTTCTTTTTTATTACTGCTGTCTTTTACCGGCTTGTCTTTTGTTACTGTTTCCTTATCACTTTTCATTCTGTCCAGTGCATCCCTTTCATCTTCTTCATCCATACCCAAAGTGTCTTTAATAATCCTGATAAAGCCTCTTGCAATTAAGTAGGCAGAATCTTTTGAATGACGCAGGGAATCCTGCGTGCGCATTTCAACATAGATCTTTGGAGGTATCAAATTCAGGTTAGCATAATATTCAAGCCGCTCTTTTCTTGCTTTATCTGTAATAGAATCCTTCAGGTATTTTTCAATCATAAATCCAACAATCGGCGCTGCAAAAGTACCCCCAAACCGGCCACTGTTTTCCACTACACACATAATGGCAATGGTTGGATTATCTCTTGGTGCAAATCCGCAAAAGAAGCCATGGTTAGGTTGTTTTACCCCATGAAATTGATTTTCTACGGTACCGGTTTTACCACAGATTTTTATGTCTTTTACTTTTGCCCCCATTCCGGTACCATGATCTACCACACCTTCCATTCCATCATGCACTGCTTCAAAAATACTGTCGGGTATATCAATGGCTTTATGTTTTCTTTTAAATGAATCAAGCAGGTGAAACTTGTCCCCTCCTTCAATTGAATCAACCAGGTGCGGGGTAATAAAATATCCTTTGTTGGCAATGTATGCCATTTCATTTGCTACCTGCATAGGTGTTACATCCACTTCACCCTGGCCAATACTTACAGAACGGAAACTGCAAAAATTCCAGTGGCCTTTTCCAAATACCTTATCATAATCTTCCGGCTTGGGAATGTTACCTCTTTTTTCAGAGGGAACATCTACTCCAAGCCGGTGCCCCAGGCCAAAGGCATACATATACCTGTCCCATGATTTAAGGCTGCTGTCAATACTTGGGAATTTTGGATTATTGATTACCCTTTGCATTACATTGGCAAAATAGGTATTGTCGGAGACTGTAATGGCGTGGCGCAAATCGAAAGTACCAAAATCCAGGCAGCGCATAGGTTTGCCACATCCATAAAATGCTCCACTGCAGGAAAACTGTGTTTCTGTGGTGATCATCCCTTCGTGTAATCCAATTAAGGCCTGAAGGGTTTTAAATGTAGAGCCGGGAGAATAAGTAGCGCCTACTGCCCTGTTCAAAAGCGGAAGGGCTGGGTTGAGTAATAATTCTGTAATGTGTTTTTTTCTTTCTGCCCCGGTAAGAAATTTTGGTTTAAATGTCGGGCTGCTCACCATGCATAAAATGCCGCCCGTTCGGGGGTCGATAGCTACAATTGAACCCAATTTATTTTGCATTAATTTTTCTCCCAGTGCCTGCAATTCAATATCCAAGGAGGTGAACATATTTTGACCAGCAACAGCACCTGTATCGAACCTGCCATTTTCCAATTTTTCTGTTAGCCTGTTTTTGTTGTCCCTTTTCCAGTATTCAATTCCCCTTTGCCCCATCAGGACTTTTTCATAAGTGCGTTCCATGCCCGTTTTACCGGCATAGTCACCAATCTGGTAGCCGTCTTCTTTGTGCTTTTTTAAAAAGTTGGTATCCACCTCAGCTAAGTAACCGAGAATGTTGCCGCCTGCATCATAGGGGTAACTTCTAACCGGGCGTTCCTGTAAATAAAAGCCCGGGGCAAATTTATACATGGCTTCATTGAGTGAAGCCATCTTTTCTTCATTCAGCAATCCATCAAATACCGAGGGGCGGCTTCTGCCGTTTTTTATTATTACCTCTAAAATTTTTTTATTGAACTGTGCAGAATCAATATTCAGGATTTTACATAAACTAAAGGTATCCACTCCCTTTAGTTTATTGGGGAGTACCATCAGGTCATAAATGGTAGTATTCTGCAAAATGGCTTTTTTATACCTGTCAAATACAATGCCCCTGTCCGGATAAATTACCTTCCTGAATTTACCCTGGTCATCAGCCATTATTTTGTATTTGGAAGAAAAAAGCTGCAGGTTGGCAAGCTGTATAATGATAATGACAAGCACCCCTGCAAATGCAAGCATGATAACATTTTTTCGATTTTGATTGAACGCAGACATCCCTCTTTTCCGCTAGCCTGCGGAGTATTTTAGATTAAGTAATATGGATTGGCAGCTATTTTGGAAACAGTAAGCCCCGATTATTTTCACCAGCACTTTATTAATTCGCTCATCAGTACCTTAAACCGTATTCGTCCTGAACTTTTGTTTTCTTGAGAATAATAATTCCGCTACAAAAATCAACAATAAACTGATAATGGTTGACAACAATGTTTTTACGATGAAATACCAAAAATTCCCAAACTCCATCGCTTCTAAAAAAAATAGCCAGCCGTGATGCAGTAATGAAAGCAAACCGGCATATAGCAGGTAAGGAAAAACGCCCCCCATACTTCGGGCAGATGGCTCCTCATAGTTGGAATCTGCCCCTTCCTGGGGAATAAGGATGTTGATGAGGAAAGGTCGAAAGTAAGCTACCAGCACACAAGCAGCAGCATGAAAGCCCGGGCTGTGACGAAAACTGTCTAATGTGAAGCCCAGCAAAAATGCCAGCAGCATTTGCAATGTACGGTTCAGTTTGAAAGGCATCCATAAAATAAAGAGAAAATAAATATACGGGGTCACCATCTGGTGAAGGTGTACTTTATCCAGCACATAAAACTGCACCAGGATAAGCAATACAAATCGCATAATATTTTTAACCAGCGTACTCATATGGGGTGCCTGTAATTCAGGGCGCTTAATTGTTTATTTTAGTTTTTACTTTTTCCAGCAACTTATCTATTTCATCCTTCTGGTAATTCTTGATGGCATAAGCATACTGCAGGTTATAAAAATTTGCTGCCGATCTTAATTTAATGATATAGTTGTTGGTGCTTTTGTCAGGCGCTATCTGGTCAATGATACCTACAAACATACCATGGGGGAATGTAGGAGTGATGCCACTGGTGATTACCGTATCTCCTTTCTTAGCTTTTGCACTTTGCCTTACATTGATAAAAGAAAGATAATTGGGTTCTTTTCCATCCCATACAATTGAACCGCCGCCTAAAGGATCATTTTTTAATATCGCACTTATTTTACTGTCTTTATGCAGGAGGCTCATCACCACTGCATAGTTGGCACTTACATCGGTTACGATTCCCACCACAGCATTGCCGGGGTCTATGACGCCCTCATCTTTGTTCAACTGCTGTTCAGTACCCCTGTTTAACACAATGTAGTTGTTTTGTGTGGTTACAGAATTGGAAACCACTTTGGCCCTTTGATAGAGCCATTTGCGGTAATGGCCAAGGGTATCATAAGGCATAGCGTCTGTTATTATTGTATTAGTGGTATCCGGCTTTTCAAAATTGTCTGTCATCCTGTTCCTGAGCCTTTCATTTTCTTTTTGAAGAGAATCATTTTTTTCTTTCAGTTGAAAAAAGTTATCCATTTTATTGTACTGCTTGTTTACCATACCGGTAATTTCATTCATGTACGCACCACCAACAGCATTGTGGTATTTATTGTAATGCACCATTAGCCAGATGCTGAAAACCTGGAGCAGTAAAAATAAAAGGAAATTGGAATAGCGCCGGATAAACAGAAATACATTACGCATGGCGGTCACCTCCATTGCCCATCCTTTGTAAGGGGCTTATTACCGGTAACTGCAAAGTAGAAAAGTAAATTACCATATCAGCAGGAAAAATATTCTTTGACAAAGCTACACAATTGCTACCCTTGATTAATGTGATGAAATGTAATAATGCAACTTCGGCAGCAGGAGAAAAAAAGTTGAAACAGGTTAGGCGGTACAAGCGTATGACGCCAATGAAGCTCACCGGGAATACTTCAGCCGGGTCCATAATATTTGTCTTTTAAAAATAAAAAAACAACAGTTATTAAAAATTGATATTACCTCATTACGAAAGGATACCGGTCGTAATTTTTTAAAGCTATCCCGGTTCCTCTTACTACACTTTTCAGCGGGTCATCCGCTACATGTACCGGTAATTTTATTTTTGCGGCAATTCTTTTATCAAGGCCACGCAACAGGGATCCTCCACCAGTAAGATATAATCCACGGCGGTAGATGTCCCCAGCCAGTTCGGGAGGGGTAGTTTCCAATGCTTTTAAAATAGCTTCTTCAATTTTGAAAATGCTTTTATCCAATGCTTCCGCTACTTCCTGGTAACTTACAAATACCTGTTTAGGGATTCCGGTTACAAGGTCACGGCCATTTACAGGAATATCATCCGGCGGATTTTCCAGGTCTTTAGTAGCTGCCCCCACCTGAATTTTAATTTGTTCTGCAGTACGTTCGCCAATTAATAAACTATGGTAACGGCGCAATGCTTCCATGATATCGGCAGTAAATTCATCGCCGGCGATGCGGATGCTCTGGTCGCAAACAATACCTGCCAGAGCAATAACCGTAATACCGGTCGTTCCACCACCAATATCAATGATCATATTCCCAACCGGTTCTTCCACATCAATACCAATTCCCAATGCAGCAGCCATCGGTTCATGTATCAGGTAAACTTCCTTGGCACCGGCCTGCTCTGCACTATCCCTTACGGCTCGTTTTTCTACTTCGGTGATGCTGCTTGGAATGCAGATCATCATGCGCCAGCTGGGCGCAAACAAAGGCTTTTTGGGATAGATCATTTTGATCATTTCCCTTATCATCAGTTCCGCAGCGTTGAAATCGGCTATCACGCCATCCTTCAGCGGGCGCACCGTGCGGATGCTTTCATGGGTTTTTTCATGCATCATCAATGCTTTTTTACCCACGGCCAAAATATTTTTAGGATTGTTCCTGTCGAGTGCAACTATGGAGGGTTCATTCACCACCACCTCATCATTAAAAATTATCAGGGTATTTGCAGTACCGAGATCCATGGCAATTTCTTGCGTAAAAAAATTAAAGAGACCCATATGTATGAAGAGAAAAATAAATTAAAATAAACAATGGGGGCAAAGTTGAAGGAAATAATCCGAATTAACAACGGCCCATCCTTTATTTTTCAACATTTTACCAAATTGTTGTGCAAAACCCTCCTGCCCGAAATCCCTTGCAGACCTTGGTTTTACTAATTTATTTAGCCATCTGGCAAGATTGTTATAAAAGCAACCTTTTATTTTCGTGTACAGGTATTAGTTAGTTTTTAGCGGCAGGGCAAAGTCAGTTGAATTCAAATCCAATATCTTCCCTGAAGCTGATGCCGTTAAAATAGATATTCTCCAGCACATATAAAGACTGGCCTGCTGCATCCGGAATGTTATCGCCATAGGAGGTAACGGCCAGCACCCTGCCGCCATTGGTAAGTACCTCATTGCCGGATTGAATGGTGCCGGAATGAAATATAACAGACCCTTCAATGGCCGCATCTTGCAGGCCGGTAATGGGCATCCCGGTTTGGTAGTGGGCCGGGTAGCCGCCGCTTACGGCCACAATGGTTACCGCAGTTTGAGGATTGGTTTTGATGACTATTTCATGCAGGCGCTGCCGCGCAACTGCTGAAAACAATTCGACCAGGTCATTTTCTATCCTGGGCACCACCACTTCTGTTTCAGGATCACCCAGGCGGCAATTGTATTCAATAACATAGGGTTCATTATCTACTTTTATCAGCCCGATAAATACAACGCCTTTATACTCCAGTTTCTCTTTTTGCAACCCCTGTATGGTAGGTATTATAATTCTTTCATTTACTTTTTGTAAAAACAGGTCATCTGCAAAGGGTACCGGGCTTACAGCGCCCATGCCTCCTGTGTTGGCACCCGTATCACCTTTGCCAACCCGCTTGTAATCTTTTGCCTCAGGCAATATAACATAGCTTACCCCATCTGTTAAAACAAATATACTTAACTCAATGCCTGTCAAAAATTCTTCTATTACTACTTTCTTCCCTGCTTCACCAAACTTTGATTGCTGTATCATCAGTTCAAATTCGGCCAGCGCTTCTATATGGTTATTACATATGATCACCCCTTTCCCGGCAGCCAAACCGTCTGCTTTTAAAACAACCGGCAACAAATGGCTTTTGATATATCCTACCCCTTCTGCATAACTGGCGGCATCAAATTCCCTGTAAGCTGCCGTAGGGATATTGTACCGGTTCATAAATTGTTTGGCAAATGCTTTGCTGCCCTCCAGCTGTGCCGCTTTTTTAGACGGGCCAATGACATGGATGTGCGCAGTAGCAGGATTTGTTTTGAAAAAATCATAAATGCCATTTACCAGGGGTTCTTCGGGGCCCACTACCAGCATGTCAATATTATTGTGGTTACAAAAAGAAGCCAGCGCATTAAAATCGGTAACGCTGATGGATACATTGGTACCAAGGCCCGCTGTACCCGCATTTCCGGGAGCAATGTAGAGTTGATCGCACAAAGGGCTTTGCTTCATTTTCCAGGCCAGGGCATGCTCCCTGCCACCACTACCCGCTATAAGGATGTTCATAAATTTGTGTTGGTATTTAAAACAAAAGAAAGGGATTTTGACGGCGAATTTAAAGTGGCTGGGATTGTAAACCATATTAATATTATAAACGGCATGCTTTGATTTTTATTTGTAAAGGAAACATTGGATTTGAGCGGTAAAAAGAAATTTCCTACTTTGGGCAATGATTTATTTTAAAACGTCAACCAACTAAAACGATTGTATGAGTGAACAAATAAAAACAGGCAAACACCCAAAGGCATTGTACATACTTTTTTTTACAGAGATGTGGGAAAGATTTGCTTATTATTTAATGGTAGGTATTTTACTGTTATATATGATCGACACCAAAACCGGCGGCAAAGGCTTTGATGAAAAGGTAGGTGCTGATATTGTTGGAAGTTTCATAGCCCTGGTTTACCTCACCCCTTTCATCGGGGGACTGATTGCAGACAGGTATTTAGGGTATATCAAATCGATTTTTTTGGGTGGTAGCCTGATGGCCACCGGTTATTTATGTTTATCAATACCCGGCAATACCGCCATGTTTGTTTCCCTCACCCTGATCATTATAGGCAATGGTTTTTTCAAGCCGAACATATCCACCCTTTTAGGAAATATCTACAATCGGGAAGACCTGAAACCCTTAAAGGACAATGCCTACAATATCTTTTATATGGGCATCAATATCGGAGCCTTTATATGCAATTTTGTTGCCGCTTATCTGCGTAATAAATACGGTTGGGGCTGGGCTTTTGCCGCGGCTGGTATTGGGTTAATTATAGGATTGTTTTTCCTTGCAGGCAATTTAAAAGAAATAAGGGTGGGAGATATTAAAAAGGAAGCGCAAAAAGAAGATATGTCGCTGCCTCAGATTTTTGGATATGTTTTTTTGCCTGCCCTCATTGCCGCTGTCGTAGGCTGGATATTGCCGGTAAAAATATTTGGCAGTTCCATGATGGGTACAAAAGCAAATGATGCCTTTATATTTGCCTGCATCCCCATTATTGCATTCTACATTTCATTATGGGTTAAAGCAAAAGGGCAGGATAAAAAAGGCATCGGTTCCCTGCTTTTTATTTTTGTAATTGCCATAGCTTTCTGGACAATTTATAACCAGAATGCCACCGGGCTTACGCTTTGGGCAGAGAAACATACCGACCGGGTTGCCTCCCCCATCACTGCAAGCATTACTGGAAAACTTTATCCCTTGCAGGAGGTAAATGATACACCCAGGCTGGTAAATAAAGTGGATGAACATTTTGTAGACGTAAAAGATGCCAACGGTAAAGTGGTTCAGGTGATGGGCCCGGATCCGTACTTTAACAATGTGCCAAAAGAAGAATGGCCGGGAGGTAATAATGTCAAGCTCACCAATACCGAATTATTCCAATCTATTAATCCTTTATTCATCGTTTTGCTTACATTGATATTCGTTCCGCTGTTTGACTATTTGAGAAAGAAAGGAAAAGAACCAACCACCGCATCCAAGTTTGGAATGGCCATGTTCATTTCCGGCCTGTCGGCACTGGTGATGGTATTTGCAGTGATGTCTGTTCCGTCAATTTACACGCACAAAGCATCGCCCATCTGGCTATGGGGCACTTATTTTGTATTTACCATCAGCGAAATATTTTTGAGCCCGATCGGCTTATCCTTTGTTTCAAAATTATCGCCGCCACGGCTCACTGCATTAATGATGGGCGGATGGTTCCTGTCAACATCTATTGGCGGAAAAGTAGCTGGTGTAATGACAGGATTCTGGGATGATTTTACAGATAAGAAAATGTTTTTTATGATATTGGTAATCGCAGCATTTATTGGTGGTATCTTAATTTATTCCCGGTTAAAATCACTGAATCAAATTGTAAAAGATAAAACAGGTTCTGCTTAATCAAAAAATTTTCAGCAAAGGCGGTACAATATGGTATCGCCTTTTTTATTTATCTTCCTTTTTCAAAACCAATACTTGCTTATGTCTGAGAAAAAAACTTTTCAACCCTTTGTATCGCCGGAAAGTAAAATGGCTGAATTGACCATTAAATCTATTTTACTGGGCAGTTTATTTGGGGTAATATTCGGTGCTGCTACCGTGTACCTCGCCTTAAAGGCAGGTTTAACTGTTTCTGCTTCCATACCCATTGCCGTAATCGCCATTACACTTGGCCGTAAGTTTTTTAAAACAACTATTCTTGAAAATAACATCATACAAACCACGGGCAGTGCAGGTGAAAGTATTGCTGCCGGTGTAGTATTTACACTGCCTGGCTTTCTATTTTTAAGTGATGGTGGTGGCGAAAAATATTTTAATTATATCACCATCCTTACGCTGGCAATATTCGGTGGCATACTCGGCACCCTGATGATGATTCCACTAAGGCGGTCATTGATTGTAAAAGAACATGACACCCTCCCATATCCTGAAGGTACCGCCTGCGGAGATGTTTTAAAAGCCGGAGAAAAAGGCGGTGATTTTGCCAAGACGGCGTTTTATGGATTGGGCTTCGCTTTTTCTTATGCCATCCTGCAAAAAGTATTTCACATCATTGCAGAAACGCCCTCTTATATTACCAAACAAACGAGTAAATATTTACAAAGCGCCAAAATCAGTGGAGAGATCACACCTGAATACCTTGGGGTAGGCTATATCATCGGGCCAAAGATTGCCGGCGTGCTGGTAGCAGGCGGTGTTTTTGCCTGGATGGTGATGATCCCGCTGTTATCCAAATTGGTTCCTCCTGATGTGATTATTGCACAACTGATCAAACTGGGATACCTGAAAGACGCTTTAACTGCAGGTGGTAAAGGCGGGTGGGATCCGGTGGCTCATACATTCAATGATTATTCTGCAGCTATTTATTATGCTTATGTACGGCAGATCGGCGCCGGTGCGGTTGCAGCAGGAGGTTTCATCACATTGATAAAAACGATACCCACCATTGTTTCTTCCTTTAAAGGAAGCTTTGGCAGCATGACTAAAAATGAAGATGGAACTAAATCTGCTGTATTGCGCACGGATCGTGACCTGGACATAAAAGTGGTTTTGTTTGGCAGCATTGGCCTGATCATATTAATGGCATTTTTACCACAGTTGCCCGGTGACGGTATCGGGCAAAAATTATTGATTGGGTTATTGGTAGTAATATTTGGCGCTTTCTTCGTAACGGTTTCCTCCCGTATTGTTGGCCTGATAGGATCTTCCAATAATCCTATCAGCGGTATGACAATTGCCACACTGATGGGTACCTGTTTAATTTTCATTGCCGTGGGCTGGACAGGAAAAGCTTATGAACCAATGGCACTTGTAGTAGGTGGCATGATCTGTATTGCGGCTGCCAATGCTGGTGCCACATCGCAGGATCTGAAAAGCGGTTATATCGTTGGAGCCACCCCCCGTAATCAACAGATAGCTTTGTTTGTTGGGGCAATTGTTTCTTCAATAGTAATTGGGTTAACAGTGAAATTCTTAGATACACCTACTGCTGCCATGGTAGCCAAGGGTGTAACAACACATGCTATTGGCAGTGAATTTTATCCTGCACCACAAGGCACGCTGATGGCAACACTGGCTAAAGGTATATTATCGTTTAACCTTGACTGGCAGTTTGTGCTGGCAGGTGTGTTTTTGGCTGTTGTAATGGAATTATGCGGCATCAAATCATTGAGCTTTGCGGTGGGTGCCTATTTACCGTTGAGTACCACCTTACCCATTTTTGCCGGCGGAGCGGTAAGGGGACTTGCTGAGATGTACCAGAAAAGGAAAGACATACAAAAGAGCGCAGAGGAAGATGAACTCGGTAAAGGAAATTTATTTGCTACCGGATTGGTGGCGGGGGGAGCAGTAGCAGGCGTAATATTTGCCATCATGGCGGGCTTTGATGGCCCTGCTGCTGTTTTAAATAAACTGAATATGGAGGCAGGGTTCAGTGGTGCGATCGGGCATGGAACCTATCAGATTTTGGGTGTATTGTTTTTTCTATTGATGGCATTTACACTATACCGGATTGCCATTAAAAAAGATAAGCCGGTTTAACACTGTAATAGATAATCACCGCCCCGGTATCTTAAACGCCGGGGCTTTTTTTTGCAGCAGATAATTTTTTTTCCTGCTCTACCTGCCAGTAATTTTTTGTTTGTTGTAACTTTAAACATAATTCAATAGACGAATCAACCAGAATTAACGTAACCATTCAAGTATTTGATATATGAAAATCCGGGCATTCAAATATCTTTCTCCCATTACTATTTATGTACTGGCCTACTTTTCATTTACTTCAACCGGATGGCTCACCTGGAGCCCAATGATGTATGCCTGGATTTTTATTCCGATGGTTGAATTACTCATAAAGCCAGACGAAAAAAATATGGATTTTGCGGAAGAAGAAGTGGCAAAGAAAGATAAGCTGTATGATTACCTGCTGTATACTTTTGTACTGCTGCAGTTTGTGGCCCTGTATATTTTTTTAAACGGTTTTCATACAGCAGGTATAGCAGGCTGGGATATTGCAGGAAGGGTTTGCAGTATGGGTTTACTGTGTGGCACATTCGGCATCAATGTAGCTCATGAATTGGGGCACCGTGTAAATGTATTTGAACAATCACTGGCAAAAGCATCGTTGCTTACATCACTTTATATGCACTTTTTTATTGAGCACAACAAAGGCCACCATAAAAATGTGGCTACTCCCGAAGACCCCAGCAGCGCCCGGTACAATGAGCCGGTGTATCTTTTTTATTTCCGCACCATTGTATATTCTTACCTGTCTGCCTGGAGGATTGCCAATAATGAAATGAAGAAGAAAGGTTTATCCTGGTTGAGCTGGAAAAACGAAATGCTGCAGGCCCACTTGATACAACTGCTATTTGTGCTGGCCATATTTTTCAGTTTTGGATTAACGGTGACCTTGTATTTTTTGTGTGCTGCCTTCATTGGTATCCTGCTGCTGGAAACCGTAAACTATATTGAACATTACGGCCTTCAACGAAAGAAAACAGTTGCAGGAAAATACGAACGTGCTATGCCACACCACAGCTGGAACAGCAACCATGTACTGGGAAGGCTGATGCTGTTTGAACTCAGCCGCCACAGCGATCATCATTACCTGGCCAGCAAAAAATATCAAATACTTCAACACCATGATGATGCGCCGCAATTGCCAACGGGTTATCCGGGAAGTATGATACTGGCAATGCTGCCACCGGTATGGTTTTATGTGATGAACAGGAAGATAAAAAAATTGGAACAGGCTTAGTAATTATTTCACTTCCCTTCCCTTCCACTGATAGCTTCCGAACTTGCCCAGCCAGCCTGCAATGATGGTATAGAGAATATGAAATGGCTGAGCAAAAGGGAAATAAAAAAGCAGGTGTTGTTTTGAAAAAAAAGTTGCAACCGGGTACAGAAAAAAAAGTTCCACGAGTGTTTTGCCAATCAGTAACACAACCAGCCAGTAAAAAATAACAGGATAAAAAAATGCTGCAATTAAAAGCACTGCAAACCAGGCGTTAAAAAGATATACCAGCAGCAACACGCCAAAAATTCTTTTGTCGTCATATTTATCTGCCTTACTTGCCCAACGGATGCGTTGGTTGAAAAAATCTTTTAAAGTATCCATCGGTTTTGTTGATACTACTGCCCCGGCTGATTTTAAAAACCTGACTCCATTCGGATGCTGTTTAAATATTTTATGCATCAGCAGCATATCATCGCCACTGGCAATAGTATCGATGCCTTCAAACCCGCCTGCTGCATAGAATGCTTTTTTGCTGTAGGCTAAATTGGCTCCATTGCACATGCTATGCGCTTTTTTAAAAACTGCAGCACCGGTAATACCCTGCAATGTCATAAAATCAAGCGCCTGGAAAATATGAATGAATGTTTGCCTCCCGGTATACAACACCGGTGCAACCACAAATACGGTTGGATCCATTCTGTAATCTTCAGCAGAAAAACAAAAAGCAATATTCTGAAGCCAGGTAGCCGGAACAACACAATCTGCATCAGTAACTGCAATGATGTCTCCTGCTGATTGTGCAATGGCAATTTCAAGCGCCCTTTTTTTGTACGAATTGAAAGGGCCATCCAAATGATCTTTAAGAGAAATTAGTTTTACTTTCTCCCCATAAGATTTTACAATTGCTGCAGTAGTATCTGTTGAAAAATCATCCACTACAATTACCTCATATGGCTTTGTGGTATAGGTTTGGTTTAAAATGGAGTCCAGGCAACTCTTAATATTCTGTGCTTCATTCCTTGCCGGAATAATTACAGTGAATTTTACCGGAACCTGATGATTATGAAACAGTTGGGTGGTAGGTATTGCCAGCCAGCTGCGGCGGTAATAAATAATGAGTGCAGCATAGCAAACAAAAAGCACCAATGAAATACTGAAGAAGAATAGCTGCATAATGGTATGCCGTACAAGTGAGTGACACAACAATGTCCCTTTCTGCACTACTGTAGGTAACACAAAAATAAATTTTAAATTATCAAACGAATCATTAACTTTGTTTAGTTGCATAAACAACTATATGTCAAACAACCAATTTAAGAAAGGGGAACTCTACAGCTTTATAACCGGCAAGGCCAGTACTGCCATTGCAAGGCGCCTGCAGAAAAATTTTAAACAGGCCAACTTAGATATCACAATTGAACAATGGAGTGTGCTGTATCATTTATGGAAGGAGGATGGTATGAGTCAGCAGCAACTGTGCGATGCCACATTCCGGGATAAACCCAGTATTACCAGGCTGGTTGACAATTTAGAAAAACTGAAATTGGTGAAGAGAGTAGCCAGCAGGGACGACCGCCGCATCAATATGATCTACCTTACCAAAGAAGCAGAACAATTACAGGAGCAGACAATGGAATTGGCGAATCAAACGTTAAATGAAGCGCTGGACGGTGTAACAAACGGGCAGGTTGAGATAGCCAAGGAGGTTTTGCAGAAGGTGTATGATAATTTGAAATGAATACATTGTTTCTTATTATTCGTTTCTCGTTATTCGTTTCTCGTTCGGAACCTTCGGGTTTTGGTTTATGATAAATAGCGTGGGCGTTTGTGCAAAAGGTTCCATCAAACGAGTAACGAGAAACGAAAACATAAATACTAATTTATAAAAACACTAAATATTCTTTTTATGAGTTCAACAACAAATACCACAACATCAATAAAAGGTGGTGAATGGTTAATCAAGGAAAGCAACGCTTTTGAAACTTTTACGCCTGAAGATTTTAACGAGGAGCAACTGATGGTAAAAGATATGTGCCTGCAGTTTCTTACCAGTGAGGTACATCCAATCGTTGACCGTATAGATAAACTGGAGCCCGGCCTCATGCCATCGCTGATGGATAAAGCCGGTGAACAGGGGCTGCTCGGAGCCTCTATCCCTGAGGAATTGGGGGGATTGGGAAAAGATTTCATCACTTCCACCCTGGTGAATGAAGGGCTGGGTGGAGGGTACTCGTTTAGCGTGGCGATTGCAGCCCATACAGGCATTGGCACGTTGCCGATTTTATATTTTGGTACAGAAGCGCAAAAGAAAAAATATATTCCTAAACTGGCTTCCGGTGAATGGAAGGGTGCTTACGGGTTGACAGAACCTAACAGTGGCAGCGATGCATTGGGCGCCAAGACTGCTGCAGTACTGAGTGCAGATGGGAAAAATTATATTTTGAACGGGCAAAAATGCTGGATCACCAATGGTGGCTTTGCGAATGTATATACGGTGTTTGCAAAAATTGATGGCGATAAATTTTCTGCGTTTATTGTTGAACGTGGGTTTGAAGGATTTACACAGGGGCCCGAGGAACACAAAATGGGAATCAAAGGGTCTTCAACAGTTCAGTTATATTTCCAGGATTGCAAAGTGCCCGCAGAGAATTTATTGGGCGAAGTTGGCAAGGGGCATATCATTGCATTTAATATTTTAAATATTGGCCGCCTAAAATTATGTGCTGCAGCAATTGGTGGTGCAAAAATGGCATTGGGCGGAACAATTGAATATGCAAAAACGAGGGAACAGTTTAAAACAGCCATAGCTAACTTTGGCGCCATCAAATATAAACTGGCAGAAAGTGCAGTAAGGATATTTGCCAGCGAAAGTGCCTTGTACAGAACGGCCAAATGGATTGATGATAAAGAAGCGGAAATGGTGCAGGCGGGCAAACCATTCAATGAAGCATTACTGGGCGCAGCAGAAGAATTTGCAGTGGAATGTGCTATATTAAAAGTACATGGCAGTGAAGTACTGGATTATGTGGTGGACGAAGGAGTACAGGTATTTGGCGGAAACGGGTTCAGTGACGAATATATGATCAGCCGTGCCTACAGGGACAGCCGGATCAACCGTATTTATGAAGGTACGAATGAAATCAACCGCTTACTTACGGTAGACATGATCCTGAAAAGGGCCATGAAAGGAAAATTGGATCTGATGGGGCCGGCTATGGCGGTGTCAAAAGAACTGATGAGCATTCCTGAATTTGGCAATGCCGATGAAACTGCTTTTGCCGCAGAAAAGAAAGCCATAGTAAACATGAAGAAAGCGATACTGATGGTGGCTGGTGCAGCAGTGCAAAAATTGATGAT
>JAYVUL010000085.1:0-17056 GCA_043787935.1 Chitinophagaceae bacterium | reverse complement strand
GGTGTTCCAAAGGATCACCTGTTGCCAATTAAACCTGCCCGATTGTATCGAGAGTGTTAAAAACGGATTTCGTTTTATTTATTACCGGCAAGAAGCGGTTTGGTTTGGTTTTAAAACCTATAAGGTTTTAGCAGGCATTTTTAAATTCTAAGGCTCTTGAAAAACGGTATAGGTTTAGGTCATTATAAAACCTATAAGGTTTTAGCAGGCACTCTTAAATTCTAAGGCTCTTAAAAAACGGTATAGGTTTATGTTACCGAACCAGGGCAAAGCGCCAGTTAGTTAATTGCTATGCCCGGTCAGCTTAAAAACTCCAATCCTCAGTAGTTGTGACTTTTTCATAGATTTGCTAATCGCCAACAATCAATGACATTAATAGACCAAGATATAAATGACATCAATAGACTTTGTACAGTTCACAAGGTAAAACAGCTTTATGCCTTAGGATCGGTTCCAAGTAACCGTTTTAATAACGAAAGTTACATTGACCTGGTTGTTGACTTCGATCCTATAAACTTTTCTGTTTATACTGACAATTACTTTGATTTAAAATTTTCATTACAAAAATTATTTAACCGCTCTGTTGATTTAATGGAAGAAAAAGCGATCAAGAATGCTTCTTTCAGGCAAAACCTGGATCAGCAAAGACAACTTATCTATGGACATTGAGATAAAAGCATGGCTGTACGATATATTAAATGCGATTATTGAAATAGACAGTTTTTTTGTTGACACTACAAAAGCTTTTCCCACCTGTTAAAGGGTTAGCGGACATTCTCCCATTGCAACTGACCATAAACAATAAATTATTTTGACCAAAGAAATCAATATGGAATTATCCAAACTCTCGGAAAAACTTTATCAAAAACTTCTTTCAAAAAAAACAAAAGAAAAGAGTGAGCAGGTTATCTTATGGATTGCTTTAGCGAGTTTTATAATTCACTTATTAATTATTGCTTTGATACATTTTAATATTATTTCCATTAATGAACCATCAAACTTATTAAAAAATCCTATCGCTGCTATTTATACCCCTTTTTCTTTTATATTGGTTTATGAGGTGTATCTTCTAATTTATTACCTCCCGAAATCAACTTCTACTTATATCTCAAAGCAATATGAAATTATTGCGCTCATCATTATTAGACGATTGTTCAAAGACCTTTCAGATTTATCACTTTCGTCTAATTGGTTTACCATTAAAAATGATTTGCAGTTTACCTATGATTTAGTAGCATCGGTCTTATTATTCTATTTAATTTATCTATTCCATATTCAACGAACCAAAGTATACAGAACTATTGAAAACAGTAAAAACCATTCGTCAAGTATTTCAAAATTTATAAACGCAAAAAAATGGATAGCTACTGCCTTAGTTCCTGTACTATTAATTATTGCAGTATATTCATTCTTAAACTGGAGTATTGGTATCTTTCAACCAGGTGAAACCAACCCTATTTCTTTCAAGAACATCAATAATATTTTCTTTGAACAGTTTTTCAATATTTTGATTATTGCTGATGTAATATTATTGTTGTTTTCATTTTTCCACACAGACGAGTTCCACAAAGTCATTCGAAACTCAGGGTTTATTATTTCAACTATATTAATTCGAATATCTTTTTCTGTTAGTGGTATCATTAATACTGTATTAATTGTTTCTGCTATTTTATTTGGACTTTTAATGCTTTTTATACATAATAAATTTGAAAAAAAGTTAGCAGAAGAAATTAAAGAAAGTGATGAAATTGAAGAATAAAAAGATAATATGGAAGTATTTTAAAACCTATAAGGTTTATGCAGGCATTTAAAAATGCTAAAGCTCTTGAAAAACGGTACAGGTTTATGTTACTGCATCCAGGGCAATGCCCTGAATGGTTTTCAGCCAGGCCAGGCAGCCCGGTAAAACCAGGCAGGTTTAAAAATAGGGAACATCCACACGCCATATCTGCCAGTGGCCAGCACAAAATGCCTGCGCTAAACCTGGCAGGAAGTATCGCTGCAGCCTCCACCCTGCCCCAAAGCACCCTTTACAATTTATTAATTTAAACCAGATTTTGCAGTTGAAATCTATTACGAGAAAAAAATGCTTCAAACACAGGCATTTGCTTGATTTTTTGATCTCACCATAGTTTACTATGTTTTCGACCAAAAAATCGGCCCAAACGCCTGTCTTAATTGCCTTTTTTCCTCTCAATACGATTCCCACTGCAAAATCCGGGTTTAATTCCCCCGTTTGTAACAAGGGTTGGTTAACTTTAGCCCTTTATTTATTTGAATCAACTTATCAGCCTGAAATTAACCGGTAGCAATTACCACATCCTGTTTTTTTAACTAAAGTGAAAACCGCAGTAATACTTGGAGGCTCGGGCCTTACCGGGAAAAAAATATTATGGCAACTGTATAACCATGGCCGGTACAGCAGGATCATCCTGCCGGTGCGGAAGCCAATGGATATCATTCATCAAAAGCTGGAACAGGTGCTGTATGATTTTGAAAATCCCGACCCTGCCATCTTTAAAGGGGCAGACGAAGTATTCTGTTGCCTGGGCAGCACCTTACAGCAGGCCGGCAGCAAAGCCAATTTTTATACCATCGATTATAAGTATGTAACCCGGCTGGCAGCCCTGGCCCATGGCCAGGGGGTAAAAAGGTTTGCCCTGCTGTCTTCTATCGGCGCCGATGCAGCTTCTAAAAACTTTTACCTGCGCACCAAAGGGGAAGTGGAAGCCGCCGTAAGCAATATGGGTTTTGAAAGCTGCTTCATCTTCAGGCCATCAGTGCTTACCGGCACCCGCGACAAAGTGCGCCCCCGGGAAAGATTGTCGGTGCTTTTCATGACCGTGTTCAGGTTTTCCCTCCCGGACAGGTACCGGCCTATTGAAAGCAGAACAGTTGCACAGGCTATGATCAGGGCGATGAATAGTGCCCACCAGAAAGGGCTGGTAATTTTTGAATCGGATGCCATAAAAAACCTGGTTAAGGAATTGATGCCTAAGGCCATTTGATGATACCTGCCAGCAGGGTTAACATACTTCAGTCAATTCCCATTGCCATTCCCTTACAGCATCGTTCTTTCCGGCCTGCTATTAAAAACTCCTTGAAAACATCCCAAAAAAAAGCTGATTTAACCCGGATTTTGCGGTTGAAACCTATTACGAGAAAAAAATACTTCAAATACAGGCATTTGCTTGATTTTTTGATCTCACCATAGTTCACTATGTTTTCGACCAAAAAATCGGCTCAAACGCCTGTCTTTATTGCCTTTTTTTCTCTCATTACGATTTCCACTGCAAAATCCGGGTTTAACGGTTGACAATGCCAAATTCTGTTTGCATATTTACAGTCGTAAAACTTGCTCACCTCACCTACTACACGAAAATTAATGAATACTTAACCCCGGGTGCCGAAAAGGGGATTTAAAGAGTAGGCAATAAAACTAATGCTATGAGTGGCTTTCCCATTATTGACCTTGTTGTAGGAATAATATTCGTTTATTTCCTGCTGAGTATTATCAGCAGTTCGGCGATTGAATTGATTTTAACGGGTTTGAATGCCAGGGCCAATTTGCTGGAAGAATGGCTGACCAAAATTTTCAACAAACCCGTTACACAACCAGACGGCACCAGTGTGAGTTTAGCAAAGGCTATTTTTGATCATTGTTCTGTTACGGCATTATCAGATACCGGTAAATCCACGGCCTACATTGATGCAAAAAATTTCACTTCTGCCCTGCTGGAAAAGATCACTTTCGACCCTGCCAATCCAACCAGGGTGTCGAAAGATATTGATGACTTCATTGCCTCTATCAGCAAAACAACCGTACTCTCCACAGAATTTCAGCGGGTATTGCTAACCTATGCCAATGAGGCAAAAGATACTTACAGTGCACTCACGGAAAAAACGTCAAGCGAAATTGAATTGTTCAGGGGCAAGGTAGAAACCTGGTACGATTCTTCAATGGACCGGGTGACGGGTAAATTGAAAACCAAGTATTCCCGCCCGGCTACTTTTGTGGTGGCAGTGATCGTGACCTTATTTCTCAATGCAGACAGCATTGCGCTGGCCAAATATTTATACAGCAATCCCGAGGCCCGCACAAAAATTGCCATGCAGGCCATTGATGCCACGGCAGATACGGCTTTGATAGCGCAGGTGCAACAGATGAAAATCAAAATGGATACTTCATCAAAAGCAGCCATGAGTGCTGAAGAGATCAAAAGCAACATTACCCAAAAAATAGAAGACATCAATAAGGCAAAACAGGGGTTGAGTGATGTGATGCCGCTTACCTGGAAAGCAGGGGAACTGAGTGAGCATGGTTCTCTTTCGGCCAGGTTGGTCTTTGCTAAAATTACAGGGCTGCTGGCCACCGTTCTTGCCATCATGATGGGTGCCCCCTTCTGGTTTGACCTGCTGAATAAAATATCCAATCTCCGGGGTACCGGTGCCAAACCCACCTTATCCTCCGGCGAGGGAGACCGGAAGAAATAATTATGGGGTATTCCTTACCGGTATACCTTGCTATTGCCGCCGCCCTGTAGCCGGAAAGGAAATAAGCAAGCCGGTAAAAAAGAAATGCTGATGAAAACAGGATGCATAACACCATACAAGGAAAACTGCTGAACACCTTTAAAAAAAGTAAGCACCCGTAAGCCGAAAAGGGTACAGAGTAAGCGATAAAAAAAATAATTATGAAACAACTACAACGGATGGCAAAACCATTTTTTTTAAGCGTTATTATTGCCTCTTTTTTTGCCAGCTGCAGCCCGCTCATTGCCGTATATGACGCCAATGCCTATGCGCAGGCGATTTCCATTAAAGTTGACCTGCAAAACCTGGCAGATGAATCCGCCACCACCAATTATACCAATGCAAAGGCAGATGTTGACAAGGTAACTTCCAACATTCAAAAAGCACTGGAATATGACAGGGGAAGGGAAAAAGATTCACTCTCCACCAAGCAATATGAAATACTCCTTGCCGACGGGCATTCTTACAAAACATTTTTACAATTATGGCAGTCGCAGGGAAAGATATCTGCTACTGCTGCAGCAGAATTTAAAAGCAGCATCGGGCAAATCATGGACAGGATCATCAGGCTTGAAAATGGAAAAAACAGGTCAAACAATTAACGCTATCAATCACTTTTTAAAAACCTAATTTATGAGTATCGATATTAAATCCCTCCTGTCAACAGTAGAAGGCAAGATAGTTGACCTGGCAAAATCAGATGTTACCAAATTGAAAAAAGAGGCCATTGCTGATGGCAAGCAGCTGTTGGCCACCCTCAAAGACGACCTTACGAGGCGCACCAAATTACTTGCAGACAACAAAATATCACAGGCAGAATTTAATCTGTTACTCCTGGCTGATAAAGACCTGATAGAAATGGAAGCGTTAACCCAGGCAGGATTGGCTCTGGCAAAGGTGGATGCCTTTAAGCAGGGCATTTTTAAGATCATTATCGATACAGTAACTTCATTGATATAAAGGCCTTGGTACCTCCAGCAACCCACTCACCTCCGGGCTATTCCGGCACTAAAACAGTGCTGCTGAATGGTAGTAACCCATTATTACAGGCTCCACTGGTATCCTTAGTAATACCATTGTGTTACCTCACTGCAGGGAGTAAACGGGATTGGCAGTCACTCCATAAATCCAGGGAGAGCATCTGGTAAGTGTATTGAACTCATGTAGAATAATATGCCCCTGCTTAATAACCATCGTAAAAAATATGCATGGCCAACGCAGTGATGATACTACCGGGATACCATAACAAATGATCACATTATCTCTCTTTTTTAAACCTTGCCTAACCAATAAAAACATAGCTCATGGGTGTAATCATGCAAGCCTTTTACTGGGACTGCCCCAAACTGGAAAAAAAAGAATTTACCTGGTGGAATTTGCTGAAAGAAAAAACAGCAGCATTGAGCAAGGTTGGCTTTACAGCCCTATGGTTGCCCCCGGCCAGTAAGGCGGCTAATATAGGGGGTATATCGATGGGCTATGATCCTTATGACTATTATGATTTGGGAAGCATTGACCAAAAAGGTTCTGTAAAAACGTGGTTTGGATCGGCTGAAGAACTGGACCTGCTGATAAAAGAAGCCCATCATAATGGTTTGCAGGTTTATGCCGACCTGGTGCTTAACCATACCAACGGGGCAGATGAAGAAGAAGTTAATGAATTTGACGGAAAAAAAAGATGGACAAAATACAACCCAGGCAGCAATAAATTTGTGCGGGACTGGAGATGTTATCATCCCTCCTATTATGAACGGTGGGATGACCTGGTTTTTGAAGAGATGCCCGACCTGTGTCATAGAAATCCCTATGTATATGCAGAACTGATGGAATATGCCCGCTGGCTGATTGAAGATATCGGGTTTGATGGGCTGCGCTATGATTTTGTAAAAGGGTATGGCACCTGGATCATTACAGCGATACTGGAAAGGCTGTACAAAAAAGATGGTGCTACCAATTTTTCCCCCTTTGGTGTGGGAGAATATTGGGACTCAGACACCGGCATAGCACAATGGCTGAAAGAAACCAATTCATTTACCAGCAACCCCGTCACAGCTTTTGATTTTCCACTGCGTGGCAGGCTGAAACAGCTCTGTGATGAATACGGCTTCAGCCTGAAAACATTAATGGAAAAAGGTACGCTCATCACAGATGGATTAGCGCTGCAGGCAGTAACTTTTGTTGAAAATCACGATATCATTCGCACCGATCCGATTGTGAACGACAAACTGCTGGCTTATGCCTATATCCTTACGCATGAAGGCTTTCCCTGTGTGTTCTGGCAGGATTATTTTAACTGGGACCTGGCAAAGGAAAATACCCCCAATGGCATTGCAGCCCTGGTAAAAGCACATGAAACCTATGCCGGCGGAGAGACCGATATTTTATATTGCGATGACGACCTGTACATCATGCAGCGGCAGGGTAACCCTACCCAGGCAGGTTTAGTAATGGTATTAAACAACAGTGCCAGGTGGGAAGGCAGGGAAGTAATAACCCAGTGGGCCAGCTCAAAATTTATCCCTGTTGCCTGGCGGGGAAGAGACAATACCGATACCCCTGAAGAAAAATGGACCAACGGGCATGCGGCCGCTGATTTTTGGGCGCCACCACGGGGCTATGTAGTATATGTACCGCAATAAAACTTAGCAGGGAAGCAGGTATCATCGAAACCGGGGTATACACTTTCATTCATAAAATTGTTTTACCTTTCTTACTCAACTTACTGCCATGGCCGGTCGCAAACAATTTATTCAACAAATAGGATTGATGGCTGGTGCTTTTTCAGCCAACAGTTTATTCAACCAGTTATATGCTGCAGAAATACATTCCGCCAACCAAAAAGTACTGCGGCTTTCGCCAACTGCCGTGGCTGCTGATGAAGATTACTGGACTATCATTCAGCAAGCCTATACCGTAAGCCCTACCCTCATCAACTTAAACAATGGCGGTGTGAGCCCTTCGCCAAGGATAGTGCAGGAAGCAGTGGAACGGTATAATAAAATGGCCAATGAGGGCCCCTCCTATTTTATGTGGCGCATACTGGACCAGGGAAGGGAACCACTGCGTGATAAATTAGCCAGCCTTGCAGGATGCAATGCAGCAGAAATTGCCATCAACAGAAATGCCACCGAGGCACTGAATACCGTAATATTTGGACTCCGCCTGAAACCGGGTGATGAAGTGATCGGCACCAAACAGGATTATCCCAACATGATCAATGCCTGGAAGCAAAGAGCCGAAAGGGAAGGGATTGTGTACAAACAGATCAGTTTTGATTTCCCGGTGGAGCAGGACGAAGCCATCGTATCGGCATATGAAAAAGCCATCACTCCCAAAACAAAAATCATTCATGTAACGCATATAATAAACTGGGTGGGGCAAATTATGCCGGTAAAAAAAATCTGTGACATGGCTCACCGGCATGGTTTGGAAGTGATCTGTGATGGGGCACATTCTTTCGGTTTGCTTGATTATACCATTCCGGGCCTGGGCTGTGATTACTTCGGTACCTCGCTGCACAAATTTTTAAGCGCCCCCATCGGCAGCGGCATGTTGTGGATCAAAAAAGAAAAGATAGAAAATATCTGGCCGCTGGCAGGTAACGATAAACCAACCAGTACCGACATCCGAAAGTTTGAAACCCTTGGCACCAGGAGCTTTCCCATTGAGCAGGGAATAGGCGAAGCAATCAATTTCCATACGGCTATTGGCAGCAAAAGAAAAGAAGAACGCATCAGGTACCTGAAAAATTACTGGGCAGAAAAAGTAAAGGATATCCCCAAAGTAACGCTGCATACCTCGTTACAGGCAGCTTATTCCTGTGCCATTTGCGGCATCAGCATTGATGGTATGACCCCAGGAGAACTGGACAATGCCTTGTTTGCTGCCTATAAAATTCATACGGTAAGCATTACCTGGGAAAACATCAGTTGTGTCCGCATTACGCCACATGTGTATACCCGCCTGCAAGACCTTGATAAATTAGTAAAAGCGATTGGTGAACTGGCAGGGAAGAAATGAACCTTGGAAGCTGCTGCCGGTTTTGTTACATTTGACTTTATATTGATGACCATGAACTACAACCTGCTGTTGCAAAGTATGGCAAAACACATCAGCCTTACTGCAGAAGAAGAAGAGTATATTATTTCCCTGCTGAGGTATAAAAAAGTTAAACGCAGGCTTTTCCTTTTCCGGGAAGGGGATGTGCATAAACAATCCGTTTTTGTTACCACCGGTTGCCTGCGCAGTTACTCCCTTGATAAAAACGGGTTTGAACATATCCTTCAGTTTGCGCCGCCCGGCTGGTGGATCGGGGATATGAAAAGCATGATCAAACAGGAACCCGGCACGCTTTATATTGATGCGGTGGAAGACACGGACATCATCCTGATACAAAAATCAGACCTGCAGGATATGTATACCGCCATTCCAAAACTGGAACGTTACTTCCGCATTTTAGCTGAAAATGCATTGGGCACTTTTCAGCACCGCCTTATGGATAACCTGAGCCTGCCTGCCATAGAACGCTATGATAATTTTTGCAGGAGCTATCCTTCGCTGGTGGAATGCCTGCCACAAAAACAAGTAGCCGCTTACATCGGCGTTACTCCCGAGTTCCTCAGTAAAATGCTCCATAAGTTTTCAACCCCGCCATAAATATTTTTCTTAATGCAGGTTAAGTTAATTGATTAACCTATATTATTTTTTCCGTCAGGTGGCCATTGTATTTTTGTGTTTTATTTAAAAGCAGATGATATGAACAAGAACGCCATACTGGTTGTTGGAACAAACGAAACAGTAATTAAGAATGCGGTAAGATCAATCAACGGCAATACGACAGGCGATGTGGTAAGTGCCTCAGGCAGCGAAGCGGCCATTGAAAAATTCCATCAACGTGATTTTACTGTAGTGGTGTTTACCGCCTGCACCGGCGAAGAAGAAAAAAAACTGCGTAAAATTTTCACCCTGCAAAACCCCGGGATAATGATAATTACCAGCAGCCCCGGGGAACAGCTGGCTGATGAAATTATAGCAGCAACAGAAAGAAAACGCAATGCCGGCAGGCCCACTTTCTCATTCCTGGATGATGCATTGAAAAATGCAAGGCTGCCGGTTACTATACAATAAAGAAATAACATAAAAAAGAAAAGAGATGAAAAAAGCAATTGAAAGAATAGTTCCCCGCCCGGCAAAGCCAGGTATGGTGGGTGATGGGTTCCGGGTATACAACTTTATACCAGGAGCCAATATACCCCAGCGCAGGATAAGCCCCTTCCTGATGCTTGACTTTAATGCAGCCTATGACTTTGGGCCAAGCGAAACCGTTAGGGGTGTTGATGTTCATCCGCACAAAGGATTTGAAACAGTAACCATTGCCTACAAGGGAAGTGTGGCCCACCACGACAGCACCGGGAACAGCGGTATCATTCATCCCGGTGATGTACAGTGGATGACGGCAGGCGCCGGGATCCTTCATAAAGAATATCATGAAAAAGAATTTTCAAAAACAGGAGGACCGTTTGAAATGGTGCAGCTTTGGGTAAACCTTCCTAAAAAAGATAAATCCGCAGCACCGCATTACCAGCCTATCACGGCAGCACAGATGGGCAAGCTGGAACTGCCAGGCAACCAGGGGGTGGTCAATGTAATTGCGGGGTCCTTTAACGGGGTAAAAGGCCCTGCATCAACTTATTCGCCGGTGAATTTATCCAATATAAAACTGGCTAAAGGTGGTGAAGTAACGGTATCGGTTGCCCCGGAACACAATACCGCCCTGCTCGTGATCAACGGTGCCATAGAAGTAAACGGTGAAAAAGCGGCGGAACACAGTTTTGTACTGTTTGCCAATGAAGGTGAAGAGATCAGTATAAAGGCAACTGAAGAAGCAGTGGCATTGCTTTTAAGCGGAGCGCCCATCAACGAACCCATAGCAAGCTATGGCCCCTTTGTAATGAATACCCAGGAGGAAATACATGAAGCCATACAGGAGTTTCAAAGCGGCAAATTCGGTGTGCTGGAATGAACCAATAACCGGGCAGTACTAAAACCACTTCCCGGATTCTTTTATTTACCATTTTTTCCACAAAAAAAATTGACCCTGCCGGCAGGGAAAAGGAGCCCGGGAGAAGACTGTACTGCAGTGATTGCTGAAAAGGGATTGCGGGTTTGTTTTTCATGTAAGCCAAAGGGGCGTTGCACTGAGAAAACCTGGCTTATGAAAACCGGTTTTATGGTGCAGAAAAGAAAAAAACCGGAATGCTTCCTACCCTGTTCTTGCAGGTAGCTAACTGCAATTCCAGCGATTGTATCACTGCAAAAAGATCTGATACCTTTGCCCTGTTCAATAAAGAAAATCGTGTGCAAGCTGGCTTTTGCCTTAAATCAATATCTTTACGGCATCGTTATTTTTAAAACTTACCCCATTAGTAATTTGATGAAGTTATTGGTATTACCCCTACTGTTTTTTATATTTATTCCAGCGCATGTTTTTTCACAACAGCCGGACAAAACTGCCGACACTTTTACCATGGCAAAACAAAAAGAATTGCCTGGCAAAAAAGAAAAAAATATTGCCCAAAAGGCATTTGCCCCGGTGGGAGACCGCAACCCCTTTCTGATGTACACGGGCAAAACGATCCGGCAGGTGAGGATAAAAAGCCTTGGTTTTGAAAGCAGCCTAAGCGACAGCACTGTTATGAACGGGGGATTCAGCGTGGCATTGGGTAATACCCTGCACAAAAAAACCAGCCTGAAAGTAATTTATAATAATTTGCTTTTTGCGGAAGGCGACAAGATAAATCCATACCTGCTGGCAGATAATGAACGGCACCTGAGGGACCTTGATTTTATACAGGATGCCGTAATAGTAGTACAGAAAATAAAAAATGAACCCGATGCCGTTGACCTGCTGGTACTGGTGAAAGACGGGTTTTCCATTGCTCCCGGGGTTGGCGCTGGCGGCACAAAAAAATATAAGCTGGAACTGAAAGAGGAAAACATTGGCGGCACCGGATCAAAGGTGGCCGTAAGTGGTTTTTTTGATAATGACCGGAAGCCCAAGTTTGGGTATGGCGCCGATTTTTTACAACGCAATATCAGGGGAAGTTTTATAAACTGGGGCCTGGGATTTAAAAATTACAATAACGCCTTTAACAGCAACAGGAACGAAGAAAGCAGTTACTATGTGGTGATTGAAAAACCATTGGTATCGCAATACCTGCGCTGGATGGGAGCCATGAACCTTTCTTACAATAAGACAAGTAATGTTTACCTGCCAGATTCTGTTTACCGCAGCGATTTCCGTTACACCTACTACAATATTGATGGATGGCTGGCCTATAATTTCAACGCCGGTAAAATGAAGTATACAAGTTTAAAGAGCTCCATCCGGACGTTTGTGGCACTGAGGGCTTTTTACCAGCATTTTAATGATGTGCCTGAAAAAAGCAATGTGGATTATGACGGCACGTATTCCAATTTTTCAGGTCTGCTGGGGAGCTTCAGCATTTTCAAACAGAATTATTTCCGTACAACCTATATCTATGGCTTTGGACGAAATGAAGATGTACCGCAAGGCTTCAGCCTTTCACTGATCGGTGGCTATACGATCAAAAAAGACAGCCTGTATAATAAATCAAGAACAAGGCCCTATTATGGTTTGGAAGCGTTGGGCGGGAAATTCAATAAAAAAGGTTTTTACAGCTCCTATACTTTCAGGCTGGGCGGCTTTTGGTACAAAGGAAAATGGGAAGATTTTGACCTGCTGCTTAGCGGTGACCATTTTACCCGGTTGAAAAAAATAAACGACACCTGGTATAAACGTTTTTTCTTCAGCGGTGGAATTACCAAACAATTTGTTCCTGTGCTGGAGCAACCACTGATCTTAAGAAGCCAGTTTGGCCTACCCTATTTTGAATATGGCTATATAGATGCCGACCTGAGGGCTACCGTAAAATCAGAAGTTGTTTTTTATCATACTAAAAAATACCTGGGCTTTGGGTTTGCCCCCTTTGCCTTTGGAGATATGAGCCTGCTGAAACCCACCAGGGAAAGCCTTGGCAAAAGTGACCTTTACTCCGCTGTGGGCGCAGGTTTCCGCATTCGTAATGAAAACCTGCTCTTTGGTACTATTGAAGCCAGGTTGTCTTATTTCCCCCGCCCCCTTCCAAATATGAACCCCTTTAAAATAAAATTCAATACTAACCTCCGGTATAAATACAACAGCTCATTTATAAGAAGGCCTGATTTTGTGACGCCCAATTAATGGCGTTCCCTGTTTGAAAGAGCGGAATATTTACTGTGTCAGGAAATGATTTATGCAACAATTCATTTCATCCTGCCCTTCCTGCAAATAATAAGCTAAACAACCTATGCCTGCACAAAAATCCTGACCTGGTTTCTTACCCGTGCAATAATTTTTTTAGAAAAAAGAATACAGCAGGTAAATGGTATAGGTTGTCGTAAAAGCAGTAAAAGATTATTGCTTCTGCCTGGTCAGTTGTTTTTCAATAGCTATAAAAATGAAACGATACCCCACAACCGAAAAAAACAACAGCAACAACATATAAAATGAGGCCCAGGTATCTGCAGATTGTAAAAAAATGAAGAAACCGTTCTCCCCCGCTACATTAGTTTTGATATACTCCACGGCACTTGTTGGCACTGCCACTATGATGCCGTTTTTGTCCAATACAAAAAAGGATGGAAAGCCTGAAACGCCCAGCTTTTCGAATAATTGCTGTGAATTATTTTCCCTGGCGGCTGCATCATTATTACCTTGCAACAACAGGTGCTGCCAGTTGATAACAGGCCTGCCGATAAAAGAAAACCGCTTTTCTTTACCCAAGAGTAATGATTTCCATTCATTGTAACTGTCAATAGAAATACTGATGATGGATACGTTAGCTTCCCTTTCTTTTACTATTCCCTCAAACTGTCTCATTTCGGCGATGCACTGCGGACAGTTTTTGTACCAAAAATCAATAATGGTAATACCGGATTTTAACTTATCGATGGCTACTTTATTCCCGGATGAATCAATGAGCGGAAGCAGGGGAAATTTTTGGCCCACCTGCCGGTTCACCGAATAACGTTTACTGGCTATACGGCCTTTTTTTATAGTATAAAATGCATAGAGTACCGTAATAAAAAAAGGAACAAATAAGGCTATTTTAAACATTTGAGTTATTCCCCAACGTGTCATACCTGCGGCAAAAAAGATTAATTAATGAATAATATTGGAAAACATTGACCTTGTGACTAATACTGCAATGAACAGCATAAAGTTAAAATAAAAGTACCGCATAGCACGTTATTAAAAGGTTTACTATATTTGCCTTTAGCAAAAAATGAAGAACCTTCAAAAAAATTAACATGAAAAAAGTTATTTTATTCAGCCTTTTAATCATTACGGCCCTTGTAATAATAAGTTCCTGCGGGCCAAGCAGAAGAGGCACCGGTTGCCCGATGACAGAAAACATTGTACATTAAGCCTGGCACTATGAACTGGATTGAATTAACGGATGAATCACAAGTAGAAATCATTAAAGAACGGTCTAAGCTGCAGCCCCAGGTTATTTTTAAACACAGTACCCGCTGTTCTATAAGCAGCGTTGCAAAAAACCGGCTTGAACGAAATACCCCGCTTGAGGATGTTGATTTTTATTTTCTCGACCTGATCAGGTATAAAGATCTTTCTGGTAAAATAGCAGATGTATTTTCAGTATATCATGAATCACCGCAAGTGCTGCTGATAAAAAACGGCGAATGTGTATATGATGAAAGCCACTCCGGCATCAGCATGGAGGAGATCGCTGAACAGGCTTCAACTGCCAACTAATAATCCCAACCATTTATTTTTCAACTGCTTTTTTTGCCAGGGTTACCAATTGCCAGTAAGGCGGCCGGTAATTATTTTCTTTGATGAATTGATCTGCCAGCGAAGCGGTATTTTTCCTGGTTTCCCTGTACATCGAAACAAACTGTTGATTTTTTAATGCCTGCACTGCGCTCATGCCTTCGGGGATGATACCCACCCCCCCAAACCTATTTTTAATCATGCACCACCATTTCACCATTCTTACCAATGGGAGTTGCCATTTATTGTACGTGATCGCTTTGCCTTTATCAGCCTGTTCCAGCAGCGCATCCATAACGGCATTGTCAATATGGTCTTTCATCAGTGTTTCGGGATTGCGCCATTCGGCCACCACACTCAACTGCGGGTCGTATTCCAGGTCACTGGGCATTTGAGTTACAAAATTTTCAACGCCAAAAGCGCTTAACCAGTTTACCACACCCTGCGATGATATGGTGGATACTGACTGCCATAACTGTATGCCAATTCTTTTATAGGCAAACGACCCCACTTCAGAACAAAACATGGCCGTGCTGTCGTAAAAATTCATTTTAAAATCATAAGGTATGTGCCGCTGTATTGCTTTATCGTAAGCCAGTTTTGCTGCTTTGTGCGGCAGCAGCGGATCAACTTTCAGTTGTGGCAGGTCTGCCCTTGGCCGCAATACCATGAAGCGGAGTTTTGCATCCCTGATGTACTGCGCGGCAGATGACACTGCCACACCTTTTTCAATATGCGCCTCTACCAGATAAGGAATATTGGTATTCTCCTGCACATAGATCAATGCTACGTGAGAAAAATTGCCGGGGTAATTATTGCCCCTTGAAATCAATGCAGATACTTCTGCTCCGCCCCTTGATACCAGCAGGTCGCCACTATGCACTTTTATTCCAAAGATGCTGGTGAATGGTACAACAGAAGGTTCATCCTTTACTTTCATTGCTGCTTCAAAAGGTTGACTGTCCGTTTGCAGCAATACCTCTTCCGCAGCCGCCCGCATGCCATACAAAATTTTATAGAGACTGTTTCGTGCTTTCTTATCCTTCATATCCCACTGTTGTGATTGCAACTTAACGGCATTGCGTACCCGGTTATAATATTGTAAAAATGTATCCCGATGTTGCGGTTCTGCAGCCACAAGCGCAGCCAGGTGAAAATATCCCGATAACATGTTATCCAGGATAGTATCTGTAGCTGCTATTTTATCCAGGGCAATTTTGTTAACCAAATCCGCTTCCTTTACAAACGAGGAATTGATATTGAAATCAATCACTTCTTTATTTTCCTTTTTTGCAGCAATAAAATCATGCTCCAGTAATTTCCAGACGGAGTCCTGGTTCCAGGCAAAAGGAATATCAGCAGGTTTAACTATTACCCGTTTATCAGCACCAGGTATCAGCAATAGCAAATACGCAACAAGCAGCAGTAACAATACCCCAATAAATTTCCTTTTCATTTTTTGCCTGGTTGTAAAATAAATTTTAAAGTGTCGGGCGACCTTACAAATCATTTCAAATTTGCAGTCATTTTTTATTTCTTCCGTTTTCCCCCGGGTATAACTGGTACACCGGTTCACTTTGCCAAAATGCTTTTGTATTGATATCCATAACGGTTAGCCTGCCCGTGAAAGCGGCCCCGGTATCTATGTTCCATACATTGCAGGCATGCATAGGTTTGTACATCCCGAAATAGAGCGTGGGCGTATGGCCGATATAAATTTCATGAAACAACTTTAACTGTTGGGGTAATAAAGCCGGATCTTTTTTCACCCGTTTGTCCATTGCCAATGCCATTTCCCAAAGGGTCCTGTCCCAGATAAAACCGGGCGAATCAAACTCCAGCTCCGGGCCATAGATGGATGTAAAACCTGCATGAATGAATAACCTGTTCCGGTCATCAATTGCATACCATTTCATTTTTTCAAAAAAGCAAAGCTGTTCTTTTTTTTTGATAGTACCCATTAAATCATAACTCACTATTGTTTCTTTGCCACCAAAAAACAACCGGGTATTATCTGCTTCACCGGTGCGTAACCAGTCTGCACACCAGGTATCATGGTTTCCCTTTATAAAAATACATTCCTGCCTGTTATCCAATAGCTGCAGGTAACTGATCACGGCGGCTGATTCACTCCAGCCATCAACATAATCACCAAGGAAAATAAGCTTATCCCCCTCCATCACCATTGCCCTTTCAAACACCTGCAGCAAAGCTTTCAACCCACCATGTATATCCCCTATCACCAGGGTTCGATTCATATCATTGTATATTGAAGAGTGGACGAGCCTGCAAGCTACGCCCCTTTACCTTACTAAAAAATTACAAAGCCCCCCGCAGTTTGGCGGGGGGCCTTGTAAAATATTCCAACAATTATTTATTGCCGCATTATTTCTGAACAACAAATTTTGATGTCAATGCTGTGTTGCCAACGCCCAATACCTGCAGCAGGTAAAGGCCATTGCCCAGCTTGCTGATGTCTAATCTTTTGATATTGATATTGGCTGCTTTGTAAGTCATGACCAATCCCCCTTTAACGTCAAACACATTCAGCACTACTTCATTTTGTGCTGTGATCGCTTTCCACTGAACATCAAGGTAATTGCTGGCAGGGTTAGGGAATAGTTTCACCTCATTTGCCTTTAATTCAATAACATCAGTATTCGCAAA
>JAYVUL010000084.1:0-2821 GCA_043787935.1 Chitinophagaceae bacterium | reverse complement strand
AACATATCCTTATCAGGTGTTTTGTGCAATCCTTCCTGCTACCTCAGCAGCAACGGAAATATCAATCTTGTTGTAACGGGAGGTACTGCGCCATTTACTTATTTATGGTCTAATGGAGTAGTTACAAAAAATAATTCCCGGCTTAAAGATGGTACGTATTCAGTTAAAGTAACAGATAATAATGGATGCATTGCCGAGAAATCCTTTACCCTGGTTCAGCCACCAAAAATAAATCATAAAATAGTGGTAAGCCCCAACCCAACTGTTGCCGGGCAGGCGAATAACACGATCTATCTTGGCTATGGTCCTCAGAGCGTAACCCTTACCGCTATCGGATCAGGTGGTACGGGCGTGGTAACGTATGATTGGGGCGCTTTGGGCACCAGTGCAGCTGTAACAGTAAGCCCAACCGTTACTACCTCATATACCTGTATCTTTAAAGACAGCAAGGGATGTGTAATCACCAGTGTGGTAAAGATCAATGTAGTGGATGTAAGATGCGGAGCCAACAATGATAAGGTATTGATATGCCACAGAATACGAGGCTGTGCTACACCACAGACCTTATGTGTAGCAGCTGCAGATGTGGCAGGCTATCTCGCAGCAGGTGATAAACTTGGCTTATGCCCCGGAGGTACACCACCACCACAAAGAGGCATCATCAATAATCCATTTGCGAATACTGATGTTATTGAATTAAAGGCAAATGAGGTGAAACTATTCCCTAACCCTGCCAGCAATTACCTTGATGTTCAGTGGAAAGCGATCACTGCACAAAATGAAGTAGTGCTGAATGTGTTTGACGTTAAAGGGGGATTGGTGATGACTTACAAAGCAGCCAATATCAATATCAAAAGATTAGACATCAGCAAGCTGGGCAATGGCCTTTACCTGCTGCAGGTATTGGGCGTTGGCAACACGGCATTGACATCAAAATTTGTTGTTCAGAAATAATGCGGCAATAAATAATTGATGGAATATTTTACAAGGCCCCCCGCCAAACTGCGGGGGGCTTTGTAATTTTTTAGTAAGGTAAAGAGGTGCAGCCTGCAGGCATTGCAGGGTTGTTTGAAAAGGGAAAAATGATGATAGGGGATAAGCTAATTTTTCCTTGTAATTATCCTGATGGCCGGTGTGAATCTGCTCCGGTGGTCAGTTGCCTACAATTGGATAACAGGCAGCAAAGTATTTTTATAAAGGGCAACCATGATACTTGCTGTGAAGCCTGGTTGCGCGCCGGTAAAGCAAATAAGATATGGTTGTTGTATAGTGGCAAAGAAAGATAAGCTGGCTTTGATTCAACGGTTATTTCCGAAAGGGTAGAGGTTATTTAATTTGTGTTTACCGGCTATCCACTTCGCCGTGGAAAAGCCTGTGCTGTCCTGCAATGTATGAGACACAGGTAACAGGAAAACTTTTGCAGAAAGGCTAACGGTTAAAGGTATCTTTAGAAAAATATTTTGCTGATCCATTTACAAAGGACAGTAAAACTGAAAACCCGATATCCCTGCCTTAAACTACAGGAAGAGATGATTTCTTTTAAGCAGTGAGCAGGCTTAAATAATTACAATCAGCATTGCTGAACAACAAGTAGTATTACCATATACTAAGTGTGTTTAAAAAGCTAAAAAAAATATTTGCATGTAGTATAAATAGCCGTACTTTGTAGTACGAAAGATAAATTCTTTTTTTAGATCCACTGCCTTCGAACTTCCTTCTTCGTACTGCTTTTTTTACTTTTCTGTACCATATTGTTGCTGTTAATTCTTTTAAGGATTATTATTTTTATTCTGAAAGATCATTGCTGCCAGGTTTGTAGTATTTCAGTATGTTTATTATTCCTTGCTGCTGTATGCTGTTACTACGCCCTTGCGGCAAAATTAAATATCCGTTTCAAAAAGTCTCAATTCTATTATCCTGTAAAATGCCTCCTGGTACAAACAAATGGTGCCTTGAATTTTATATTCATACCTGTTGGAAACAGCCTTTTTATTTAACCTAAATTATATAATCATGAAAGCGATCAAAGGTTTTCAGCAATGCAACAGGAAGAAATTTTTTGTTGTACGTGCCTTAAGTTTTTTTTTATTAACCAGCTGCCTCATCACCGCTGAAACATCCGGGCACGGGTTTTACAGGGGTAGCAGTTTTCCAATAATAACTTCCGCCGCTGATAAGCCGGCAGGCACTGAATGGGTGCTTGATAAAACAGTTGGTAAGGTGGATTTTTATTATAAAATTTCCAGTTGCCGTGGATTAAGTGTGGTGTTGCTTAAATTTAATAACAGGAATAAATATAATGTAAAAATTTCCTGGCGGGATATTTTTGTTACCAGGCAGGTTGAACCTAAAACAACAGGTATCCTAAGCGAAAGGCAACTCATATTGAAGCCCGGAGAAATGTCTGCATCCAATTGTGACGAAACAAAAAATAAGGAATGTATGATATTTTCCAGTGAAGCCATTCCTGCTTACCGGGCAGATATTTTGCAATATGGATTTAAAGACATCACTGTTACCGTTTCCTGACATCAAAAAATATTTAATAAACTTTAAACACAGGTATATGAAAATTTTTAAAAATAAATTATGGCTAAAGACACTTGTTTGCTGTCTTGTTACTATCGGCTCAATGATATGTTTCACTCCCAATGCTGCTGCCCAGGGTAAGGACAGCAAAGGCAAAGATTTCTGGCTGATGTTTGATGCGAACTATGACAATTCCGGTACGTTGACTTTATTTATTACTTCCAGTGTAAATACCTCTGGTTCGGTGGATATACCGGGTATTTCATTTTCTGCTCCCTTTACCGTTGCAGCC
>JAYVUL010000083.1:0-11775 GCA_043787935.1 Chitinophagaceae bacterium | reverse complement strand
CTTTCATTTTTGCTGCTATCTTTTTGCCATGGTAAGCTAACCGGTATTTCCCAAACTGTGGTGTCCCGTCGCATAATCGTATCCGTTGCAGAAAAAGGGGTAACGCTTTTTTTAAGGGCCGTATCTGCTGATTTTTTTACGATGCCGGGTACAACAGCGGCTGTATCTGTTATTGAAATCTTTCCTGCGGTGCTGTCTGCTGCGGCCACTGGTTTTCCGGCTTCATCCACCACCAGTGTTTTTTTCAGCGTATCGGTTGGTATCAATTGTATTTCACCGTGGGCACCCCGTTTTGCTACACCGGAAAATAAAGTATCTGCTGCTATAAAAGTACTGTCATTGCCCTCGCCTTTAAAAATTAATACCGGTTTACGGGTGGCTAAAAAAGAGTTGTTGTTCCCGTTAGTGAATATCTGGTTGCCGGTAATGGTATAGCCATTTATGCTGTCCCTGATTACTGCATTGCCTTCCAGTTGTGCGGTATTGCTTTTTTTATCATAGGCACTATAGTCTGCTACATACGTTCGGGTACTGTCTTTAAACACGGTGCGGTTGCCAAAAAAAGCTTTGCCATTTTTAAGGTCATACGTGCCGTTAGTAGTATAGATGTCAGCGCCATCTTTGGTTTTAATGTGTGTTTGAGTTATAAAAGTTACTACCTGTAACTGTGTATTATACAGCAGGCTGTCGCTTCGTATGTCATACTGCGGGTCTACCAGGTGAACATTATATTTGAAGTACACATCTTTTGTGTCGGCATAATACAAACCCTCTTCGCTGGTAAGCGTTGTTTTCCCGTTTACCACCCGGCCACCCTTTTTATAGTTGGCTATATTGGTCTTCAGGTCATAGGTTAATTCCTGGGTGTAGATCGTCCCTTTCTTGTCAGTCAGCCGCACCTCTTTTTTAAGGTAAGCGATCCTGTCCTGCCCAACATATTTAAGGTATTGTGCATAAGTGTGTATGCTGTCCTGCTGGTTGATATGGATGTTGCCAAAGGCTTCCATAATATTGGTGCGTTTATTAACTGCAGCACTGTTGCAGTTAAACAGGGTAAGCCCTTCCTGCATTACCACGCTTGCGGCTATAGTTTGAAAGCTGGTGCTGTCGTCAATCATTTTCTCCCTCATGCTGTTGCCCTGTAAAATCTTTATCAGCCTGATTGTGTCTGCGCCCTGCGGAGGGATGATAACCTGCGCCATTGAAAAATGGGTTACTGAAAACAGCAGCAGGAAGAGGAGTATAAATTTGTAAGTAACAGTTAATTTCAAACCAAAATATTATTTTGTAGCATTGCAATTTCTATTTATTATTTTACAACGAAATCACAAATTTTATCCATTCAATTCCTGGCAGCTGGCTACCTTACCCGCTCCGGGTTTATTTAACCAGGTAAGGTGCATTTACCGTATCGGGCAGTGGCACCAGAAGTGGGCCGGTTTTATCTTTTTTGCCAAACACAGAAATATTGACATATCTTTTTGGATGCAGCCGTACATCATCCAGCAGCAGGTTTATTTTGTTGGATGTTGCATTCAGGTTATTGTATAATTTGGTATCATTCATCAGCAGCCCAAGGGAGCCTTTATCGCCATTTGCTTTATCAACCATATTTTTTAATGCTGTGATAGTTCCATTGAGTGATGTCAGTGTTTGCGCTACATCCAGTTTGGCAAACTTTTCTGTGGCAACCTGTACATTGCTCATGGTCTGTGTAAGCTTTTCATTGTTGTCTTTTAGGGCTCCGGTAAAAGAACTTACATTGTCCAGTGTTTTGGCAATGGAACCTGTCTGGCTGGTGAGCATTGTTTGCAGGGAAGCCGACGAAAAAGCAAGGGAAGCGGTAGTTCTGTTCAGGTTATCCATCATGCCTTTTATATTATTTTTTGTGCCGGGGTCAAATACGCTGTTTACTGTTCCCAGTAAAGTGTCTAATGTTTTTACAGCAAGGGTAACCTGGTATAAAACCGGGTCAAGTTTTTTCATGGCATCTCCTAAAAAATCTCCTGCAGCAATAGTTGCAATGCTGTCACCGCTCTGTTTATAAACAGCACTATTGCCTAATTTTACTTCTAACTGCACGATGCCCAGCAATGATTTGGTAATAACCGCATAAGCATCCTGGGGAATGTTTACATCTTCTTTCATATTGAGGGTAACCGCTATGCGGCGCATGTCTTTGCCTCCGTCTGTGCTATATACCGCACCTACTTCTTTGCCATTGATCACCACAGGATTGCCTTTTGCCAATCCCTGTATGTCCTGGAAGGCAGCGATGTAGAACGTTTTTTTTCCGAATACACTTTTTCCTTTTAAAAAATTAACACCTAATATAAGCAGCACAATAGTTATTGCAGTAAGTGAGCCTACTTTAGTTTCGTTAGAGATGGTCATTTGTAAATAAGTTGATAATGGTCAAAATTAAGGATTAATTTTTTTTGCATCAGTCAAAATGAAAATCGCAGGGGCATTACCAGTGTGTCATCGAATTAAAATGCCAATAAAGAGGGTTGGCGTATTTAATTTACCCGGAACTTGTTGAAGTAAATGTTTGATGCCTGTCCCTTGTTTATTACCTCTGCATTTAATGTCACTTACGGGTTGATTTTTTGGCAGCGCATAACTACAGGCATCTTTTACCCTAAGTGCAGGCCAATAATCTATTTATTTTCTTGAAAAGATCACAACTCCATTTTTCTTTGCGTCTGATGAAATCCTTACCTCTGTCCGGTTGCCGGCTTCTGTTACCACCATCAGCGCTGTATTGGGAGGTATCTCCCCTTCATTATCTGCATAGATCAGTAATTCATTTTCTGTTTTGGAAGGATCAGTTGACAGGGTAAAGCTCAGCGGTTTGTCGGTGAGTTTTTTATTTCCAAGCAATAATTTGCCATTATAGTATACCGTTACAATATCGCCGTCAATATCCCCGTCATCATACAGGTCTACTTTAAAACTGGGCTGACTGACAGTAATTTTCTTCAAAATATTTTTACTTCTTTGCGTGTATTTTCCGGCGCCGGCTTCCTCCAGTATTTTTTTTTCTTCTACATTGGTATCTTTTACAATGTTGCTTCCGCTGGTAGTATTCGGCTTTACAGTTTCTAATTGTTCCTTATACCGTTTAACCGCCCTGGCTATACATTCTGCCAGTTCCTGCTGCCCTTTTTCACTGTTCAGGTAGCGTTCATCGTCATGGTTGGTGATAAAGCCCGTTTCCACTAAAATGGCAGGCATATTGGTAGCCTGTAATACCCAGATACCTTTCTGCCGCTGGTTGATACCCAACGCATTTCTGTTCGTTTTGTCTATTTCTTCATCAACAAAGGAAGCCAGCTTGATGCTTTTTTGCTGGTACCTGTCGGTATGAATTTTTGCCATCATCCTGTACTCGGGTTCACTGAAGTCGATGCTGTTGTAAGTACTGTCGGTGCTGCTTTCCACATTCATGTCTTCCTCATTTTTCATCAGCGCTTTCATTTTTTCACTCGTTTTATGTGCAGCAAACAACCAGATACTGGTGCCGGTGCGCTGGCTGCCGATTTTATAATATTCATAAACAGGAACCACTACGGAATAAGGATGCGGAATTTTCTTTTTTTTCTTTCCTTTACCGGTGTACGTGTATTTATACCGGGTCTCCATTCTTGTACTGATTTGCCTTCTGCCTGTTTTCAGGTCAACTGCATCGGCGTGTATGCACACAAAAAGGTCACCTTTATTATTATTGGCAATTTCTGCTTTTTCAGGAGGTGATTGATAAATATCGGTGGTACGGGTGGGAACAATTTTTACATCAGGCAACTGCTTCTTTAACTCAGCCACTAATTTGGTGCTGATGGCAAGGGTTACATTTTTTTCGTAAGAACCCAGCCCGCCTTCATATTCACCGCTTGCCCCATAATCCTTACCGCCATGGCCTGCATCTACAATAATTGTTTTTATTGTTTTAACGTTTTGAGCATTGGATACAGAAAATGATAAAAAGGAGGAAAATAAAAAAAGGATACAAAATTTTATTTTGTGCATATTTTAAAACAGGTTTACCGGGGTTAGTAATTTTATAAGGTTTTATTCACAACTTGTTGCAGGTAATATGATTATTTTTGCTGCAACTGCAATGAAGAAAGATTACAAAGGTAAGGCAAAATATATATCAGCATCCATCGTAATGGCGCTCTTAATAGCGGTAACGACGGGCACTGCGGGTAAATTGCATTTACCGGATCAATTTTTCAAAACTTTAACTTCAGACAGCATCCCTGTTCCCGCAAAGACCAGGGCGGCAGCACCAAAAAATCGGGTTACCTTGAAAACAGATACCCTCCCCGCCGATACCCTTCCCCGAAAGCTTCGCAGCGATACCGGTATGCTGTTGCAAAAACAACAGGTAGATACGGTCAGTTTTAAGATTTCGAAAGATACATTGGATGCCCCTGTTTATTACCATGCTGATGACTCGATGGTAATGGATGTGCCGGCAAAAAAAATTATGCTGTATGGTAAACAATCCACTACCAAATACCAGGACAATGAGCTAACAGCGCCGGGTATCACATTCGACCAGAAGAATAACCTGGTAACGGCGGCTTTTACAAAAGACAGCGCCGGTAATGTCATTGCATCACCCACATTTAAGCAGGGGGATTTGATTACGGTAAGCGATAGTATTGCTTTTAGCCCGAAAACAGGTAAGGGGCTTACTAAAGGAACTTATACGCAACAGGGCGAAATGTATGTGTATGGCGAAAAAATTAAAAAAGTGGATGCGGATGTTTTTTATGCTTATAAAGCCAGGATCACCACCTGTAATTTAGATACCCCGCATTTTGCATTTGTAAGTAAAAAAATAAAATTCATAAATAAGAAATTTGCCATAACCGGCCCCGTGCATCCCGAGTTTGAAGGCATTCCTATCCCTATAGTGCTGCCATTTGGAATATACCCCATGTACCAGGGCAGGCACTCCGGTTTGATAGCCCCTAACTTCACCTCCAACGATCAGTTTGGCCTTGCCCTTGAGGGGCTGGGTTATTACAAAGTGATCAGCGATAACTGGGATGTAGTGGCCAGGGGTACATTTTACAGTTACGGCGGATGGACACTGCAGGTGGCACCGCGATACTATAAGCGTTACCATTATACCGGAAATTTAATGCTGGATATTCAGCATACCAAATTCAACTTTAAAGGCGATCCTGATTACTCGGTAAGTAATACGTTTAAGGTTCGATGGACACACAACGCTGACAGCAAAGCAAGGCCTGGTGTAACTTTTGGCGCCAATGTAGATATCAGCAGCACAAAATTTAACCAGTTTGTACCCAACAGCCCGGTGCGGAATTTCAATAATATCCTAACCTCCTCCATCAGCTATGCAAAGGTTTGGAAAGATAAGCCCTTCAACATAAATATATTAGCCAACCATACACAGAATACCAATCTTAAAACAATCAGTCTCACGTTGCCGAATGTTGCTTTTAATATGAATACGGTTTATCCTTTCAGGCGAAAAGAAGCTGCCGGAACTTTTAAATGGTATGAAAATATTGGTGTGGCGCTGAATACCAATGCACAGAACCAAACCAATTTTTCTGATGATACCGCCGTGGATAAACGGCCTGTCATTACACAGTTAAGGAGCAATCTCCTCTGGGGTATCCGGCATAACATACCTATCAGCTTATCACTGCCACCAATAGGTGCATTGCAGGTTACTCCGGGTGTGTCTTACACCGAAACGTGGTATCAAAAGAAAACTTTGTATAGTTGGAACGATAACGCAAAAAAATTGGATACTACTATCCGGAAAGGCTTTTATACTGCAAGGGAAATGTCATTCAGCCTCGGCGTTTCCACCCGTATTTTTGGTATGTTCGGCTTTAAGAAAGATTCAAAGATAAAAGCAATACGGCATGAGATAAGGCCGCAATTAAGTATCAGTTACAAGCCTGATATGAACAAATACGCTTATTATAATACACAAATTGATACCACCGGGAGACTTGGCCGTTACTCTTATTTTAAGGATAATCTGAACAGCCCTTATAGCGAGGGTAAGTTTGGTGGAATCAGTTTTGGCCTGGATAATAACATCCAGATGAAAATAAGAGACCGGAAAGACACCAGCGAAGGTGCTACAAAAAAAGTTACGCTGATAGACGGGCTTAGCATTAATGGGGGATATAATTTTCTGGTGGATTCTTTTCAGTTGTCCACTTTAAGTTTGGGTGCCAGGACTAACCTGTTTGATAAGGTCAATATTACATTTGGTGCCACCCTGGATCCTTACCAGTATGACACTACCGGCAAGAGAATAAACCGGCTGGTATGGAAGGATAAATTGTTTACACTCGGGAGGTTGACGGGAGGTAATATTTCTATTTCCACCAGCTTCCAGGGCGGAGATAAAGCCAAGGCAGCACAAAAGAAAAAGTCCCTGAGCAATTCTGTTAACCCTTACACCGGAATGCCGTTGACTGATGAACAGGAAGAAGCTGCCTACATCAGCAACAACCCTGCAGAGTATACAGATTTTAGTATACCCTGGTCTTTAAGCGCTGGGTTTTCACTGCGTTTTAATCAACTTTTCGACAGGGTGAATAAGAAATACGGCACCCAGTTTAGTTCGGATATTAACCTGAATGGAAGCATAAAACTTACAGAAAAATGGCAACTGGGCCTTACAGGTCTTTATAATTTTACCACCAGCGAAGTGGGCATGGTATCCCTGTCTATAGCAAGGGAAATGCACTGTTGGCAGATGTCTATCAATGTTTCACCCGTGGGCAGGTATAAATTTTTCAATATCACTATCAGTCCCAAATCGGCATTGCTGAGGGATATTAAAGTAAACCGCACCCGGTATTTTTATGATCTTTAATGAAGCGGGGCCTGCAAAAGACGGTTTCAATAGATTAATGAGGCCAATTCCGTTGGTGACATCCTGGTTTATTCTTCCATCGTTTTATTATTATTGAAATAATTGTTGATATCAACTGTGGTATGGGTATTTATTTTTTCAAGGTCCAGCACCGTGGTATTATTTTCTTCATTCCGGTGATACATGGGAACAAATTTTGCCCCCAGTATGATTTCATTCAGGGTATAGGAAGTACGCGACACCACTGTATTGCTGAACATATCATCAAATGCATTGATAAACACCAAAATCTCCCCTTTAATATTTTTAAAATCATCCTGGCTGAATTTGTAAAATGGACTGTCTTCATTGATGGGGTGAACCATCGTCCAGCTGAGGTTAAGTGAATTTACCTTGCTGTACTCGAGGTCCATAAAGAAAAATTTATTCACCGCTTTGCCGTTCTCTTCCAGCGTAAGCCCCACGTTTACTTTTGCTTCTACATCGGTAAGGTTGTTGTTCTTGTATGGTGCCGCCCTCATCATGATGGCAAGCCCGTCTTTAAAAGGTGCCAGTATTGCATTTTCACTGAACAGTAAATATGCTTTTGGTTTACTGAACCGCCCGTAAAACAAACCCGTGGCAATGGCAAAAGTGAGCAGCCCGATCAATGCCTCAAAAGCGGCTATGGCACTGGCCCATAAGCCGTTTGGGTTTATCCTGCCATAACCAACGGTGGTAAAAGTTTGTGCACTGAAAAAATATGCTTCCCCGAATTTTTCCAGCGGGGTGTCTGCATTCATACCGCCCAGGTGATCTACTCCGATGAGGTAATAGCAGGAGGCAAACAAAAAGTTGATGGTAATATAAAACAACAGGATCACCAGCAGGAATTTCATCGTGCTCATTTGAAGCAGGGTATGGAACCAGCTGATCCTTTTAAATAACGGCAGGCCTTTTTTTTCCACATTGGGCCTTCCGTCTTTATTTACAAATCGGCCGCCATAGTCGGCATTGTTGCTGCCAAAGCCGGTGTTAATGGATGCTTTGGCCTGTAAGTTTATTTTTTTCAGGAATGCCATAGTACGCCAGGGATTTTTTTATCTGGATAAAAATTTTTTACAACAATTAATTTTAAGCAAATTGTACAACAAATGTAAGTGCAGATATGATTATGCCGTTGATTGATATTGTAAGGTGCCCTGTTACCAGGAGCAAACTGCGGATGGTGATCATTAAAGAAGGGGAGAAAGTACTGGATGGGGCCATAACAGAAGTGATTGAAGAAGCGGTGCTGTATGCTGAAAAGGATTGGTTTTATCCGGTAATAAATGGCGTGCCCAGGCTGAATGTGGAAGCTTTCCTGGAATATGCTGATTTTTTAAGCAGGCATGCACATGATTATGCGCAACGGAAAGAAAATTTACTGCGGCAATACGCTGACCTGCTGCGTTACGTGATAAAAAAAAATAAACGCACCAAAGAAAGTTTTTCAAAAGAGTGGAAATTGTACGATTTTAAAAAAGACAAAACGTGGGATGCAGATAATGATGCCATGCTCAGCAGGTTTTTGAAAGAAACGGCCGAAACAATGGATTCGGTAAAAGGAAAATTAATTTTTGATGCTGGCTGTGGCAATGGTAAATTGAACCTGCTGCTGGCTGCCAATGGAATAAGGAATGTGGCAATGGATTTTGGAAGCAGCATCGGGGAAGCGTATGCCAGGAGTATATATTCGGCAGTTCATTTTATCCAGGGTGATGTGCAGTTTCCTCCGGTGGCATTTGATTATTTTGACATCGTTCACAGCAGTGGAGTATTGATACATACCAATAATACAGAGTTGTCTTTTTCCTGTATTGAACCCACGGTGAAAGCTGGTGGCAAACTGAGTGTCTGGATCTATCACCACCGCAAAGATGTTATACATAACCTGTTCAACCGCATACGTGCCGTTACCTCAAAGCTTCCACTTTCATTCCAGTATTTTTTGTATTGTGCTACGATTTTCCCGGTAAGCTTTTGTATAAAGCGGGTAAAGGGCAATAAACAAAATGCCAGGGAAATGATGGTGGATATTTTAGATTGGTTTACCCCTGAGTTTCGCCATGAGCATGGCCACATGGAAGTGGTTTCCTGGTTTTATAAAAGACAATACACAAACATTAAAATAACTACAGACGAAGTTTTTGGGTTTAATACAATTGGTGAAAAGCCAAAGGCATAATTTTTTATTCTTTATCGGCATCATTTAATTAATTTGGAAGTATGAAAGTATTATGGCTGGCCAGCTGGTTCCCCAACAGAACGGCACCTTACAATGGTGATTTTATTGAGCGCCATGCACGTGCTGCAGCACCTTTCACCAGCCAGCTTTTTGTTGTTGCCGTTATTAAAGATGATGCAATGGAAAGTGGCCAGACAGAAGTGGTAAAAAACCATAGGGATAACCTTACCGTGTACACCGTTTATTATGGCAAAGGCAAATTTGGCGCTGCTGAAAAACTGCTTTCCCTGAGAAAATATTTTTCATTGCAAAATAAGCTGTACAAACAAATAGAAGGGGAATTTGGCAGGCCGGATATTGTGCATGTACACGTGCCCATGAAAGCAGGATTATTTGCCCAATACCTGAAAAAAAAATACAGTATCCCCTATGTGGCTACTGAGCATTGGGCAGGGTATACAAAAATTTGCAGGCCCAGTATATTTGACCTGGGAAAGACATTTATCAAACTCAATAACCTGGTATTAAAAGGTGCCAGCCTTGTACTTCCGGTAAGTGATTACCTTGGGAGAATGATCAATGATGATTTTGTGCACATAAAATATACCGTCATCCCGAATGTTGTTGATACCAGAATATTTTTCCCTTCAGAAAAAAAAACTGGGCAGGTTTTGCAACTCATTCACGTTTCCACGATGGGCTTTCAAAAAAATATGGATGCAGTTATTGCCGCATTGGCTTTGTGGAAAGAACAGGGCGGGACTTTTGAACTGAATTGCTATGGAAGGACTAACGAAGCCATTGTTGCCTTGGTTAAGCATCATTCCCTGCAACGGCATGTTTATTTTCACGGAGAAGTGGCACAACCGGCATTGGCAAAAGCCATGCAGCAATCGGATGCCTTGATTTTGTATTCCCGGTACGAAACATTTGGTTGCGTGCTAATAGAGGCGAATGCCTGCGGCATACCGGTGATCGTTAGTGATTTACCCGTGTTTCATGAATTGATCGGGGAAAATATAAATGGCATTTTTGCTGAAGGAGATAATCCTGCAGCATTGGCAGCAGCGCTGGAAACTTTTTACAGATCAAAAGACAATTTTAATAAGCAAGAGATTGCGCAGGCAGCAAGACAGCGCTTCAGTTATAAGAGAGTGGGCAGGCAGTTAATGGAAGTGTACTCAGCCGTTATCAATGAAAGGCTATAATGCAATTGAAGCCTTTATTTCATTGATTATTCTTTGTAAATAATATCCTTTGCTGATTTGTTCACCAACCAGTAATACCCGTAGCTGCATGGCTTCATATTCTGCAGCAGTAATAGCGTTTATTTTTGCAGGGATTTCTTCAATCGAACTAATGGTAATACCTATTTGATTTTTTTCTACCATGCCCGCTGCTGCACTATCTTTCCATACTATAACCGGCAGGCCTGCCACCAGGTATAAGGAAAGTTTGTGTGGGTTGTTGTAACGTAAATAGTCATCGCATTTTTCAATGGAATCACCATCCCAAACCAGGCCAAAGCTGCCTTCCAGTGCAGCCGGTAAAACATCAGGGGCAAGTACACCTTTATAAATGAATCCTCCCGGCATATTCAACGGGGCATCATAACCCAGTCCATATACAGTAAAAACACAGCCGGGCACCTGGTGCAGCAAATAGGCAAATTTTGCTTTGCTAACATTGCCTGCAAAGCAAATAGTATTGGATAGTTGCCTTTGTACGGGTTTGCCCGGAAATGGATAATCAAACAGGTCAATGGAAAATATTTTTGCACCGGGCAAATATTTCTCCAGTAAAATTTTCATTGCAGGGTTGTGGGCAATGATACAGGTAAACTGCTGCAATAGTTTTATTTCAGCCTGCAGCAGCATTTCATCATTATCCCTGATGCCGTCAATATCTATGACCAGGGCCGCTGTTGTAATGCCCCTCCATTTTAAAATTTGCAACAACCATTTATAGGCATTTGCCAGCAAGGGAAAATGAAATAGCACCAGGCTATTATTCTTTACCAAAAAGGCAAGTTGAAAAACAGTAAGGATCCTCCTTAGTTTCACGGGCACTGAACCTTCTTTGGTGTAACGGAATGTTAAAGGGGTAAATCCTTCCGCAGCCAGGATTCTTTCATTGTCATTTCTTACAATGCCGGCGTTGTACTGTTTAACAGTGTACCCTTCTGCAACATAATATGTATGGAGTTTATTCAAGGAAAGGTTTTTTAGAATTTCAACAAGCCTGATATATAATCTTTTATTTCCCGGGTAACAATATTATTGAAAATGTGGTATTGCACAACAAAGTAAATCAGCATGCAGGCAGGTATGGCGGTTATTAAAATGAACAGGGGCGTTACAAACAGGCTTCTGCAAAGCAATACCACCGGGATAAAAAGGAGGGAGGTAAAAACAGTTTGTACAATCACAACCGGCCTTGCAGTAAACCGGATCAGTTGATTGGCCTGTATCCCTGTGATCAGTGTAATGATCAATTCTGTTGCCATGCAGGCATAAGCAGCGCCAGCTTCGGAGAAAAATGGGATCAGTAAAAAATTGAGTGATACACTTACCATACATCCAACACCGGCAGCCAGTAAAAATTTTTTCTCCTGCTTAAAAGGCACCAGTGTTTGAAAACAAAACAAATTGCTGAGGCCGATAATCAATGGCAGAAAGGCCAGTAT
>JAYVUL010000082.1:0-10573 GCA_043787935.1 Chitinophagaceae bacterium | reverse complement strand
AAAATAAGTGATGAACAGGAAATACTGATGAATATTGCCGACATGTCAATTGAAACTTTTGTGGCGGAAAGCACATTATTAAGAGTGATAAAGATGGCAGACAAAAAGGGTGAGCCATCCAGCCAGGTATATATTGATATGATGCGGTGCTGCCTCAATGACGCAGTGGATAAAACCAACAAAGCTGGTAAAGAGGCCATTAATGCATTTGCTGAAGGGGATGAGCAAAGGATGATGTTGCTTGGATTGAAACGTTTTACCAAAGCAACTCCTTTCAACAGTAAAGACGCAAGAAGAAGGGTAGCCGACAGGTTGATTGCTGATGGCAGGTATGCCTTATAAAAAACGACGTTTATTGATAAGCCATTCCTTACAGCGGGGAATGGCTTTTTTGTTTTTAACTTTACCGCATGCAAAAAATATTTTTCTTTGTTCTCCTCCTGCTGAGCAATTTTACCTTTTGCCAAACCAATGACCAACCCTTTATCAAACTGGTAAACCCGTTCAAACAAAGCAACCCTGTTGCTCAGGCAAAACAATTTATCATTGGCTCCACCTGCAAAACCTGCAGCCTTACCATTAATGAAAAACCGGTAAAAGTTTATTCCACCGGAGCTTTTGCACTTGAATTAAACCTCATACCGGGTGACACTACTTTCACCGTAAGGGCGGAAGGTGCTTCCAAAGTAACATCCAAAAAAATCGGCTACAGCTATACATTGCCCAAACCTGCAGAGCCCGTAAAAACACTGGATATTGAAAGCATTTTCACCTATCCCGAAGGCGATCTTGTACTGCAGCCGGGAGATAACATAAAGCTTAAAGTAAAAGCATTGCCGGGCTGTATAGTAAAAACATGGAACGAAACTGCGCTGTATGAAATGCCGGCAAGTCAAACCAACGGGATGGCAGGCATTTACCAGGGCGAATATATGGTGAAGCCCGCTGATAGTTTCGTCGCGAAGAAAATTGTGGTAACGGTTATGGATTCTTCAGGTAAAAAAATTACCAGGGAAACGAAGCATACTTTTTCCGTAATGTCTCCGCTGGCCTCTGATATAGCCATTACCAGGGGCAGGTTGGCGCACCTGGAATATGGCCTCGGCGACGACAGGTTAGGTGGCGCAAAACTGGGTTACCTGGACAGCAATATTGTCTTGAAAATTATCGGAAAGGTGGGCACGCATTACAAAGTTCAATTGGCAAAAACAAGGATAGCCTACATTCCGCAAGAGCATGTAACGCTACTGCCTAAAGGAAATTTCACACCCGGCTCTTTAACAGACAAATGGAATGTGTATGGAGAAGGCGGTTATGATTTTGTAAGAGTGGGCTTGTTCTCAAGGCTGCCGTATCAGTCGTTTCAGTTAACGGATCCATCCCGGATCGTAGTGGATATTTTTGGTGCCACCGGCAATACCAACTGGATAACCCAACTGCAGAATACAAAAGAAATCAAGTCGGTGGATTATGAACAACTTGCAGATGATATTTTCAGGATTACCATTCAGCTGAAACACCAGCAGCACTGGGGCCATCAAATATTTTACAAGGGTAATAGTCTTTTTATAAAAGTAAAACACCAACGGGAAAATTTATCCTTAAATAATTTAACCATTGCGGTAGATGCAGGGCATGGAGGCACCAACAACGGAGCCGTGGGTGCAACAGGTGTTTATGAAAAAGAACTAACACTGGCATTGTCATTAAAACTGCAGCAGGCTTTACAAAAAGAAGGCGCCAATGTAATCATGACAAGAACCAAAGAACAGTTTTTTGATAATAAAGAACGCATCCTTTTTTATCGTGACAGCCTGCCTGATCTGTTACTAAGCATTCACCTCAATTCATCCGAAGACCCCTTCCGGACCGGCGGCACCAGTACGTATTACCGTTATATTGGTTTCAGGAACCTAAGCCTTGCTATTTACAACCGTATGCTGGAACTGGGGTTAAAAGAATATGGCAATACCGGCTCCTTCAACTTCATGCTCAACAGCCCCATTGAATACCCCAATGCCCTTATAGAAACGCTGTTTATCAGTAACCTGGAAGAAGAAGCAAAAATCCTGGATGAAAAATTTCAGCAGCAAATGGTTGATAAAATCGTATTGGGCGTGAAAGATTTTTTAACCAGTTGTAAAGAGTAAGCAATATTTATTTCAAAACTCTATAAAATAATTCATAGTCCGCCAGTACTTTTTTTGCTGTATTAACTATCTGTGCTGTTGGCGCCCAGTCACTTTCCTGCAGTATATTGTGAAGAGCACTGAAATCACTCAAATACTTCAACAAAATTTTTGCCTTTTCGGTATTGGCATCAACTCCCACCATTATCTTCATGCACTGTTGAATATTATTGTAGCACATCATACTCAGGTCATGCTGCAGTTGCAGGTTTATTTTGCTGGTCTTTACCCTTGGGTCCATCTGTACTTTAAACGATTGCGTGAAGGTCTTTCCTTCTGCAGTCAATTTTGCAGTATACACACCGGGCATTACCCACGGTGATGTTGCAGAAGGTGCTGTGTTCATATAAGTGGCAGATATCGGGTAAGCAGGCGGCACATTCAAGGGCGAGTAATGCATGTCCCACATAAAGCGGTGGCTGCCGGCAGCAGCAGATAATACCTGTTGTGGCCTTATCCAGTACTGCGGAATATTTACATTGCCCACTGTGTACAGGGTATCATCAGATGTATATTTTCTTACTACAATTCCTTTAGCATCCAATATTTCCAACAGTACCTTCCCGGCCTTATTGGCAAGAAAATAATCAATCACTGCACCATCGGGAGGATTCTGCCCTGCCGGCTCTTCCTGCGGCAATGGCGTATCTGTATTCATATTCCATCTTACCCGGTAAGCTGCCTGTGGTTTGTACAAAATAGCCGGTTGACTGATAAGCTGATTGGTTAATTGCCGCAAGGCGGTGATATCGTCCAGGATCCAAAAACTTCTGCCATGAGTGCCCACAACCAGGTCGTCATCTTTTATCACCAAATCCCTTATGGAAGTTGCCGGCATATTCAAGCGCAGGGGTTGCCAGTTTTCCCCATCATCAAATGACACATATACCGCCCGTTCACTACCGGCAAAGAGTAACCCTTTTTTTAGCGGGTCTTCTTTTACCACATTAATTGGATCGTTGGGCAGGCCCTTCACAATTTCCTTCCATGTTTTGCCGCCATCCCTTGTTTTATAAATATGCGGTTGCTGATCATCCAGCCGAATATTGTTTACTGCTGCGTAGGCAGTGTTCACATCAGAATGGCTGGCATCCATCAGGGACACCTTACTCCAGCTTTTTACCTTCGGAGGGGTAACATTCATCCATGTTTTGCCGCCATCCTTTGTTACCTGGATCAAACCATCGTCCGTACCACACCAGATTGTATTGGTATCAATATAGGATGGCGCTACGGTATAAATGACAGCACGCCTTGGCATGGTAGTCATTTCTTTGTTTGTATAAATACCCACATTCACGGGTACATCCCATTTTTCTCTTGTGAGATCGGGGCTTATGATATCCCATTGATTTCCCCCGGTGGTTGTTTTAAACAACACATTGCCGGCATAGTACAATGTTCTTTTATCAATGGGGTTGAACAGCACCGGCGCTGTTCTGATAAAACGATATTTACCGCTTTGCACCACTTCAGGTGAAATGTTTTGTGCCTGGCCGGTGCGTTTATCATACCGGGAAATTTTTCCACCATAAATAATATTGTTGTCCATCGGGTCTGCTACTACATAACCATATTCTTCTGTTGCCACCGGGTGCCAGTCACGAAAGCTGATGCTGCCATCATTGCCCCTTGATGCAATGCCCACACTGCCGCTCTCCTGCTGGCCGCTGTATACATTGTAGGGAAAAGAATTGTCTGCACTCACATGATAAAACTGAGCGGTAGGCTGGTTGTACCAACTGCTGAATGTTTCACCGCCATTCACCGTGATGATAGCGCCCTGGTCGCTGGTAATTAAAATGATCTTATTATCATTCGGATTGATCCATATCCTGTGGTAATCATCTCCGCCCGGTGCTCCACGAAAAGCAGTCCATGTTTTACCGGCATCCTTACTTTTCCAAACCACTACATCGGCCGTATACACAATATCTGCATTGGCAGGGTCAACTTTTACTTCCGCAAAATCACTTCCCCGCCCCCACAATCTTTCATCTGCATTGATATTGATCCAGCTTTCACCGGCATCATCGCTTCTGTAAATACCGCCATACTTCCCTGCATCAACGGTAGCGTATAAATGCTTTGAATCAGAAGGTGCAATACAAAAACCAATTCTTCCCAGGCCTTGTTCGCTAGTGGGTAAGCCTGTGGTTAGCTTCTTCCAAGTGGTACCCCCATCAACACTTTTAAACAGGCCGCTTTCCTTTCCGTTCCAGGCACCGTTTTCCCAGGGCCCCTGCCTTCCTGCCCACATATCTGCATATACGATATTGGAATTATTGGGGTCAATGGCAACCTGTATTGCGCCCGTGTTTTCATCTTTATATAAAACCCTCTCCCAGGTTTTTCCGCCGTCAAGCGTTCTGTACACACCCCGTTCTTCATTGGCACCATAGGGATGGCCCAATGCGGCAACAAATAACCGGTTCTCATTTTTCGGGTCAATGGCCAGGCCACCAATTTGCTGTGCATTTTTAAGCCCCACATTTGTCCAGGTTTTTCCTGCATCTATTGACTTATAAATACCATCACCCACACTTAAGTCCGGCCGCTGCAACCCTTCGCCACTGCCCACATACAATACATTCGGATTGGAAGGGGATACCACCACATCGCCAATGCTCCCGGTAGGCTGGTCGTCAAAAACAGGGTTCCAGGTTCTGCCAAAATCATTGGTCTTCCATACGCCACCATTATTAACACCAATATAAAATACATTGGGTTGCGAAGGCACCCCAACCGCACCCACCGTTCTGCCGCCCCGATGCGGGCCAATGCAACGCCATTGCATGGCATTGAAATATTTTGCGTCAAAAGATTGGGCAGTTGTATTTATTGATAATAAAATAAAACTTAAAAGCAAGATATAAGTTCTCATAATATATAGTTGTGCAGGATGAAATTACAAATAAAGCCGCACCCCGACGGTTCAATTTTTCTACGTAGCTTTATTTTACTAAATACATACTATGCTGGTAAAAAAACAAGTGATAAAAACTATAAAAGAAATGCCCGATGAATTTTCGGTTGATGATGCTATAGAAAAATTAATTGTGTTGAACAAAATTGAAAAAGCCCGGAAAGAAATTAAAGATGGTAAAGGATTAACCACGGCACTGGCAAAAAAGAAATTGCAAAAATGGCTGAAATAATATGGGCACCTTCCTCTTTAAAGGATATGAACGCTATTGCGGAATATATTGCAGTAGATTCTGCCCAGGCTGCAAAAAATATGGTTGAACTATTTTTTGAAAAAGCAAAAATTTTAGAACGCTATCCTCTTATTGGTAAACCTGTTCCGGAAATCAAAGTAAAATATCTCAGGGAAATATTGGTTAGCAGGTACAGAATTATTTACGAAGTTTTTTCGGAAGATGAGATACACATTCTTTCTATTCACCACCAGTCACGACTTTTAAAAAACAACCCGACTATTAAAAAGAGATTACGAAAATGACCTTAGTAAAAGAATTCAACGATTACCGCACCAAAATGAACGAGGTTATCTTAAGCAAAGACAACCTTGTAATAAAACGCCTCTGGAACTTAGATACCAACACGTATGCCGAAGGGGCATTGGACACCAAAACGAAAGAACTGCTCGGACTGGTGGCCAGCATGGTACTGCGTTGCGATGATTGCATTAAATATCATTTGGGCAAAGCGCAGGAAGCGGGCGTTACCACCGAACAACTGTACGAAGTATTTGCTGTGGCCAATATTGTTGGCGGTACCATTGTAATACCACATACCAGGCGGGCTGCGGAGTACTGGGAAGAACTGCAAGGAAATACTCAATGATCAATATTGCTGGCTTTGAAAATTTTCACGCAAAGAAACAAAGAAAGCAAAGGCTCAAACTTGGGAGGGAACTTTATTTGCGTCTTATTGTATTCTTCCTTGCGTCTTTGCGTGAAATAAATAAGCGCAACCACCAAGTTTTCAGTATTAATCGTAGCCAAAATCGGCAACGTTTGCATAATTCCAATCGCTCCATTGACCTATTTTTTTATATTATACCAATCAATTAGTAACTTTACCCTCTTAATTTACAGAGCCATATGAGTGATACAGCCACAGCCTTACCGGCACAACCCTTAACCGCAAAAGATTTCGTTACCGACCAGGAAGTACGCTGGTGCCCGGGCTGCGGTGATTATTCCATTTTAGCGCAGGTACAAAAAGTAATGCCCACTTTGGGAATCCCCAAAGAAAATATCGTAATCGTTTCCGGTATTGGCTGCAGCAGCCGGTTCCCGTATTACATGAATACCTATGGCATGCACAGTATTCACGGCAGGGCCACAGCGGTGGCCAGTGGCTTAAAAGCAGCAAGGCCCGAACTGAGCGTGTGGATCGTAACCGGTGACGGCGATAGCCTGAGCATCGGCGGCAACCACACCATCCATTTGCTCCGCAGAAATTTTGATGTCAACATTTTACTGTTCAATAACCAGATCTACGGATTAACCAAGGGGCAGTACTCGCCTACCTCGGAAGAACATAAAGTAACCAAGAGCAGCCCGTTTGGAAGCATTGATCATCCCTTTAACCCATTAGCATTGGCAATGGGCGCCGATGCCAGTTTTATTGCCCGCACGATGGACAGGGACCCAAAACATTTGCAGGCAATGCTGTTACGCAGCCAGGCACATAAAGGATCATCGTTTTTAGAGATCTACCAAAACTGCAACATCTTTAATGATGGCGCATTTGAAGTGTTCACCGAAAAAAGCAGCAAGCCGGATGAAGTACTATTTTTAGAGCAGGGCAAGCCGCTGGTATTTGGTGCCACCCAAAACAAGGGCATTAAACTGGATGGATTTAAACCGGTGATCGTTGATCTGGCCGAAGGTGCCAGCAAAGATGACCTGTGGGTGCATGATGATAAGGATTTTTACAAAGCGCAGATATTGGTCCGAATGTTTGATGATCCAAGACTGGCTGGGCATCTGCCAAGGCCATTCGGTGTTTTTTATGAAACAGAGAGGGCATGTTATGAAGACGGTATGAAAATGCAGATAGAAGACATCATTGCCAAAAAAGGTAAAGGTGATTTAGATAAATTGCTGAAAGGAAATGAAACCTGGAAAATCAGTTAAGTAAAACAAAACGCATTACATCTATAATAAGAAAGCCAGGTTTCTATCACCTGGCTTTTTTTATCCATTAGCTTTATTTCACTATAAAAGTTTTTTTCTCCACCCCAATACCTTTAAGCGTTAGGCTTTTCCATTGCTGTGGTAAAACTGATTTTATTTGTGTTATGCCTGCAGGCGTAATTTCCAATCCACCAAATCCATTAAGCATTGCCTGCAAAATACCGCCTGCACCCGTAGAGAAATAAGGATTGGTTCCCCCCTTGGTTTCTGCAATCACATTAAACGGTGGCAACAAGTTTGGCACATAAGAATCTTTGAAAAAGTGAAATGCTTTTTCTTTATCTCCCACCCGGGAATACAGCAAGGCAAAGATGGCCTGTGTCATTGCAGGTGTGCCTTCGTTGGGCACCCGAACGGAATAATAATCAAGGTCTCTTTTTACCTGTTTGGCATCAGTGATTTCTTTTAATGGATAACTCAATAAATTTACATCCGCCTGCTTGATGCCCTCACCGTTGTAGGTAGCATGCTCTCTTGTAATACCTTCCGCCCCGTCCGGCTGGCCTGGCCGGGCAGGCATTTTTAAAATAGGGATATTATTGGCAACCGTCATCCAGTCTGCATCCGGCGCTAGGCCTAATAATTTTGCAGCCTCGGTGGCATATTTTAAATTGGCTTTGGCTGCTGCATTGGTAAACGCATTATTGTCAACATTCTCAGCCCATTCATCTGCAGCTACTACGTTTTTTATATCATACTGCCCGGGGCCATTACGCTCTACCCTGCTTGCCCAAAAATTGGCGGTGGCCTGTAAGATGGGCCAGCCTTTTTCTCTAAGCCAGTTCTTATCCTGGGTAACAGCATAATAATTCCATGCAGCCAACGCCACATCAGCAGTGATATGATGTTCAAATGGCCCGCTCAATGCCCACACCGGGGTTTCTTCTACACCTGAAGCGGCACTCTCCCACGGATACATAGCTCCCTTATATCCTTTGCCGAATGCATTTCGTTTAGCAGCCTCCAGCCGTTCAAAACGATATTCAATAATACCCTTTGCTATTTCAGGATGCAATTGTAAAATGGATGGGAACATCCATAATTCCGTATCCCAAAACACGTGACCATTGTAACCCAGTCCGCTTAAACCCATTGGAGACGGACTGTTGGAAGAACCTTCCCGCACAAAGGAATAAAGATGGTAGATCATGCTGTGTACATCCTGCTGGCTCTGTGCATCCCCTTCAATAATGATATCACTCTTCCACAATTCGTCCCATGCCTTGTTGTGCATTTCCACCAGCCTGTCCCTGCCCTGCAGTTTGGCAAAGATGGTAAGCCGCTCTGCTTCATTCAAGGGGTCATCATGGTGGGCTGAAGTGATGGAGGAGCCAACAATACTGTAACGGTATGTTTCACCTGCTTTCATTTTTTTTGCAAACTTCATCAGGTGCATATTATTATCCCACATTTCGTGTATCACCCTGGGTTCACTGCCATGTGGTTCACTGAAGATAAAAGCGTTGGAGGCACACATCAATAATTTCCCCGTGGGGCTTTTTGCTGTTGAGGTAAGCAGGCTGATGGTGGTATGCGGCCTGTCAATTTCATTGTAATAATTCTGCACGTCCTTTAATGCATCCGGTGCTTCCATCTGGCTGGCACTTCCAAGGTTTACTTCTTTTTTTGCTGTAACGGTAATATCCATCAACACAGAATAGGGCAATTGGCGCAGGGCATAATAAGTATAAGATACGGTTGCCACATCTTTATAATCGAAGGAAGTGGTGAAGCTGGCATGCTGCATATCCAGCTCCTGTTTCATCTTCGTTGCGTCAGCATTTCCCAATCTTCTGCCGTCAATTTCCATGTACATGTTCAGAAGGTTAAAACTTTTTAAGAAGTTGCTTACCCTGCCACGGCCATATAAGTCGTAAGCACCGGCCAGCACCACATCTTTTATTTTAAATGCCTCTGCACTGCTCACAATACCAATTTGCCCGTTGGCAACGGTGATGCCATAGTAGTTGGATGGATCAATTTTACTGGCCGTTATTTTCCAGAGATCAGGAGACTGGGCAATTATAAACGAATGAAATATTATACAACCGATAGCGGTTAACAGAAGGAATTTCTTTTTCATATCAGCATTATAGGTGAGCGGCTAATTTACAATTATTATTCGCTTAAAACTTATCTTTAATGAAATTACTGCTTTCCGATTTTTGCAGGCTGACGATTATTTTATTTGTTTATGAGAAATTATTTTGCTTTTCTGATTATCCTGGCTTTCTTTAATTCCTGTCATCATAACCAAACATTGTTTCGTGAAATAAAGGGTGATAAAAGTGGTATTCATTTTAATAACCAAATAAAAGATGATGATGAACTGAACCCATTGAATTATGAATACATTTATAACGGCGGTGGCGTGGGTATTGGTGATTTTAATAACGACAGCCTGCCGGATATCTATTTTACCGGCAACCGGGTGGAAAATAAGTTATACCTCAACAAAGGGAATATGAAATTTGAAGATGTGACAGCTGCAGCAGGCGTGAGTGGCAATGGCAGATGGTGCAAGGGGGTAAGTGTGGTGGACATTAACAATGATGGATTGATGGACCTTTATGTTTGTGCGGCGGTATTGGTAAACGACCGAAAAAATTTACTCTACATCAATAAGGGCATTGATAAAAAAACCGGTATCCCTGTTTTTAAAGAAGAAGCCGAAGCCTATGGATTGGCTGATAACTCCAGTGACCAAATGGCTGCTTTTTTTGATTATGATAACGATGGCGACCTCGATGTTTATTTATTAATCAATGAACTGGATGGCACTTACCCCAATGCCTTCCGCCCGATACACAAAGATGGAAGCTGGCCCAATACAGACAAGCTGTTACGTAATGATTGGAATGACAGTTTGAAACACCCGGTATATACTGATGTTTCAAAACAGGCCGGCATTTTAATTGAAGGGTATGGGTTGGGTGTAAATATTGCCGACATCAATAACGATGGATGGAAAGATATCTATGTTAGCAATGATTATCTCTCCAACAATCTTTTATATATCAATAATCATGATGGAACATTTACTGATAAATGTGCAGACTATTTTAAGCATACCAGTAAAAATGCAATGGGCAATGATATTGCCGATGTCAATAATGATGGGTTAGCAGATGTGATAGAATTAGATATGGCTCCTGCAGATAATTACCGGCAGAAGATGATGATGAATGATCTCAGTTATCAGACTTTTCAAAATGC
>JAYVUL010000081.1:0-6064 GCA_043787935.1 Chitinophagaceae bacterium | reverse complement strand
TGTTGACGGTAAGCACAACAGGAAATCTTACCGTAACCGGAACCACCGCTATTACGGGTACGGGGGCATTTACTGATAATAACAACACAGGAATTACCAGCTTTGCCGGATTGGTAACGCACAGTTCAACAGGAGCCTGGACATCCACTGCTGTAATTACTCCTGCCAATATGGTTTTTTCTGCAGGCTTCACAAACACTTTGGGTTCATTCAGCGCAGGAGCAGCTACCATAGGAGATAATCAAACATTGACCGGTACAGTGAACATGAGTTTTGCTAACGGACTTAAGGTGCTGGGTAATGCCGACCTGAACATAGCTGGTACAACAGGCGCCGGGGTTAGTTTTGCCGGCACTATCATTAATTATACAGTAAGAAATCTTTCCCTGACAGGTTTATTAACTGTCAGTACAACAGGAAACCTTACCGTTACCGGATCCACCGCTATCACAGGCACTGGCGCTTTTACTGATAATAACAATGCAGGCATCACCAGCTTTGCAGGATTGGTAACACATAATTCCTCAGGCAACTGGGCATCAACAACAGTGACCACCGCTGCCAATATGATTTTTTTAGCAGGGTTTACCAACACCGCCGGGGCTTTCAATGCCGGCGCTGCTACTATTGGAGATAATCAAACGCTCACCGGAACCATCAACATGAGTTTCCTGAACGGCTTAACTGTATTGGGTAATGGAGATATTACAATTGCCGGCACAGCTGCCAGCGGTGCAACCTTTGGAGGTACTGCTATAAATTACACTGTAAGAAATTTATCGTTGACAGGAAGTTTGTCGGTTACCACTACCGGTAACTTAACTGTTACGGGAACAACTTCCATTACTGGGGCAGGTGCTTTTACCGATAACAATAATGCCGGTATTACCAGTTTTGCAGGATTAGTTACGCATAATTCGACAGGTATATGGACCACCACAACAGTCACTACTCCGGCTAATATGGTTTTCAATGCAGGCTTTACCAACATTGCCGGGGCTTTTAATGCAGGTGGTGCCTCAATACCAGGCGGGCAGACAATAAGCGGAACAATCGTCATGATCTTTAATAATCCTGTCACAATCGGCGGTTTAGGGGATATTACCATTGCAGGGTCAGGGGGAGTTAGATTTGCGGGCACAGCCATAAATTATGTTATCCCCGGAAACTTAACGCTTACGGGTACCCTATTAGTAAGCACTACCGGAAACTTTACTGTTACCGGAAGTACTTACATTATCAATGCCGGTGATTTTACAGATAATAATAATGCAGGGATTTCCACTTTTACCGGGTTGGTAACACATAATTCAACCGGGAGATGGGTGTCCACTTCTGTTACTACTGCTGCCAAACTGATTTTTACTGCAGGCTTCACCAACACTGCCGGAACATTTTCTGCGGGAGCTGCTACGATCGGAGATAACAAGACCCTTACGGGAACTGTGAACATGAGTTTTACCGGGGGCATTACCATATTGGGCAATGCGGATATTACTATTGCAGGAACAGCGGCCACCGGTGTAACTTTTGGAGGAACGCTTATCAACTATTCAGTGCGGAACCTTACAATAACCGGCTTATTAACTGCAAGCACCACTGGAAACCTTACGGTATCAGGAACTACTTCCATCAGTGGTACGGGGGCTTTTTTAGATAACAACGGAACGGGGATAACCACCTTTACCGGCCTGGTTACAGTGGGCAGCGCATCCACTTTTACTGCTACTGCTGTTGCAACCATCGGCAGGCTGATTTTTTCAGGGGGCATTACACAAAATAATACAACAGCTCTTTCCTTTAATGCAGGCACCATCAGAACCGGTGCCACGCAAACCTGGTCGGGAGCCGGTGATATCAGGAGTGCCGGTGTACTGGATGTAAATATTGGAACACTCACCAATAATTGCACCGGGACGGTTATTGCTGTTGGTACTTTAACGGGAACCACTTTAGTACAGGGTAGCAATGCCAAATTATCTTTAGGAAGCACAACGCCTTTAACGATAACCACGCTAACCTCAACCGCAACGGGTAATACCGTCACCTATAACAGTGCTTCTGCAACAATGAGGAGCCAGGTATATTATCATTTAACCATTGCCGGCAGCGGTAATAAAATCATTTCCACCACTGATATTACTGTTAATGGAGACCTTACCATCAATGCAGGAGTATTAAGCAATACCACCAATAACCGTAATATTATTCTGGCAGGTAACTGGATCAACAATGTGGGTACTGCAGGATTTACTGCAGGCACCGGAACCGTTACTTTTAGCGGGATTGCTACTCAAACTTTGGGGGGTACTGGCACCACAACATTCAAAAATGTAACCCTCAATAATGCCACCGGAATAAACCAGTCAGCGAGTTCAACCATAACCGGCATACTAACCTTTACCTCCGGCATCATTACTACAGGAAACACTTCGGTGATCATCAGCAGCACTGGAAGTGTCACCCGTACCAGCGGCCACATTAATGGTAATGAACAAAGAAATATTGCCACTGGGGTTAATGTTGCCAGGACCTATGATATTGGTGATGCAACGAATTACACACCGGTAACGGTTACGTTTGCAAGTGTTTCTGTGGCAGGAAATGTAACAGTAAAAAGTACCGGAGCAGAACATCCTTTGCTGATTTCAGCTTATTTAAATGGAACGCTTTCGGTTAACCGTTACTGGACGATCAGTAACAGTGGAACAACCTTTACTACTTATTCTTCTGTATTTAATTTTATTGCAGCAGATAAAGATGTGTCCACCAATACTGCCAGTTTAATTGCAGGTATTTATACCAGTTTGTGGGCCTACCCAACTGTAGGAACCAGGACATCCACCAGCACTCAGGTAACAGGTTTAACAACTTTTGGAGATATTGCCCTTGCAGAACAGCTGCCCTGCTCAACACCAACACTGGTGATAACAAACCCCGCTGCATTCTGCTCACCGGCAACAGTTAATTTAACAGGCCCCGCAGTAACAGCAGGTTCTTCCAGCGGATTAACCTATACTTACTGGACAAATGCAGGAGCTACTATTTCGTTGGCTTCGCCGGCAGCAGTGGCCATCGCAGGAACATACTTTATAAAAGGAACCGTGGCTTTAGGCGGTTGCGCAGATGTACAACCAGTAGTAGTTACAAGAGTAAACCCAACCGGTGTCATCAGCGGTACCAATACCATCTGCAGTGGATCAGGTGCAACATTAAGCATTGCCGTAACCGGCACAGGTCCGTGGAGTGGAACTTTATCAGATGGGACTCCTTTTTAAGGAAGCAGTAACCCACTAACGGTAACAGTTAGCCCGGTTACAAATACTACCTATACTATTAGTACATTAACTGATGCAGGCTGTACAGCTCAGGCAACTGATAAAACAGGCAGCGCCATTGTATCTTTATCAGCATTGCCTACCACTGCCAATGCCGGACTTGATCAAAGTATTTGTGGCTTGTCGGCTACATTAGCTGCCAACACTGCGTTGTCTGGTACAGGAAACTGGAGTATTGTAAGTGGCACAGGTGGTTCATTCAGTGCAGCATCAAGTCCTGTATCAAGCTTTACCGGAACTGCCGGCACCACTTATGTTTTAAGGTGGTCCATCACCAATTCACCTTGTACCGTTTCTACAGATGATGTAACGGTTACTTTTACCAGCGGAGTTTGGACAGGCGCAACAAATAACGATTGGAATAATACCGGTAACTGGTGCGGCGGTGCAGTTCCTGATGGCAACATTAATTTAACGTTGCCTGCAGGATTGCCCAACTATCCGGCCATTGCGTACAATATCATCCTTAATAATGTCACCATAGCATCCGGGGCTTCACTAACGGTAACCAGTGCTGGTGTACTCACTATTACAGGAACTTATGACAATAGCGGCACCCTGGCCAACAACGGGTCCATTATTTTGAACGGCACGGTATCCCAAAGTTTCCCGGGGAGTGCGGCTACTATAACAGCCATGCAAGACCTGGAAGTGGATAATGCAGCAGGCGTGTTGATTGATAAATCATTCAGTATTTCCGGTACGCTTACCTCAACAGCTGGCATCATTGATCTTACTGATAAAATTATCACCCTGTCATCAGACGCAACAGGTACTGCACGGGTGGCTCCTGTAGGAGGCAGCTTTGATTATTCAGCAGGAGGTAAATTTAATATTCAACGCTATATTCCGTCAAAAAGAGCATGGCGGTTATTATCGGTACCGGTAGCTTCAACAAATGCTCCTACCATAAATGCTGCCTGGCAGGAAGGAGTGACTTCCGGTAATCCGTTCCCGGGCTATGGCGTACAGATCACGGGTGGCACGGAAGCACAGGGATTTGACCAGGGGCTAAGCCAGAGTCCTTCCATAAAAATTTATGATAATGCTACGGATAATGTTACCGGGATACCTTTTTCTCCCGGCACCAATACCGCCATCACTGATTACTACGCATATTTTTTATACATTCGTGGCAACAGGTCCACTGACCTTATGCAGGGCGCCAATGCTGCACCATCTGCCACTACATTGCAAATAAAAGGGCAGATAAACACAGGCGATGTTACCATGAATGTAAATGCCCTTAATGGCACCCTGGTAGGTAACCCTTATCCTTCTGCAATAGATTTTCATTCGCTTACAAAAAATAACGTCAACGATAAACTGTATATATGGGATCCAAAGCTTGCCGGTGCCAGGGGCTTAGGCGGATATGTAACCCTGATCTGGAATGGTACTGGTTATGATGCCACTACGGCGGTAAGCCCGGTAAGCCAGTATATTCCCAGCGGCCAGGGTTTTTTTGTAGAATCACTCGATGGTGTTAATCCTGGTACACTTATTTTTAAAGAAGCAGATAAAACTGCCAGCGGAAGTGATCAGTTGTTCAGGCCTGTTTACGGGAACGAAAAGGTAAGGGTAAATTTGTTTGCCATAAACACAGACGGGTCCTCTGCTTTATCAGATGGAGTGCTTACAACTTATGGTGAGAGTAATATCAATTCAGTAGATTACAATGACGCAAGAAAATTTTATAATGCTGCTGAAAATATTTGCATCGCAAGAGACAACAATGAATTAGCCATTGAAAGAAGGAAAACCATTGATGGAGATGATACTACTTTCCTGGTGGTGTACGACCTGAAAAGGCAGCAATACAAACTACAGCTAACGGTTGAGGCTATGGATAATAGTGGTTTGTATGCAGTACTGAAAGATAAATATTCTGTAACATTAAATAATAGCCCATTGAATATGAATGGGGTTACGGATATCAATTTTACTGTTACGGCAGACCCGGCATCTTACGCCACGGACAGGTTTAGCATTGTGTTTGCAAAGCAGGGGATATTGCCTGTTACCTTCGCGGCAGTAAAGGCATACCAGCAGCAGCATGCCATTGCTGTAGAGTGGAACCTGGCAAATGAAACCGGTATTGCATCATACGAACTTCAAAAATCAACAGACGGAAACCGCTTCAATACCATCAGTACAATTGCTTTAGCTGCAACCAGTACCTCGGGAGCACACTACACCAGGCTTGATGAAACCCCGGTTCCCGGTAATAATTTTTACCGGATTAAAACCATCAGCAGCGGCGGGCAATTGCAATACAGCCAGGTGCTAAAAGTAATAATGGGAAATAAAGCATCGGCCATCAGTGTATATCCCAATCCTTTACAAAACAATACCATCAACCTGCAGTTCAGCAACCAGCCTGCAGGTAAGTACTCAGTTCGTTTAACTAATACCAGCGGGCAACTGGCTTATACCGGTGAACTGAATATCACCAGCAATAATGCCACCGAAGCCATTTCAGTACCTCAACTGCTGGCAAGAGGTATTTACCAACTGGAAGTAAATGGGCCAGGAAATGCCGGGATACTGCAGCAGGTGATTGTACAATAAAAAATGAGAAAAGGTTATGTGGCCCGGTTCAATTTTTAAGGCAACATCCCTGGCTGTTCCTTATGAATAATAATTTGCCGGAAGTGCACTTGTATGGGTATCCCATTTGGGGATTTTTGAAAAGTGAATAAATTAATAAAGTAACAAATCATTAA
>JAYVUL010000080.1:0-4059 GCA_043787935.1 Chitinophagaceae bacterium | reverse complement strand
GTCGAAATCACCAATTGTATAATTGTAAATTTTATTTCCTTGTTTAATCTTCTCCTTAATATCCGCTCCCAATTTTACAATTTCAGAACCAATCAGGGTTTCAGCAAGGTTACTCAGCTTTTTGGAGGGCATACCATTTATATTTTTAGGTGCAGAACAAAATGAAAGGCAAAAGTAATTTTTAAAGCGGGCAATTCAAAGAAAGGATTGATTTACTACGCCGTTCCAAATACTACATTGCTTAGAAGCTACCAACATCATTACTCAATTGGTTTAAATACTTTAAAAATATTCATGGGTGTATTTTCAGCCTGCTTTTGGTATGCTTTCCATTTACCTGCAAAAAATGTATTTGCTTTTTGGGCAGCTTCCGTTACCAGCCCTTCTGCAATTTCAATTAACCCAAATTCCTGGGCATCCGGTATTTTATTCTTCCGCATCACTTCATTTCGTGCCTCCCTCAACTTTTCGGTTACCGTTACTTCATAGGGTACGCCATAACCTTGCTTTTCCGGCGGTTTACCCTGGATGAAATTGCGGATCTTTTTTATTGAATCTAACATGGCCCTGCCGGATTTACGTAAACTATCAGCCTCCTTTCCCTCTATATTTTTCAACTGGGCATCTACTTTCGAAATCGTTTCTTCAGCCGCTGTTAACTGGTCGGTAATGTCAACTACCTTGCTGGTAATCTTATCAATTCTTTTGGAGGCGGCCCATTTTGCATCATAAATTTGTTTGGACATTACCACACCTGGACCAGATTTTACCAATAGCATGATTGAGTCCATTTCTTTGCCTAAAGCAAACACCATTTTATAAGCGCCCGGGAAAACGGGCATACCTCCACCTGGTTCGGGTGAACGCAAGGTTGGTTTTGCACTGCCAGGCTGACGGATCCCTTTCATGTCAAAACCCCAATAATTGCGGTTAAACCCGGTATCGGCTTTAACCAGCATGGTTCTGATGAGTGCATTGCCGGCATCATATATTTTTATCAATACAGAATCAGGTTTTGCTTTTTTGGTGGTATCTGATTTATCGGCCGACCTTATGTAAAAGGAATAAGAAGCGCCGGGTTGCCTGTTTTCACCATCAAATAATCCCCAGGTACTGTAATCATACCCTGATTTATTTTTATAGGGTACCTGGTATGCAGTGGGTGCTTCAAAAATAGTTAACTTTTTTAAAGGTATTTTACCGTTATTAGCAGCCAGTTTTCTAAGCGGGCGAATATCATCCAATATATACAGGGCCCGCCCAAAAGTTGCGATACATAGATCCGCTTCTCTTTCCTGTATAGCTAAATCATAGGTGGAAACAGAGGGGTAACCATTTTTCCATTGTTCAAAGTTGTTACCATTGTCGAAACTTACCCAAAGCCCCTGTTCAGTTCCAGCAAATATCAGGTTGGGCTCTACTGGATCCTGTATCATACACAAAGCATATCCCATCACTTTTTTTTCATTCACCATGATTTCCCAGGTTTGCCCATAGTTTTTTGTGCGAAAAATATAAGGTTTAAAATCACCCTTCCGGTAATCATTGCAGATTACAAAGGCCTCCCCCGCATTATACCTGCTCGCCTTGATTTGTGGAATCCAGGCCCCCGTTGGCATACCTGCAATTTTATCCCGGAAGTTGCTCCATGTTTTACCTCCATCCTTTGTTAATTGTACATTCCCGTCATCCGTACCCACCCAAATAACATTTTTATCCTGGGTGGAAGGTTCAATACATAAGATCGTATTATAGTTTTCTGCGCCCGTGATGTCTATTGACAATCCCCCGTTTTCATCCTGGTTTTGCTGTATCCGATTATTGGTTGTTAAATCGGGCGAAATGATTTGCCAGGTAAAACCTTTGTTCGTGCTTTTGTGTACAAACTGGCTCCCAAAATAAATTGTACCGGTATCGCCGGGCGCAAGCGCAAAAGCTGCATTCCAGTTAAAGCGTAACCTTGTTGTAAGGTCAGTTGCCGGTGGCTTGAGGCTATTTTGTTCACCTGTTGCAACATTGTACCTTCCAAATGAACCCTTTTGAGACATCGCATATACCCAATTTGCATCCTGTGGATCAGGCGCCACATCAAATCCATCGCCACCCCAAAGGTTATCCCAGAAATGATTTTTTATTCCGCCCTGCATCCAGGTATAGGCGGGCCCTCTCCAGCTTCCGTTATCCTGCATTCCTCCCATTATATGATAGGGAATTTCATTGTCAACGTTAATATGGTAAAACTGGCCTACCGGTAATTGATCATCAAATTTCCAGGTTCGGCCACGATCATGGCTAATGCCTATTCCGCCATCATTGCCATCAATAATAAAATTGGGGTTGAAAGGATGGATCCAGAATGCATGATGATCAGGGTGAATACCAAAATAGGGAATCACATTTTGAAAAGTTTTACCACCATCCTCACTCATGCTGATCATTTGATTGATATTGTATAACCGGTTTTCATTCAAAGGGTCTACCCTGATATCCTGAAAATAAAAAGGGCGGTTGGTTACGTCAACGGCATTGCTGTTTACCAATTCCCATCTAAAACCACCATCATCAGTTTTATACAGGCCGTTTTTACCAGCTTCCACCAGGGCATAAATACGTTTGGGTTCATTGGTAGCGATGGCGATGCCTATTCTTCCGTAATCTCCTTCAGGCAAACCTTGTTTCTTTCCTAATTTTTCCCAGTGCCTTCCTGCATCATAGGTGATGAATAACCCACTGCCGGGGCCACCGCTTTTAAAACTATAAGGCGTTCGCCGATGTTGCCACATATTGGCAATTAATTTATTGGGATTGGTAGGATCCATCACCAGTTCTGCACAACCACTGGTATCATTGGTATGTAAGATCAGTTTCCAGGTATCACCTCCGTCGGTAGTTTTATATACTCCTCTCTCTGCATGTACCGCATAAGGATTTCCTATTGCTGCAGCATATACTGTATTGGGATCATTGGGATCAATGATTATACGGTGGATATTTTTTGTTTTCTCCAAACCCATCAGTTTCCATGATTTGCCCGCATCCAGGCTTTTAAAAATACCACATCCAAGGTTTATGGAATTCCTTGGGTTGCCTTCTCCCGTTCCTACCCACAAAACAGACGGGTTGGATTGTTGTATGGCAACCGCACCGATATTTAAATTTGACAGGCTATCAAAAACCGGCTGCCAACTACTTCCTCCATTTTCGGTTTTCCATACTCCACCCGATGCAGTACCCAGGTAAATAAGATCGGGATTGCTGTGCAAGGCGTCAATTGCCGTAACCCGTCCACTCATTCCGGCGGGTCCAATGCTTCTTGGTTTTAAATTTTTAAACTGTAGGGTGGAAATTTTTTGGGCATTTATAAGATTGGTACAAAGAAAAAATGCCAGCAGGATATTCAGACTTCTCATTTAAAATGGTTTTGTAAATGAAGTTGCATTAAAAGAAGGAAGTTACCAAACGAAAGGGATGGGAGGTTGAAGGTTGAAGGTTGAAGAAGGGTTGAAGGTTGATGGTTCATAGTAAGAACGCTCCGATATCAACCATGAACCCTTCTTAGTAAACAAATTGTAAGTTAAGCTTCACAATTGGAAGGCTCCTGTATTTACCATGAACCATGAACTATCAACTATTTTTCAAACTTCTTAGCTGCTTTTTTTGCTGCTTCAAAATCCAGTATAACCGAATTGATGCAATAACGCAGGCCGGTGGGTGGAGGTCCGTCGTCAAACACATGTCCAAGATGAGCTTTGCACCTGCCGCACATTACTTCTGTACGGTTCATGCCATAGGCATTGTCGGGTGCATATAGGATACTTCCTTTTGTGATGGGTTCAAAAAAACTTGGCCATCCGCAACTACTTTCAAACTTACCATTGCTGTTAAATAATGGATTGCCACATGCTGCACAATAGTAGGTGCCTATTTCCTTATGGCTATTGTATTTTCCTGTAAAAGCCCGTTCTGTTCCTTTTTCCCGGGCAATTTCATATACTTCTTTGGGTAATATTTTATTCCATTCAGTGTTACTCAAATCTATTTTGCCTGTGTCTGAATTGG
>JAYVUL010000079.1:0-11234 GCA_043787935.1 Chitinophagaceae bacterium | reverse complement strand
CAAGTCACAGTTTTATTTTAATTGTTTTTTAGCAATCACCCTCATATTAATGTGTAGTTTTGTCGTTTTAAATGTCAGGTATGCAACTACAGCCGGTAGCAAAGGTGGAAAATATTTCTCCTCAGGATTTTAAAGCCCATTATTACAACACTAAAATACCACTGGTTATTACCGGCTTGGCCAGGCAATGGCCTGCCTTTAAAAAATGGAACTGGGATTATTTTATTGAAATGGTAGGAGATAAAGAGGTGGGGGTGTACAATAACATTAAAAGTGATGCCTACACACCAATCAATACCGCAGATGAATACATGAAGTTTGGAGAATATTTAAAGCAGGTAAAGCAGGGCCCTTTAGGCTTAAGGATCTTTCTTTTCAACATTTTTCAGCATGCACCACAATTGGTTAAAGATTTTACCTGGCCTGAAGAATTCACGAAAGGATTTGTAAAAAAATATCCAATGCTTTTTGTTGGTGGCGAAGGTTCTATCACCCATATTCATTTTGATATCGACCTGAGCCATATTTTTCATACCCAGTTCATGGGAAAGAAACGGGTATTGCTTTTTCCTTTTGAAGAGCAGCATAAACTTTACCGGAAACCCTGGGAAGTTTTAAGTATGGCCAATTTTGCCAACTATCACGAAAAATTTGATTACGAAAATTTCCCTGCTACCAAACTGGCCAGGGGTTACGAGGTTATTTTGGAACATGGCGATACCCTTTTTATGCCTGCGGGCTACTGGCACCATATGGAATACATAGAAAGCGGCTTTGCCATGAGCCTTAGGGCAATGCAAAATGACCTGGGCGGCAAACTGGCCGGGGCATGGAATTTGTTCGGAATGAGAGGCGTTGATACCCTGATGAAAAAAACAGTTCCCCTCTGGTGGTACAGGCAAAAAAAAGAGAAATTGTATGCCCTGGCTGAAAAAGAATTACAAAGTGTAAAAAAATAAAGACTGAAATAATTATATTTATCAAATAAATATATTACTTTTATCGTCTGCCAAGGCTGCCCTTGCAATCTTCCTATATTATTGAAAACCCCCGGTTATTATCCATTTGTCTCATGATTAATCTTCTGTGTATTAAGCAAGAGGTCTAATTTATTATATATCCAACTTTTTTTCTTGTGGTTTCAGAGGTAAGCAAGGCCGGAGATTTTTATCTCTGGCCAATTTTTTTTACTACCCTTTCATCAGTACAATCTCCCAGTTCAACACAAAAATTTCAAAGTATTATTGATACAGCTTTCTTTATTAAACGGCTGCTTTTCACCCCGGGGTGTAAAAAGCAATTGCCCCGGGATTTTGCTATTTTTTTGAATATCAACATTTCTACAGAATTAATAAACAACTTTGCGCTGATGAATACTGCCGCGAAGATTAGAATATTTTTATTGGTTTGTTGTTTAACAGGTGCTGTGCTGGTAAAAGCACAACCCATAGGTGGTAACAGTATTATGGGAACCGTCATAAATACTGATACTAAAGAACCTTTGGAATATGCAACCGTTACCCTGTTTATCCAGGGGGATAAAAAGCCGTTAACGGGTACAACTACAGATAAAACAGGGAGTTTTACCTTATCTGAGATCCCTCCGGGTAACTTCAATATTGTAATTGAGCACATCGGATTCAATCCCTTCACAAAAAATGAACTGTCCATCGGTAAAAGAGATGCCATCATTGACCTTAAAAAAATTTTGTTGACAGCTCAGCATACAATGTTGAAGGATGTTACCATTGTATCGAGAAGTAAACTGGTAGAAAACAGGATTGACAAAATAGTTTTTAATGCAGAAAAAGATGTGAGTTCGCAGGGCGGTGTTGCTACCGATGTATTGAAAAAAGTACCGCAGGTTTCTGTAGATGCAGATGGTAATGTGCAACTGGCAGGCAATTCGGGCATCCGGTTTTTGATTAATGGCAAACCTTCTTCTGCATTTGGAAGTAATATAGCAGATGTGCTGCAGTCTATACCTGCCAGCCAGGTAAAAAGCATTGAAGTAATAACCAACCCGGGTGCTAAATATGATGCACAGGGAATGGGTGGTATCATCAATATCATTTTGAAAAACAACAATGCCAAAGGTTACAACGGCAATATATCGCTTACGGCAGGAACCCGGATAGAGAACGGGTCGGTGAATTTCAATGTGCGGCAAAATACTTTCGGCATCAATACTTTTTTTAGCGGCAATAAAAGGTTGCGTTCAAACACCAGCAGCAGCAATTACCGTGAAACAGCAGACAGCGGTATCATCAGCACCCTCAACCAAACCAGCAGCAGCCATTTCGACCGGCAGGGTTACCAGGCGGGTATGGGCTTCGACTGGACGTACAAAAAGCTAAATAGTTTTTCCGGCAATATTGCGTACAATTATTTTGGATTTAATGGAAATGGGAATACCAACCAGTCGCTGCAACCCAACAAAGGCGGCGGTATTCCCGATATCTTTTCTTTATTAAACTCCGGTAATGAATACCGCTATCATTCGGTAGATGCTTCTTTTAATTACAAAAGAACTTTTGCAAAGGAAGACCAGGAACTGGAAGCAGCCCTCAGCAGGAATAACGGAACCAACAATGGCCATTCTTATACCGAACAATTTTCGTCGCCGGATGATTTGCTGTACTACGGTACCAAATCGTACAATCCTGCAAAAACTAAGGAAACAGTATTTGCAATTGATTATACTCAGCCATTGCAAAAGGACATTAAGTGGGGTATGGGTACCAAGGCTACCTTTTATAACATCGAAAGCAATGCTGAGGTAACCGGCTACCAGCAAGCAGTACAGAATTACCAGCCCAATTCTTTTTTATCCAACAGCCTTAGTTACAAACAAAAAGTATATGCAGTATATTCTGAATTAAGTTTTCCGGTTGCGGAATGGTTTGATGCTAAAATAGGTTGCAGGTACGAGCGAACAGCAATAAATGCTTATTATTCCAATGCCGGGCAGGTGCAGGTTCCGGGCTATAATACTTTTGTCCCTTCTGTGTTTTTGTCAAAAAAAATTGGCGAAGGCCAAACCGTAAAAATTAGTTTTTCTAAAAGAATTGAACGCCCCGGTTATGAAGACTTAAATCCTTTTGTAAATACAACTGACCCTAAAAATTTGTCTACCGGTAATCCATATCTTAAACCAGAAATAGGGTACCGCTACGAACTGGGTTATAGCAGGGATCTGGGGAAGCAGGGTTCCTTGCTGGTCAATTTATTTTACCGCATTAATGACAATGATATTCAACCTTTCATTATTTATTATCCATCTTATTTAGTGGGAGATTCTCTATATACCAATGTGGCAGTAAACACCCGGAGAAATATTGGCAGGGAAAATAATACAGGCCTTAACCTTTTTGGCGATCTCCACATCACCGCCAGGCTGAATATCAGGAGCAATATATTTTTATTTTACCGGCACACCATTAATGCTATTGACAAGGGGTATAATACCAATAGTTTTAATTATCGTTTTAATATCAATGCCAATTACCAGTTTACCAACAGCCTGGTGGCTGAGTTTTTTGGAAACTTTAATGCAGCCCGCCATGAGGCCCAGGGAAGATACCCGTCTTTTACTTATTACAATATGGCCATACGAAAACAATTCTGGCAAAAAAAAGGAAGCGTTGCTCTTACTGCCACTAATCCCTTCAGCGAAAACCTTACACAAAAAACAATCTTATTTGGCCCCAACTTTACGGTCAATGGAGAGCGCATTATTCCTTTCCGTTCAATAGGTATCAATTTTACCTGGAAATTTGGCAGGTTGGAATTTAAGAAGAATATGGAGGAGAGTGGTGAGCCTGCATTAAGTAGCCCGGCACAGTAATGGCCGCAACGATAGGCTGATCCGAAATAAGTTGTAACTAAAATTAAGTTGAAATGCAATTGAATTCAGGAGGAAGAACAGGCATATTGGAAATCATAAAAAAAATTTCATTGTCGCTGTCATTGCTGCTGCTCATTTTTGTGTTTTGCCTTGCCTGTTTATTTGCACTGGCTGATATGGTATTTGAAGACAGGAACCTGTTTTTTGATGAAAAGGTTTTTTCACTCATTCATCCCCATATCAATACTTTTAACACCGGCCTCTTCAGTGCGATTACTTTTTTTGGTTCTGTCACTTTTTTATTGCCGGCCAACCTGTTGCTGATCTGTTGGTTTTTGTTTTTCAAAAAAGGCAGGCGGGAGGCATGGAAAATTACAGCCATATCCATTACCAGCACGCTTGTGCTGCTCTTTTTAAAAAATGTATTAAAGCGGGAACGGCCATTGGTACCATTGATTTCAAAAGCGCATGATTACAGTTTCCCGAGTGGACATACTTTCAGCAGCGTGGTATTTTATGGCATGCTGGCATTTATCATTTACAAAGGCATTAACAATAAGATAGTGAAATGGATGTTTATAATTGCACTCTGGTGGTTGATTGCTATGGTTGGGTTTAGCCGTGTTTATTTGCGGATGCATTATGCAAGTGACGTTATTGCAGGATTTTGCCTTGGCATTATTTGGTTATTACTCGCTAATTGGATTATGGTAAAGACGGCAAAACGAGACAGTACAGCAAAAGGGAATTTTTTAAATGACTAAAAAGGGAATGGTATTTCTTTCCCCTTCATCTGTAAGTGGGAACAATGCAATCAAATAGGACTTTTAATAAGTTATATTTTTCACCAGGTTCAGTAATACCATCTTAATTTAATTAGTAGTATCCAAAGCCCGCCTGGCCAAATAATCAGGGACTACGTTGAAATCCAAGATGGTAATGCCGATATAAAAGGTATTGACATAAAAACTGGTATAACCGGTATTTTCAGTCAGAATCATAACCTTACTATTTATTAGAACTACGATGAAAATTCTTATTGTGGATGATGAAAAAGAATTAAGTAAAAGCATCTTAACCTACTTAGTGGCTGAGAGCTACTCCTGTGAACTGGCAGGCGATGTTAAAACGGCTTTGTATAAAACGGATGCCTATGACTATGATTGCATCTTACTCGACATCAGCCTGCCTGATGGCAATGGGCTGGCAATTTTAAAAGCATTAAAGGAAAATAAAAAAACAGACGGGGTTATAATAATTTCTGCCAGGAACTCAATAGACGACAGGATTGCAGGGTTAAACCTGGGGGCAGACGATTACCTGCCCAAACCATTTCATCTCTCTGAACTGAGTGCAAGGATAGCTGCAGTTATCCGCCGACGCAGGTTTGATGGAAACATGCTGCTGGTGTTGAATGAAATATCCATTGATACTGTTGCCAAAACAGTGCATATCGGCAACGCACCTGTGGAGGTAACCCGAAAGGAATATGATTTGCTGCTGTATCTTGCTACCAATAAAAACCGGGTGATTTCTAAAAATGCCATTGCAGAGCACCTGTCCGCCGGTGACACAGATTCCTTTGACAGTTTTGATTTTATCTATGCCCATATAAAAAACCTAAAGAAAAAAATAGCACAGGCAGGTAGTGCAGATTACATCAAGTCCATTTATGGTATGGGGTATAAATTTGACATTTAATAAAATGAAACTACTCAATAAATCCATCAGTTTATACCTTCTTTATTCCACGGTATTGTTACTGATTGCTATACCCGTTATGTATTTTGCCATACAAAGCCGTGTGGTGGAAGAAGTAGATGAAAGCCTGGTAGACCAAAAAGAAAAAATCATTACCAAACTAAAAAAAACAGGAGAAGATGGCCTGCTGCCCTGGCTTCAAAACATGGGAAATGATGTTTCGCTTACCGTATCCATCAAAGAAAATAAGCAGCCTGACAAGTTTTATACTATCACGAGTTATGATACCATCAGCAAAGAAAAAAGCCCATTCCGGATTTTACAAACCAATATCAGCTTACATGATAAATTCTATACTATACAAATAAAAAGTTCATTACTGGATAGCGAAGATCTGATAGAAAGTGTTGTAATGATTGTTGCCCTCCTGCTGTTGATGATGATAGCAGGGCTTGTATTAATAAACCAGGTACTTACCAAAAGGTTGTGGAGGCCTTTTTACAACACCATCAATCAACTGCATGATTTTAAAATAGAAAATAATAAGGCCCTGCATTTTGAAAAAACCAGTATTGAAGAGTTTACAGCGTTGAATAATGCCATTGCAATATTAACCAGCCGGAACAAAGAAACTTTTCAATCTCAAAAAGAGTTTACGGAAAATGCTTCTCATGAAATGCAAACTCCGCTGGCTGTTTTCCAGGGCAAGCTTGACCTATTGATGCAAACAAATCCTTTAACGGAGGAACAATCTGAATTAATCAGTGACCTGGCTGATGTGAACCAGCGAATGAAAAGACTGAATAAGACCCTTCTGCTGCTGACAAAAATTGAGAATAATCAATTTGCAGAAACAGAACCAGTATCAGTACAACAGATATTGGAAAAACTGTTGGCTCAATACAATTTCCAGGCAGCACAAAAGGGTATCGGTATCCGGAAGGAATTTACTGCGGATACGGAAATAACCGCCAATAAAATGCTGATTGAAATTTTGCTGGGCAACTTATTAAATAATGCCATAAAACATAATATTGATGATGGAATTATTATTATTCGTACCAGCAGCAGGGAACTTAGCATCATTAATTCGGCAAATGCAAATCCGTTAAACACGGACAAAATGTTTCAACGGTTTGGCAAACAAACTGCGGACGCCAGCAGCCTCGGACTTGGATTGCAGATTGCTAAAAAAATTGCAGATAGTTATCATTATACTATCCGGTACACTTTTCAAATGCAACAACATGTATTTAGTATTCATTTTGATTAACAGCGTTACCTATCCCGGTTGGCTGCAGTAAATGAAAAAACGAAAATAATTAAAGGCAGATTATTACTGCCTGCTCCGAAATTCAGTATTGATTCAGATTAACGTTTGAGTTTTACAACATTAAATCACTTAATAAATAAAACAAATGAAAAAAACGATGATGATAGCTGCTTTGGCAGTATCCTTTGGGCTTACCGCCTGTGCACAAAAATTAGAGGCTTCTAAAGTGCCTGCTGCCGTAAAGTCTTCCTTTGAAAAACAATACCCGGGCATTAAGGCAAAATGGGAAAAGGAAAATGGCAAATATGAAGCTAATTTCAAACAGGATGGTAATACCATGTCAGCTTTGTTTGAATCAAATGGCACCATCAACGAAAGGGAGATGGACATTAAAGTGAATGAATTGCCAGCCACTGTTTTGGCTTACATAAAAGAACATTACAAAGGTAAAACGATTAAAGAGGGAGCCAGAATTACCAAAGCCGATGGCACAATTAACTATGAAGCGGAAGTGGCAGGAAAAGATGTGATATTTGATGCCAACGGTAAATTCATCAGGGAAGCAAAAGATTAATGGTTTATCTTACAAGGCCGCCTCAACTGTTTTTATTTCACACCAAACGAAAAAGAAGGCAGAGAAGCAAAGATTGATTTAAAAATGGCTTTTTTGTTTACTTCGTATTCTTTGTGTTCGTTGTGTGAAATATTTTTGACTTTTGAGACAACCTCTTTTAATTATTCATTTATTCAATAGCAGGTAAAATATTTTTTTATGAAACAAAAACTGGTTGTGCTGTCTGCAGCACTGCTTATCATTGCCAATTTATATGCACAGCAGAAAACAGGGATGCAGGTAACCAACACTTTTCATATCTCCGGTGCAGGTGGTTGGGATTATTTGGAAGTAGGCCCTGTTAATGACTGGCTCTATGTCAGCCATGGCACACAGGTTAACATCCTGAATAAAAAAACCGGTGATTCTGTTGGGATAATTGAGGGTACTGCCGGTGTTCATGGAATTGCTTTTGATACAGCCAATGGCAAAGGATACACCAGCAATGGGAGGCTTAATAATGTGTATGTATTTGATATGAAAACCAATAAAGTACTGGCGGCTATTCCAACCGGTCTAAACCCGGATGCAATTATGTATGAACCATTTTCTGCAAAAATTATTACCTGTAATGGCCGGGGTAAAAATCTAAGTATCATCGACCCTAAACAAAATAAAGTAATTGACAGTGTGGATGTTGGAGGAAAACCAGAGACAGCAGTAAGTGATGGTTCGGGTAAAATATTTGTAAACATCGAAGATAAAAATGAGATCGTGGTGGTAGATGTCCGGTCATTTAAAGTGCTAAGCCGCTGGAGCATTGCGCCGGGAGAAGGCCCGACAGGACTGGTTTATGATGCCACTACCAAAAGGTTATTTGCCGGTTGTGAAAAATTGTTGATGGTGATAGATGCCACTAATGGTAAAATAGTGGCTAAATTAACCATTGGCGATGGCTGCGATGGAGTTGCATTTGATACCAAAACAAATAATATTTTTACTTCCAATGGGGAGGGAACCATTACGGTAGTTCATGAAGAAAGTGCTGATAAATTTGTTGTGGTGGAAAATATAGTTTCCAAAAGAGGGGCAAGAACCATTGCTATCGATAAAGCCACGGGCCGGCTATATTTACCCACTGCTGAATTTGAAGCCATGGAACCTGGTCAAAAAGGAAGGCCCAAAATGAAAGCAGGTACGTTCCAGGTTTTAGTTGTTGGTAAATAAAAAGTGAAAGCAGCAATGGTGAAAAATATTCTTTCAATAGTTATTTTTGTACTGGCTACCTTATTTTGTACTGCACAATCGGATCAATTACAGTTTTACATTGATAATGGCTTGCATAATAGTCCGTTGTTAAAGGATTATCAAAACCAGGCAACACTAAATAAGTACGACAGTTTACTGTTAAGGGCAGTTTTTAAACCACAGGTTACCGGCAGCAGCATCAACAGCTATGCCCCTGTAATAAAAGGTTGGGGATATGATGCGGCGATTACAAATGGTGGTGCTTTTGCCACATTGGTTGGGGTTAATCAATCCATTCCCAACAAAAAAAACCTGGCTGCACAGTTTGAAAATATCAGCCTGCAAAATCAATCCATTGCCAATAGTGCACAGATAACAGAACAGGATTTGAAACGCACCATTATTGCGCAATACATTACCGCCGATGGCAGCCTGCAACAGTTAAACGTGAATAAAGAGATCAGCAGCCTGCTTTATAAAGAAGAAGCCATTTTAAAAAAACTTACCCGGTCGAATGTGTATAAGCAGGCCGATTATTTAGCTTTTGTAGTAACCCTGCAGCAACAGGATTTATTGGTAAAGCAATTGGCTATTCAATATATAAATGACCTTAACAGCTTAAAATATTATTGTGGTATCACAGACACCTCCACTGTGTTTTTGCAAACGCCCGGCATCATTTTAAAACCGTTGCCTGCGATTGCCCAATCCGTTTTTTTTAAACAATTTGAAATTGACAGTTTAAAACTCACCAACAACAAAAAATTGGTGGATATCAGCTACCGGCCGAAAATTAACCTGTATGCGGATGCTGGCTATAATTCAACACTTGCTTACAGCGCTTATAAAAACTTCGGAACCAGTGTTGGTATAAGCCTGTTGATGCCGATCTATGATGGCAAACAAAAACAATTACAATACAACAAAATTGATATCGAAGAAAAAACAAGGGCCGGTTATCAATCGTTTTTTAAGAATCAATACCGGCAACAAATTGCCCGGCTGGCACAACAACTTTCTGCAACTGATGATTTAATAAATGATATCAATAACCAGCTGAAATATACCCAAAGCCTGGTAGAAGTAAACGGAAAATTACTGGAAGCGGGCGAGGTGAGGATTACCGATTATATTATTGCCCTGAATAATTATATCAACGCAAAAAACCTGGTTACACAAAATAATATCAGCCGGCTGCAACTTATTAATCAACTTAATTACTGGAACCGATAAGAAATTATGCAAAACCTATGTAGATATTGCCTGTTGCTTTTGTTGTTTGCTTCCTGTAAAAGTAAAGAGGCCGCAACCGATGAAGAAGTGATTGCCGCACGTACACCGGTAACCGTTACCGGCATCAGCAATGAACCCCTCCAGGAATATGTTGAGCTGAATGCCACTTCATCTTTTTTACAAAAGTGGATAGTGAGGGCCAATGCCACCGGCTATTTGCAATGGGCCAATGCACAGCTTAATAAATCGGTAAGCAGCGGGCAGGTACTGTACATGGTAAAAACAAAAGAGGCACAAAGTATCGGCAATTCAATCAATATACTGGATTCTGCATTTAAGTTCAGCGGGGTTAACAGTATCAAAGCAAATGGCAGTGGTTTTATTTCACAGGTCAATCACCAGATTGGCGACTATGTGCAGGATGGCGATCAGCTGGCAGTGATTACAGACACCAGGAGTTTTGTGTTTTTATTAGACCTGCCTTATGAACTGCGGCCATACCTGGCAGATAAGAAAAGCCTGGAAATGCTGTTGCCGGATGGAGAAAAGTTAGTGGGAACAATCAGTGGCAGTATGCCGGCGATGGATGCCGGCTCCCAAACGCAAAGTATCATCTTAAAAGTAAATGCCAGCCATCCCTTACCTGAAAACCTGATTGCAAAAGTGCGGGTGGTAAAATCTTTCAAAGGCAATGCCAGCTCCTTACCCAGGGGTGCGGTATTGACAGATGAAACACAAAGTGAATTTTGGGTGATGAAATTGATCAATGATTCCATTGCCGCAAAAGTGGTTATTCAAAAGGGAATAGAAACCCGGGAAAAAATAGAAATACTTTCCCCGGTATTTTCTGCCGCTGATAAAATGCTGGTGACAGGTAATTATGGGCTGGGCGATACTGCAAAAGTTAAAATCGTTAAAGAGTAAGGGATGAACAAATTCTTTCTTTCCCATAAAAATCCACTGACGGTTTTGCTGGTGCTCATCATTATGGGTGGATTGTTTGCGTACAGCAAAATGCAGTCTTCCTTATTTCCCGAAATTACTTTTCCTAAAATTAAAATTATTGCAGAAGGTGGCCTGCAGCCCGTTAATAAAATGATGGTGAGTGTAACCAGGCCATTGGAAAATGCCATCAGGCAAATTCCTGATTTAAAATTGATCCGAAGTACCACCTCCAGGGGTAGTTGCGAAATTGCCGCTTTTATAGACTGGAAAGCCAATGTTGATCTGGGAGAGCAGCGTATTGAAGCAAAAATAGGTGAGATACGAAATACACTGCCGGCAGATGTTTCCATCACTGTGGAGAAAATGAATCCTTCCATTTTGCCGGTGATGGGGTATACATTAGAGGGCCACGATAAATCACCGGTTGAATTAAA
>JAYVUL010000078.1:0-11200 GCA_043787935.1 Chitinophagaceae bacterium | reverse complement strand
AGCGGCTGTGATAGCTGCATTGGGAGCAGCAACTATTGTTACCGATTTAGTGCCGTAAGATTTGCAACCGGTGCTGATCCTGGTAACTGTTACAGAAAGTTTTACAGTACCCGATGTGCCCGCTGAATAAGTGATACTATTTATTGTGGTACTGCTTGTAATAGTGCCATTGGCGATAGTCCATAAGTAACTGTTGACACCACTTGTAACCGAAGCGGTATTGCCAGTTGAGCCGGCACATACTGCTGAAGCAGCAGTTATGGTTGATTTAGGCAATGGATTTATATACAGCTGTTTGCTGGAGGATGCCTTGCAACCTGCGCTGCTGGTGACTGTTACAGACAGTTTAACAGAATCATCTGCGTTAAAATCATCATCGCCTTCAGATGCAGTGTACAGGATACTGTTAGTTCCGTTGCCGTAAGTTATTGTTCCATAATTGATGGTCCATACATAAGTGGCCCCGCTGACTGCGGCAACCGAAGCGGTGTTACCTGTTGAGTTGGAACAGACAGATGCCGCTGATAGGATTGTGGCATTAGGAGCTGCGTTCACATTAACGGTGGCTTGTGCACTGTTGCTGCAAGTGCCGTTAGAATAAGTATAGGTGAGCGTTTGTGTGCCTGATGTTGGGTCGAATTTGAAAGCTCCGGCACTGCCGCTCACTCCAATACCTGACCAAGTACCCCCTCCTGGCGAACCGCCCAATGCCAGCAAACCGCTGCTGCTGCACACCTGCCCATAGCTGCCGGCGGATACTGCCGGTGCTGCATTCACCGTGATACTGGTCTGTGCGCTGCTGCTGCATCCGTTGGAGGAAGTGTAAGTGAGCGTTTGTGACCCTGCTGCCGGATTGAATTTGAAATTGCCAACACTACCGCTAACGCCTGTACCAGTCCATGTGCCTCCTGCTGGTGAACCGCCCAATGCAAGCAAGCTGCTGTTGCTGCATACAGGGCCATAGCTGCCTGCTGATACTGCCGGAGGAACTTGCACAGAAGGATTATTGTCATTACAATCACTTCCAAGCGTAGTCGCACTGTATCCTGCCGGAATGGCTGCGCCGTAGCAAACTGTTGCAGTGCCTGCATCATATCCATCACCATCTGCATCTATGTAAAGCAAAGCTGACTTCCAAACTGTTTTATCATTGTCATTACAATCCGTGTTATTGATGCTCCAACCGATTGGTGTGCTGTTTCCAAAACATACATAATCTCCATTGGTATTGCCATAACCATCTCTATCGTTATCATTATAGAAATAGCCAAACCGCCATGCGCTGGCATCGCCATCATTACAATCATCGGTAGCACTTCTGCTGGCCAGCCACCCTGAAGGCAGTGTGGCACCAGAGCATACCTGCTGAGCCCCGCCGGAGGTATAGCCATCGCCATCTGCATCTGCATAGCCGGTCAGTAACTGGTAGTAGTTCCGGTCATTGTCATTGCAATCCGTATTGTTGGTACTCCAGCCCTGCGGAGTGGTGTTGCCATAACATACGTCTACTGCGCCAGGTCTGCCATAGCCATCGCCATCGGCATCCAGGTAGAAACTGCCAAGCCGCCAAACACTGGCCTCTCCATCATCACAATCGCCAGATATTCCTTGCGTACTGGTATACCCCGGTCCTGGGCTTACACAGGATTGTATGGTACTTACATAATATCCATCCCCATCTGCATCAAGGTACCAGGTGGGCGGATCGGTTACGGTAATGATTGCAGAACTACTATTGCCTGTTCCTGCATTGGAACCGGCATCTGTAACAGATACCAATGAATAGGTAGTGTTGGCATTAGGTGAAACAGGAATGTTATCACCACTTGTATAATTTGAAACCGTAAAATTGTTTGTTCCATCAGAATAAACAACTGTGTAGGGAGAAGTGCCACCAGTAATATCCACTTTTATAGTAGCAGGAGTTCCCTTGCATATACTTGAAGGTCCGCTCACGCTTAATACGGATGAATTTGGGCCAGCTGGTGCCTGGAACTCATAAGCACCCATATCGGCAGGATTAGCCAATGTTAATGGACGGGCGGTTCCCTCAAAATCCGTAGATGGCGCGCCGCTGTTGGTGCCGGCATTAATGGCGGGTGATCCGGGTTGCAGGTGGAGATTACTGGTACCCACAAAATTCGGATCAGCATTCAACACCGTAGCACAGGTAGCTCCTACAGGGCAGCCACCTTGTACGATAGAGTAGTTGATGGTAGCACTTCCCTGATAATCATTTACAACACCGGTATTATTTCCCCAAACAATGCAGTTGGTAACGATAGGGTTCGAACCATATATGTTGAATATAGCCCCACCAGCCCTTTGTGCGGTGTTGCCGTAAAATGTACAATTGATAACGACCGGCGAAGCATTTACATAGTTGTGTATGGCGCCACCAAGCCCGGTATAGGCATCACCTACATCTAACGCTGAGTTATTCCGGAATATACAATTGATAAACTTTGGAGAACCGGATACATTGCCCACGGCACCGCCGGATAATGCGGTATTTCCTGTGAATATACAGTTCCGCACAATTGGTGTCATAGCGGAGTATTGCCCATTATTATACATCCCGCCACCATAAATACCACTGTTCGAATTTGAACAATTTCCCCCTGTGATGGTAAATCCATCGAGTATAGCAGTACTGGTTAGGTTATTGTTATCGTTACTAATAACATTATAGGAATTGTCGCCATTATCACCTGGTGTACCTATATCGCCACTCAGAATGGCAGGATTTGCAACCCAGTTGCGCTGGCTCAGGGCCGTTTCGGTACCGTTGAAACCACCGTAGATTGCGACATCATTTTTCATTTGAAATGACTTAGAACGGTCTGCTGTGGATGTTGGCGTATAGGTTCCTGCGGCTACCCATATTTCATGGCCCGGGCCAGCTGCTGCAAGTGCCTGCTGTACACTCTGAAAAGCACAATCCCACGATGTGCCGGAGCCATCAGGACCAGCAGCTGCGCTTACATACCAGCGGCTGCCGGCCGGAGGACAATACTTATTTACTTTAATTGTCACCGTTGCATCCGAAGTGCCGGATAAATTGGTGATGCGGTATTGGAAAGTATAGTTACCAGTAACAGTTGGTGTAGTTAATGAGAAACTCCCGTCGCTATTTACCTTCAAAGATCCTCCTGCCAATGCAACACTTGCACCGGCGGCGTTTGTGGTTACTGTGCCTCCAAGGCTGCCTCCTCCAAAACTGGTAATCGCTGCCGGCGAAGAGCCGAAATTATCATTATCCAGCAGATCGTCAAGATCGGCACTGTTACGGGATATGGTAGTATTAATAACCGTACTGTAGGTGTTAGCTACTGCTAAAAGCGGCATGGTTGTATTGTCCGCTTCAAACGCACCAATATCCACGGTAGAACCACCATTGCCAATGCGTGGAAAGCCAGTTTCCCGTTGGTCAGTTGCCAAAGGTATGTTGTTGGCATCAACAGCGAGTGTATTGTTGCCGGCATTAACAGCCGGACTACCGGCAAGTAATGCATGTGTTTTTGTAGGCCCGCCGTTATCGGCCAATGGTCCGAGCAACGGGTTTATTTTTGCGGATTCAATACCGAGCTGATCGCCGGGTCCTTTAAAGGTCCAGTTAAGGGGTTCATTTACATTACCCAAAATATTGTTTCCGAGGGAGGTTAGGTTTGCAAAACCAGCCGTTGGTATTGATGGATCATGCGGAAAATAATAATCACCCGAGAAGCCTCCGCCAAACATATTATCATAAGGCCCACTATTGCCGGCTAATATGCTGTTACTGATAGTAAATACACCGGCAGCAACTGCGCCACTTAATGAATACTGGTGATTGTAAATACCTCCTCCATAACCATTATTGCCGGTTATGGTGCAGAATTTAATAGCAGTAGATCCGCCCCAATAACTTATACCGCCGCCATTTATTCCGGTGTTGCCACTTATGGTTGAATTGATGATTGTCAAACTTCCACCAAGCTGCGAAATGCCGCCGGCACCACCACTGTTATTCCAGATGGTCGAGTTGGTAATGTTCATGGTGCCCCCGTTCTGTATTCCACCAGCCTGAGTATCCCCACCGTTGTCTGAAATAGTGCTGTTATTGATGATGACTGCCCCCCCGTTTGCTATACCACTGCCACCTCCTACATTCTCACCATCTGCGCTTGTATTTCCAATAGAATTCTTTTCTATGATTGAATTATTAATAGTTAAGGTACCGCCGTTGGAAATACCTGCCCCGCTGCCATAATAGCCTTTGTTGGTGCTGCCACTAATTGTATTTTCCGAAATAGTACAATTTGTAATGGTAAGGTTACCATTATTAAGAATACCTGCGCCGTCAGATCCAGATTCCCTTAAAAATCCGCCTGATATTCGGATACCCAAAATAGAGGCAGTTACATTCCCAATGTATAATACTCTAAAGTTCACACCATCATTATAATTATTGGCATTATTATGTATATCCAGCAGCGTTGCGCCTGGACCTTGAATGGTCAAATTTTTATCAATAACCAGTTGCCCGCTGGTAAGGTTAATGGGGCTTACCACGGTGTTCATATCGAACGTGATGGTACTGCCGGGGCATGCATCCAGTATTGCCTTGCGCAGGCTGCCGGGGCCTGCATCGTTACTGTTGGTGACAATGGGGTCATTGGTACACTGAACCGTCTGAACCTCATAAGCTCCCATATCAGCAGGATTGGCCGCCGTTAGCAGACGGATATTCCCTTCAATATCTGTTGCGGGAGCACCAGCATTTGTGCCTGAATTGATAGCCGTTGAGCCGGATTGCAGGTGCAAATCACCCAACGTGGCCGGTGCAGAAGTCGGGTCAACAGCCGTCACAAATAATGGATCATTGGCGGCATTGGTTCCATCTAAATTGCCTGCGCCGGCAGGGTTTTGAGCCTGCACAAGGCTATAGGTAATAGCCGTTAAAGGTCCATTTACAGAGGCCGTTGCTGTACCGGTACCGGTCTGGTCTTTATTGTTCCAGAAAATACAATTTTTGATGACGGGTGTGCCACCGTTGTTATACAAGCCACCACCACTTACGAGTGCCGAATTACCTGTAAAAGTGCAGTTGGTGATTAGCGGTGAAGATTGAGCATTATACATCCCGCCGGCATTGTCGCCCAAGTTACCTGTAAAAATACAATTGATAACGGTGGGATTAGAAGTATTCAGATTGGCCATTCCCCCACCCGCACCTACGGCGGTGATAGTGGTGCTGTTGCCGGAAAAGATACAATTGGTAACAATTGGCGAAGCGTTGACATAATTGGCCATACCACCGCCAAATTCGTGGGAGAAATTGCCGGAAAAGATGCAATTATTTACTGTAGGTGATCCTGTTAGATTATACATACCACCACCAAATCCGCTATTGGGGGCATAACCACCAATGATGCTAAAGCCATCCAGCAAAGCCGTGTTATTGGTACCAGAGCCCGTCACTACATGAGTGGCATTGGTAGCATTCAGTGTATTGTCATTGTCAATATCGCCACTTAGTACAGTCAAATTTGTTTTGGGGTTACGGGTAGTAAGTACGGTTTCACCACCTGCAAAACCCCCATAAATGGCTACACCATTTTTCAATGCAAATGTGCTGTTTACACTATTATTTATTTGCCCGCTACCTTCATCGGGCTTGTAGGTGCCTGCTGCCACCCAAATTTGGGTAATACCGCAGGTGCCTGTAATTGCCAATGCCGATTGAATATCTGTAAATGCATCTGTCCAGGAAGTGCCATTATTGGCACCCGTGGCACTGGCATTTACATAGGCTCTGTTGTTGGTAAAAAAAGTGCATGGATCAACATATTCATAAGCGCCAATATCAGACCCATTATCAGCATTTGAAATGGAGGCAATATCAACAGGGCGGCCAAATCCACGTTGGTCCGTTGTCATACCTAATACTGCACTGCCTTTATCTATGGCAGTGCTGCCTGCCAGCAAGGCATGTGTAGGGGTAGTACCACTATTATTAGCCAATGGGCCAAGGTTAGGGTCACCCGTCAGATTGTTACTGTTAGTTCCGTTCACACTACCCAATCCATCTTCGATTAAACTGTACTGGGCGTTGGTAGTGCCGCCCACATTTGCAATATCGCCACCTGTGCTGTTGGCTACAATTGTATTGATAAGAGTTAAGTTTGCCTGGTTATAAAATCCGCCACCGGTACCAGTGGCCGTGTTGCCCGATACGGTACAGTTTGTAAGCGTTGAAGGACCATAACCAGAGCAGTAGAGGGTAATTCCGCCACCTTCAATGGCCGAATTACCGCTGATGGTGGAATTGGTTATTGTTAATGTGGCACAGGAAATTGAATTAGAGCCTGCAATAATTCCGCCGCCATACGATGCCGGATTGTTGCTGATGGTTGAGTTGGTTATTTTTGCCGATGCTGTAGTACTACCAGGCGAGACGTAAATGCCGCCCCCGGCGTATGCCGTGTTATTGGTTACAACAGCATTGTTTAAATTTAAAATACCACCAAATACAAAAATTCCGCCACCCCAATTGTTACTATTACCCGGGCCTGCTGCTTTACCTCCGGTTATGGTAAGATCGTTGATGTTTGCCGTGACTCCTTCGTTGATAAAAAACACCCGGCTGCTGTTATTGCCTGAAAGAGTTAATAAATTGGCTCCGGGGCCAGTAATGATCACTCCGTCGGTGATACTGTATTGGCCGGTGGTTAGCAAGATGGTGCCTGTTACGCCGGTGGCATCAATAACATCTGCACCGGCATTCCCATTGGCATCCAGTATAGCCTGCCTCAGCGAACCTGCTCCTGCATCGTTTAAATTTGTTACGGGATAAGTTGTTGCATTTGCCTGCAGAAAGGTGCAAAACAATACTAAAAACTGGACAGTTGTTTGTAATAATTTTTTTGCCAGGGCAACCATTTCCACAGGGCTATGCCATAAACTCAGGTGTTGAACTTTTTTCATAATAAGCAAATTTTTGGTTTAAAATATTTAACCAGTTATCTTAAATGTTTGTGTTTTTCCTTGGGGGTAAAACTGTTACTGACTAATGAAAATGAATCTTACAAAGCGATGTGGATTAATTGATTTGATAGGGGGAAGGGAAATGAAAGTAATAATGAATAAACTTAGGACATTTAATCGTCAATTGCAAACATGCGGGATGAAACTGCCCTAAAACTGTCCGAAGGAGTGGAAATATTTACCGGGAACACAAGATAAAAATGTTTGTTGGTTCAATAGACGGTCTTGCTAACTGCTGCAAGGTTGGGCAATCTATAAATAGGCCTGCAGGAGATAACCAACGCCATTCATCAGGCGGCCTTTACAGGTTTAAATTCAAAATAAATATGTGTGCCATTTTTTACCTCTTCTCTCATGGAACCGCTAAGTTGTTGCGTAAGCAATGATACCAGTTGCCCGCCAAAACCGGTGCCCTGTGTAACACCTGTTTTACCAACACCATTATCTGATACTTCCAGTTGCAATACACCATTTTTTTGTTTGCGAAGTTTAATCTGCACTTTGCCAGGCCGCCCTTCAGGAAAGGCATATTTTAATGTATTGGTCAATAATTCATTTACAATAAGGCCAAGTGGTACTGCTGTATCAATATCTACATCCAACTGGTCCATAGCACATTCAATGGTTACCCTTTTTTCTGCGCCAAAAGAATCCAGTATGCTTTCGCTGAGGTTGATAAAATAATCTTTCATTTCAATGGCACCGAGGTTGGTACCCTGGTAAAGTTTCTGGTGTACGATACCGATGGAATGTACCCTGTTTTGGCTTTCCTGCATGGCATCTTTGGTTTGTACATCGTCTATCTGTGCGCTTTGCAGCACCAGTAAACTGCTCACCACTTCCAGGTTGTTTTTTACCCGGTGATGGATTTCCTTTAACAACAATTCCTTATCCATCAGCAACTGATCACTGCGTTTTTTCCCGTCTGCAATTTTATTGCGCTGGCGAATTAATACTACAGAGAATACGAGTACCAATAGCAGCAGAGCAAATGCAGCGTTCCGGATATTTTGCTGGCGCTTTATTTCAGCCTGTGTTAGCAAATCCTTTTTTTCCTGTTCTGCTTTTATTGCCGCTTCTTTTTTATCACTTTCATATTTCATCTGCGAAGCCACTGCCTTTTTTAGTGTTTCTTTATTAAAGGAACTGTCATTGAGAACGATATATTTACGGTAATGCAGGTAAGCGTTTTTCCAGTTGCCGGTGGCACTATCGAGCAACGCTATTCCGCTATAATATTTTGCCATGGACAAATTGGAACCTAACTCTTCAAAAGGACCATTGCATTGTTGAATAATTTTGCAGCCTCTGTGTATTTTTGCAGGCGGGTGTATGCGATTCCCATTTCAGTGTAAACTTTTGCCAGATCTGCCTTATGTGCTAATGATTTATAACCATTGATAGCCTGGGTATAATGGGTAATGGCGTCTATATACCGGCCTTGCTGCACAGATAGATCTCCTGTGTAAGTATGTACGTCTGCCAGCAGGTTTACATCCTTTGATTCATTGGCCAGTTGGAGTGCATTCGTATAATAATTTGTGGCTTCGGCAAAGTTGCCGGTTTTTTTGTAAATATCACCAACCCACATGTTCGCATAAGACTCCGTTACTTTGTCGGCTGTACTCCGAATGGTCTGTAAACCTTGTTTATAATATTTTAACGCATCCGGGTAGTTGCCAATTTCCTGAAAATTTTCCCCCAACTGCGTCGCGGCATAGTAGATGGATTTTTTATCGCCTATTTCTTCCGCCACTTTCAAATAAGCATAGCCGACTTTGGTTGCTTCTGCCACGTTCCCCTGCACGTCGTACATATACCTCATTTTATCGTATGCCAAAAAGAGGTATTTTTTATCGTTGTTCGCTATACAAAGCTTTACTGATTTTAATAAATATGGTTTAGCGTCTGCATATTTACCGTCATCCACATAATCCTGGGCTATCTCTACCAATATATAGCGGCTATACCCATTATTACTTTGTTCATAACCTTTCAGTGCTTCATTATGATATTTCAATGCTTCGGAAAAATTGCCCATCCGCCAGTAAAGACGGCCTATCCTGTCTTTGACCTTTGCTGCACCGATTTTCCACCCGATTTTTGTTGCAAGGTCCAATGCCGGCGCCTGGTAATCCAGCCCTTCTTTGGGTTTATAATACACATACGCATCCATGATCTTATAGTATAAATTCACTTTTGCTGTATCTTCTTTCATCCCGGCTAATGCAGCTACCAATGAATCTATGAGGAATTTTCCTTTTTTTTGGGCACAGCAATGATATTGAAACAGTAAGCCTGCGGCGAAAAGTAAAAAGATTTTTTTCATATTAACTAACGGCATCTTTCCTCACCGGGTGTTTTACAAACCTGTTCATTTATGAATAGACAGGCTTTTAAAAAAAGATTTTACATTGGAAAATCTAATTCTTTTTTTGCCAAAAATGGATGAAAGTATCATAAAGTTTGTATTCGCTGCATTAATTGCTCTTTCAAGCCTGCACTTAGCGGGATTGATTTTTGTGCGATCAACACCTGGCTTTCCGACACTTCATCTACCTGTGTAATATTAATCAAATAAGACCGGTGTATGCGTTGGAAAAGCCGGGAAGGCAATTTTTCTTCAATTGTTTTTAAGGTAATGGATAACAGGTATTCTTTGTCTTTTGTAAAAATGCGGCTATAATTTCTATCGGCTTCCACATACAGAATATCGGCAATTAAAATTTTCACCATCTTCTCCTTATACCGCACAAAAATCCGGTCATTCATGATGAACGGCTGCTCTCTGCCTGCTTCATTTTCGGCAATGATACCGGTTTCATTTTCGGCCATGTGGCTGATGGTAAGTTCGATGGCTCTTTGCAAATCCAGCTGCTTGAAAGGTTTTGAAATAAAGGCGTACGGCCTGGTTAATTTGGCCCGGTTAAATGTGGCCTCATCTGAATTGGCAGTAAGGTAAATGACCGGGATATTATTTCGCAACTGAATTTGTTCAGCCGTTGTGATGCCGTCTAATTTTCCTTTCAGGTTGATGTCGAGCAATATAATATCCGGTTTGTTTTCTTCCACATGCAAAATTGCTTCCTCTCCCCTTGGCAGTATACCTGTTACCTCATAACCCAGGCTGGTAAGCTGCATAGAGATTTTTGCACCAATAATCATTTCATCTTCTACTACTAAGATTTTAATCAGGTTTTCCATGTTGTGGTTTAGGTAAATTTAATAACAATTCAGATGATGGTGCCATTCCTCCTATCAACTGTTATTACCTTAGAGTGGCTACATCCGTAAACTTACTGATTCTGTTCCAAAGCCGGTGCCTTTGCTATAACATTTTCAGGTTTACCGCTACCGTTATCCAACAAATTGAAAATAATTTCATCTCTTCCGGGAGCTGGTTCAAGGAAGATATTTAATTTTCCGGGTTGGTATGTTGCAAACATATTTTTCTTTTTTTGGTGAGCAGTTCATTGGCAATAATACCATTAGGATTTACTGTAAACATCACAATTACCCGTGTAATCTATTAGCCATCATATTGGCAACCCATTTTTGACAAGTCGTCCTGCTTACTGGTAAAACATTTTCTCCCGCTCGGCTGCATTACCTCCGAAATATTTTTGCAAAAAATCTTCCTGCCCCCGCACCTTTGCCGCCAGTGCATATAGGCTGTTGCTGAGTGCGTCGGTATCGTATTGGTAATTTTCAGTCTTCTTTCCGATATTATTTGCCTTTTTACTGGCAGCTTTAAGCAGGCTGTCGATGGAATTAAAATTCTTTCTGACCGATTCATCCGGCCTTGCTGGTATGAACTTATTATTACGGTATTGAACAAAATCATTGTAAAGGGCCTTTGCTTTATTAAGATCTGCCACGGCTGAATTAAATATCGCCATGTCATTTTCCTGGTACACAATGGCAATTTTCATTTGATTGTAAGCATACCATGTTTGCAGGCTTTCATTATCCAAGCCCCCCTGCAGCATCCGCCTGGAAGCCGCTTCCTGCTGCTGGAGTGTATCCGCTTGCATAAACACATTGGCAGAATCAGTATAATGAAAAACAGCCGTATCCTTTTTTGAAAGGGCATAACCTCTACAAAATTCATTGCTTGAAATGGGATGCTCCTGCAATTGCCAAAGGGGATCAAAGGGAAAATGTGTTTCAA
>JAYVUL010000077.1:0-4965 GCA_043787935.1 Chitinophagaceae bacterium | reverse complement strand
TCTTTTGTAATGATTATATACAGCTACCGATAAAATCTTTTTTGCATCTTCCTGGCCAATTACATAGTCATCCAGGAATTTTTTTATCTCTACAGGTTTTCTTACAGTTAGTTTATGTGCTGACGAGGAGCTGTGTTTACTGTCTTTGGTGGCTCCCAGTTCCTGCTCAATAATTTCTTCGGCATGTTCTACACAGTTTTCGCAAATATGGCCATCCTGCCCGGCAATGAGTATTTTAACTTCATCGCGGTTGCGGCCGCAAAAAGAACAATGTAAAGTTTGTTGTTTAGCCATGTTTTTAATTCGTTTTATCTGTACTGCACTATATCAACCCAAAACAAAGTTACAAAAAAGCAACCTGATTCATTGTTTAGACAACTTACGGGCCTATAACGTTGCATTTAAAATATTATGATGAAAAAAGCCTCAAAATGAGGCTTTCAATTAATAAAATGTTTTTTACTGGTTTATATTTTAGACAAAACGGCATCTACAATGCCATAATCAATTGATTCTTTGGCATCCATCCAGTAATCACGGTCAAAATCCTTCATCACTTTTTCAACGGTTTGGCCGCAGTTTTTTGCCAGAATTTCGGCACCCATCAATTTTGTCTTTTTAATCTGTCCTGCCATTATTTCCAGATCGGCACTGGTTCCCTGGCCGCCACCACTTGGCTGGTGTATCATTACTTCGCCATTTGGAAAAATAAAACGCTTGCCTTTTGCACCACCGCTAAGCAGTATGCTGCCCATGCTGGCGGCCATGCCCATACAAACCGTGCTAACCGGTGAGCTAATCATCTGCATGGTATCGTATATAACCATCCCACTGGTAACCATACCGCCAGGGCTGCTGATGTAAAAAATAATTTCTTTTGCCGGGTCAATCGCCTCCAGGTACATTAAGCGGTTTGTAATATCTTTTGCACTTTTGTCATCTACCACGCCCCACAAAAAAACCTTGCGCTGCTCAATAAATTTTTTGTCAAACTGCCAACTGCTCATCATTTTCTCCATCGGGTTCTCCGGCATGCCATCCGGTTTTTCTTCCTCTTCAAAACGGGTATTGTTGTTTTTATAAAAATTCATGACTGGGTTGTTTTATTTTTAATCCTTCTTTTGTTTCTTCTGGTTCATTACAAGTACTTCATCTATCAGGCCATATTCTTTTGCTTCTGTAGAGGTAAGCCATTTATCTCTGTCGCAATCCAATGCCACTTTTTCTACGGGTTGGCCTGTATGAAAGGCGATGATATCATAAATCTCCTGCTTTACTTTTTTCACTTCATTAACGGTGATCTCAATATCAGTTGCCTGTCCGCCTGCCCCCGCACTTGGCTGATGCATCATAATGCGGCTGTGCTTTAATGCAGTACGTTTTCCTTTTGCCCCTGCACACATTAATACCTGACCCATGCTGGCCGCCATGCCGGTGCATATAGTTGCAATATCCGGTGTAATAAACTGCATGGTATCGTACATGCCCAGGCCGGCATATACACCACCGCCCGGGCAGTTAATGTACATCTGAATATCTCGGGTACGGTCGGTACTTTCCAGAAACAATAACTGTGCGGTAACAATGTTTGCCACTTCATCATTAATGGGATATCCCAAAAAGATAATCCTGTCCATCATCAGGCGGCTGTAAACATCCATTACGGCTACATTCATGGGGCGCTCTTCTATAATGTTGGGAGTAAGGTTGGTTACATTATGCTTTACATAAGCATCCAGCGTATTACTGCTGATGCCTTTATGTTTTACGGCATATTTTTCAAATTCTTTTCCAAAGTTCATAGTATAGTATTAGTTACAGCAAATATATTCTATTATGGGTTTTCAAATACTATGCTAAAACAATAAAGTAGCCAAATTGGCAAAAAATGAGAAAAGCGGCTTGCTTGTTATGCTGTAAAAAGAAAATATCTGACTGATGTGATAAAAGCTTATCCCCTTATATAAAAAAAACCGAACATTGATGAGTGTAGCTTGAAAAATTACAGCTGATTAAAATTTCTGGTATTAACCTCACCTCAACATAAAGAAACAAAAGAGTTATAGAATAAAATTTTTGATAAAATGGTTTTAATAACCCATTAAAGAAATATTTTTTACTCATCGGTTTATTTCAGCCCAAAAATAAAAAAAGCTTCCCTTTAAGAGAAGCTTTTAAAAAATAAATTAAGCATATTATTTATACTGTGCTGTTAATCCTTTTGCCAGTTCGGTTACTTTGTTGATGCCATCATCACTCAAATTACCTTTCTTAAACTCAGCTAATACTTCAGGGTGTTTGTTTTCCATCTCCATTAAAAAATGCTCTTCAAAAGCTTTTACATTTTTAACAGCAACATCTCTTAATAAACCCTGTGTTCCCAGGTAAATCATTGCTACTTGTTTTTCAACACTCATTGGTGAGTATTGCAATTGTTTTAAAATTTCTACGTTTCTTGCACCTTTGTCAATTACGTTTTTGGTTGCAGCATCCAGGTCGCCACCAAATTTAGAAAATGCTTCCAACTCCCGGTAAAGTGCCTGATCTAATTTTAAAGTACCAGCAACCTTTTTCATTGATTTTATTTGTGCATTACCACCCACACGGCTTACAGAAATACCCACGTTAATAGCCGGGCGAATACCAGCATTAAACAGGTTACCTTCTAAAAATATCTGTCCGTCGGTAATAGAAATTACGTTTGTAGGAATATAAGCAGATACGTCACCAGCCTGTGTTTCAATAATTGGAAGGGCGGTTAAAGAACCTCCACCTTTCACCAAATGTTTGATAGATGCAGGCAAGTCATTCATCTGCGCAGCAATTTCATCTTTAGAAACAACTTTAGCTGCTCTTTCTAATAAACGGCTATGCAGATAGAATACGTCACCAGGGTAAGCCTCACGGCCTGGTGGACGACGCAACAATAAAGAAACCTCACGGTAAGCAACAGCCTGTTTAGAAAGATCATCATAAATAATTAATGCAGGGCGACCGGTATCACGGAAAAACTCGCCGATGGCAGCTCCTGCAAATGGTGCGTAGAATTGCAATGGAGCAGGATCAGAAGCAGATGCAGCAACAATGGTTGTGTAAGCCATCGCACCGTACTCTTCTAAAGTTTTCATAACACCTGCAATGGTAGAAGCTTTCTGTCCAATTGCTACATAGATACAATAAACAGGCTTACCTGCTTCGTAAAATTCTTTTTGGTTGATGATGGTATCAATGGCTATGGCCGATTTACCGGTCTGGCGATCACCAATGATCAACTCACGTTGTCCACGGCCAATGGGTATCATCGCATCAATCGCTTTGATACCGGTTTGCAGCGGTTCTTTTACCGGCTCACGAAAAATTACACCCGGTGCTTTACGCTCCAGCGGCATTTCATAAAGTTCGCCTTTGATAGGTCCTTTACCGTCAATTGGTTCGCCCAAAGTATTAATAACACGGCCGCTCATTCCTTCTCCTACTTTTATAGAGGCAATTTGACCGGTACGTTTAACTTTATCTCCTTCTTTAATTGCTCCACTATCACCCATCAATACCACACCCACGTTATCTTCCTCCAGGTTAAGGGCAATTGCTCTTACACCATTGTCAAATTCTACCAGTTCGCCGGAACGAACATTGTTCAATCCATATACACGGGCAATACCATCACCCACCTGTAAAACTGTTCCTACTTCTTCCAAACTGGCACCTGCATTAAAATTGCTTAATTGCTGGCGAAGAATTGCGGAGATCTCGTCTGGTTTAATTTCTACCATAATTGTTGTTTGATATTATTTTTATTAAAAGGCCTTTTTTTCAGGCTGCAAAGGTATGGGAACAGGGGCGGAATGGCAAAAATTCGGGAATCAAATTGAAAAAAAAATCGGTTTGCCACGGAAGCGCTGAAACACAGAACAAATACAAATGAAAAACCCCCTTTCTGGGTTTAACCTTGAGGGAGTTTTTTACTTTTAGAGAATCAATTTTTATTGGCCACGCCTCATATTGGGCCTTGGTCTTTGCTGATTATTTCTTTGATTTTGTAGCCTGTCTCTCAACTTTCTTTTAAACTCATCATTCATTCTAAAAAACCGGTCGCACCGGTTGGAGCCAAGTATCTGGGTAAAATTTTGCTGGTACTTTTTTTTGATGTTTAAACGGGCTTCTTCTTTAACCAGCTCCGGCTGCTCCGGCTTAATAGACTTTAAGTCATTTGCAAATTGAGTGTGTACGGGCCAGAATTTTTGGGCTTCATCTGGTGTTAACTGCAATTGCTGGGTTACATAAGCCACATAAAGTGCCTTAATTTTTTCCTGCTTGGCCAAGTCATCCCCTGCTTGATTCTCCTGAGCAAATGCCATAGAAAAACTGCCAAATAAAAGCGTAAATATGAGTAAATATTTTTTCATCTTCGTTTTAATTTTTTAAATCATTTACATCAATGCTGTTCAGGTATTTATCCAATGCCTTCTCATCAAGCAGGTAATCTTCCTGCGAAGGCAATTCATTTTCATCTATGCTGCCCGCAACCATAGCAGTTTTAACATCTGTACCGGTTGCTTCTAAATATTTTACAATATCGGCATCAGAAATCTTTGCCAGTTCCTCATCAACATCCTGCACTTTTAAACCTGCAGTAACATAAGCGGGCAAATCAGATTTTTTATCGGTGCTGGTAAATTTAAAAACACCCAATGCCATTACACCCGTTAAAGCTGCTGCCACAGCATATTTAAAGAAAGTGCTGCTGCGCCTTTGTATTTTAATAACTTTAGGCTGCGGACTAACTTTATCTAAAACTTCTTCACTCAAATTTTTAAAATACCCTTGCGGTACTTCAAAAACATTTTCGTTTTTAATGCTGTAGAGCATGGGGGATAAGGCTCTTATTTCTGTAGCCACATCTTCTTCAACCCCGGTTGTTTTTATTTTAGTAAGAATTGAATTGGCCAGACTATCAAAATAACC
>JAYVUL010000076.1:0-3268 GCA_043787935.1 Chitinophagaceae bacterium | reverse complement strand
TGTAAAAATGAAAAGTTTTGTTTTAAGATTATTCATAATGGTAAATTTTAAATTAATTAAGGGCGATTTCTTCTTTGTATTCTTTTCTAAAATCATAACTTATAACAAAGGCCAGGCTTACATCAAGCGAAAAAATCATTTCAAACAGCGCAGTAGTTTTAGTATCATTTTTATCTGCCTTATTTTTTCTGTCAACACCTGCACTTCCTTCTATCTGTATGGCAACAACCAGTAATCCGCCTGCAAGAGATAATACGCCTCTCAGCATTTGCCCTGCCACTGCACGAAAACCATGTTCATTAATATTTCCGGCAAGGCTAAACGAACGGGTAACTGATACCAAACCAACAACCGGCAGATCCACAATTACCGTGGCGCCAAAACCGAAAGTAAATTCAAACTGTGGTGTTGGATCGCTGAAATCAACATAAGCTTTTACTTTGGTGATGCCTACGCCATACGCTGCAGCAATACCAATCGTAATCAGTTGAATCTGTATCATGCCTTCAAACCCAAACACTGCTCCGGCGCCGGGCTTTATAAGATTTTTTGGATCGGGGCTTAAAGACAGATTAAAAAATACCCCAAGCAAAAGGCTTGCTTCAATAATTAATGGGGGAGGTGTTGTAAGTGTTATTTCAGAAGTGCTGGGAAACTGAATAACCGGTATGCGTTGTTCAATGCTCATTTTATAATTCCACGCATCAGGGCTGTTGCCCATAACAACCTTTAAACTATCAGCAATTACATCGCCTTTACCCACTAACAATGCTAGTACCCCCAAAATATCTTTTACCGCCTGTAATTCATCTCCCAGTACACATTCCGGGTTTTCAAATACAGGGTCTTTACCAGCCTCCGACCTAAACTGTCCTCGTAAAGTAAGCAGGGGTTTTAATGAGCCCAGGTTTACTACAATGGCAACATCTTTATTTACCGTTTGCCATTTTTTTCTTTGATCACCTATGGCATCATCAATCGCATCACTGCTAAGATCAACCTGAAAAACAGAGGGCAATTTTTTCTGAGGTGGATCATCAGGCGGTGATTTTTCTTTAGAGCTGTAACTTATAAATACCTGAAAATCCTTTTCATCAATGAGTTTATATGTTTGTGCAGCAGGGTCATTTATTAGTTGATGGGGAGTAAATTTGTTCAGGTTTTCCAACCCATTAAATAATGATTCATCAAACTTTAGCCCGTTACCTTCACCCACAATATTTAGTGCCGTTACATTTTTAGGAAGCGATAATGTTTTGGAAAGATTAGGAAAGATGGTATTGCAATTGAGCAGCCTGAAGGCATCTGCCAGATCGGGCACCATGGTGGAAATTTTTTGTATACCGGTAAAAAATGATGGCTGCCTGAATAACAATTTTTGGGTGCCGGTGGTTTGCAAAAAACTGTATTGAAGTACCGGGGGAGCAGCCGCCCCAAATGCATATTTATCAATTTCTGCCGGATCTCCAAGGCTGTGGCTTGAATTATTGAAGGCAACAATTCCTGTTGTGATATTAAGCAGGCCATTGCGTATAACCGGCACCGCTTCCGCAGGATTTAATGGAACCGTATCTTTTGATGGAAGGCATTTTACTATCGTCCACGAACCTTCTTTGGGCAATTCAATGGTTCCTCTTACGGCTACAACAAAACTTGTATTGACATCGGTGCTGGCAGAAATATCTACCCGGCTAACCTGCATACGCTGACTAGTAGAAGCAATATTCATCACCGCATTTACCGGGCCGCCAAGGCTGCCGCCTATTTTAGGGTTAGTTAATAATTGTTTAAAAGAAGCAGCAGGAAAAAGATCTGTTAGCTTAGTAGTATCATTAACTAACTTAGGATCTGCCAGCATTACATAACCAAACTGCCCAACCGAATGTACCCTTTGCGGAGTAGTATCCGTTTTTGGCAAACCTCCTTTTATAATATTTTCTATCTGAATATCACCATTAAAATATACGCCTGAAAACCTTATTTTCTCGCCTTTTGCATTTGGAATAAGAATGTCCATTTGTTCAGAAAGTTCCCTTATCTCCTGAACATTATAAATACCCTTTACCATGCCCGGATGAAAATTATAAGGGTTACCCTCCGGCCTAAAACTTGCTACATGCGAACGAAAATCAAATTCACCCGGGCCTTGTGCCACCCAGCCAGAATCGTAACGGGTTACTACACCCGAATTTTTTCTTTGTATTATAATTGAACGCACCACCGGTACTCCCCAGGGAAATAAAATACTTTTTATCTGGATTACTTCATGTGCTGTCCGCCCGATGAGCACATCAAATTTTACCTGGCTTACTTTTCCAAAATTGGCTTTCTTATTAAGCCAGTTACTGAAAATACTGGCACCATATCCAGAAAAATCAATGCGTTCCAATGGAACTTTTGCAGAAGTAGGATTAGAAAATTCTCTAAACTGGCCTTCTACGCTGCTACCCAAAATATTATTTGAATTATCAGGTGCAACAGGCATTTGCGTAGCCGACCCGATAAAATATGCCTGTTGATCAGTAAGAGGTTGCCCTTTAAACGGAGTGGGTGCTATCGCTTCAATATGCAGTTGCATGCCTCCGCTTAGCTCACCTGTTTTTTTTGATGAAAATGCCGGTTCATTATTACTGGCGGCAGCAGCCGGAAAACCTGTAATTTTTTTTGGGTTGAAGTACGCAAAAGCACAGATGCCAAATGGCAGCATAAAATTGGCTGCTGCCCCCCTTGGTTTTTCAGCATTATTAAAACCATCAAGAATAAATTGATACAGTATTTTAGGCGATAGTGGTACTTCAGCTTTTGCTGCACTGGAAATTCGGGTGGGGTTTCCATTGTTGGTGAAACTGATAATGTCCGGAACTGCAAGGTCGTCATCAACCAAAGGATTATTAATCTTCATCACTGGTTCCCATTGAATGTGCGGCAGGGTAAATAATCTGCTCATTCTTCCTGAACTTACGATATCCATATTTTTTATTCTGTAAGGAAACCTGGCGGGGAAGCCGAGGCTTTCAGCAAGCTGTGTTCTGTTGTCGGCAATGTTATCAGAAAATGATACGCCCCAAAGATTAGCGCTTCCTGAAACGTCCACCAGCAAACGGTTGCCGGGAAGTAACTGCATATAGTCATAAGCACCGGCTACATTTGCCGGATCGGCATCCCTTATTTTAGTAATTTCTTCCAACTGTATAATTTCACCTGCAGCATCCGCATTGGCATTGCATAAATTACTTATTCCCTGAAACATCCTGAATAACGCTGCATC
>JAYVUL010000075.1:0-4521 GCA_043787935.1 Chitinophagaceae bacterium | reverse complement strand
AGCCAGCAGCAGAATGAACATGGGTTCCAGTGCCACTTGTTTTAATACCTGCAGGAAAACACGGTCATCTTTCATTTCAAGTGCATTGCTACCATATTGCTCCCTGCTGGTAATGATCTCCGGCGTTGATAATCCCTTTAAATCTTTTGTTGAATCCATATACCGGTAATTTAATTATTTAAACCTTAGCGCTGAAAAATTAGGAAGTATGAAATGGAAAAGTAGCAGTTATAATTAAATGATAAAGTTATCATAATCATGTGTTGATATGATTAATCTCTTTTTTGAATATTTTTTAAAGGCAGTACTTTACATTAAATAATTAATTTTGCAAATGATACATCCTTATAAATACGTACCTGCTGCCCAAGCGCTTGCAATTATTCAAAGTGGACAAAGGGTATTTATCCATGGCGGGGTATGTACGCCTGCTTATCTTTTACATGAGCTGGCAAAAGAGACAAACCGCCTGAAAAATGTAGAACTGATCTCAATAAGTCTAAAAGGTGATATTGAATTAGATAAACCCCAATACCAGGAAGCCTTTCATATCAATTCATTATTTGTCTCTGCTCCAATACGTCAGGCTGTAGCAGAAGGGAGAGCCGATTTTATTCCTGTTTTTTTAAGTGATATTCCCGACCTGTTTAAAAGAAAGATACTGGATATTGATGTGGCTATTGTGCAGGTATCCGAACCCGATATGCATGGTTACTGTTCATTAAGTTTGTCTATCGATATTGCCCGCTCAGCTGTTGATAATGCCAAACATGTCATTGCATTGATTAATCCAATGCTGCCACGTACACATGGAGATGGGATGATACATACCGACCGGTTTTCACAAATGGTTTTTCACCCTGCTGAACTTGTTGAAGAGGATTACAGTAAAAAAATGGGTGAAACGGAAATGATCATCGGAAAAAATGTGGCGGAACTTATTGAAAACGGCAGTACCCTGCAAATGGGAATTGGTACCATACCTGATGCAGTACTCAAATACCTCAACGGACATAAAGATCTTGGGGTGCATACCGAAATGCTCAGCGATGGGATTATTAGCCTTATGGAGAGCGATGTGATCAATAACACAAAAAAAAATATTCATCCCAATAAAATTGTTACCTCATTTGCGATAGGTACCCGCAAATTGTATGATTATGTAAATGATAACCCTTCCTTTGCCTTTCTTGATATTGATTATGTAAACGATCCGCACGTGATACGCCGCAACCCAAAAGTAATAGCCATTAACAGTGCTATTGAAGTTGACCTGACGGGTCAGGTATGTGCAGACAGCATTGGTGAGTTGCAATACAGTGGCATTGGGGGACAAATGGATTTTATGCGAGGGGCTGCACTAAGTGATGGTGGCAAACCCATCATTGCCCTCAGCAGCCGTACTGCAAAGGGAATACCAAGGATTGTTCCATACCTGAAAGAAGGCGCAGGCGTTGTAACAACAAGAGGGCATGTACATTATGTGGTAACAGAATACGGAAATGCATTTCTCTTCGGAAAAAATCTCCGGCAACGGGCCAAAGCTTTGATTGATATCGCTCATCCAGATGACAGGGAAAATTTAACTAAGTATTGCTACAACAGATTTAAAATATTTTTACCGGGCTGAACGCAAACCTGTTCATCACTTAAAGAATTAACGGGTATTCCATCATCAACTTAATTAACTTTATCAATTCTCCAATCAACTTTTATCATGGGTGATGACTTGGTATCATATATTGAACGGCTTGAAATGATGGCTTTCTTTGCCGGGTATCCGCTCATTTATGCGATGGTGAATGTTATCGCAGGAGGACGACCTCATAAACTATTTTCTTTTGCAACCCGGCTGGTAAAATTATTACCCTTTGCCTATGCTTTAACCGGTACTTTATTCCTGGGGCTGATGTTGAAGAACGTTTACCCCGATTACTCCCTTAAAAATATTGCTGAACAATTTCAGACTTCCTATTTAAGAATATTCGGACTCCTGTCTGTCTTGTTCTGGATACCTTTTTTCAGTAAAAAACCTGTTTTCAGCCTCTTACATAGCCTCGTATTTTTTTTCTTTCTGCTAAAAGACCTGTTCATGCATTTAACTTCAGCAACAGGAAATGAAGTTATTAAAAACGATATGAAGATATATACCGACAGTCTTCTGCTCAACATGGGCACTTTAGCTGTTATAGCAATCCTGTATCTCCTCTTAAGCAAACTCCGGAAATAATAGAAGTTTTTTTGTAATAGTATCTCAGTACAAGATAATATCCCATCTACACTTTTTATGTAGTAGCTGAAATATGCAAATCATGTAACTCTTTTAGCAATAGGTGTAATATTTATTGAAGCCATGATGTGCACCTTTAACCGTAAAAAAAATACCTGTTGTGCGATATGATTAATCAAGTTCATAGTAATGGTGTTCGTGACAATAATCATAAAAACGATTGATTGAAGTCATAAGGCTACAATAATTACTGAAATAGTTTTGCATAGTAATAATTAATCACTTTAAATTTTTTTTATGAAACTGCTAAATAATAAAATTCTTTTGGTATCGTTGGTTCTCATCAGTAGTCTGGGGTATATCATTAGTTGTACTCATGACAACTCTTTCCCCCCACTACCTGCAGCAACCTCCACCAAATACACAGCTGGCACTGGTGTTTTCCTACCTGGAAATATGACAGCAGGTAATGCAAATGAATGGAAGTTGGATAAAGCACACTGCAGTGTTTTATGGCAAACCAATTATGTTGGAGCCGCAGGTTTACTAACCGGCCGTTTTAACCAGTTTGGAATGCATGATGTTGTAGCTGCTGAAATGCTGAATTACTCTACAACCGGCCAACCACTCAGAGACACTTCTTGGGCCTTCAATGAAGGAGATGATAGCAAAACCTATTTCAATGGTTATGTACAAATGAACCAATCCAATACTGGAGAACCTGGACGGGATGCCGGATGTAATGTTTCAGGGCTTGGTACAACTCCAATCGTACCTGGGGTACAAAACCTTACAGTTACTAACCTGGCCAAGATCAAAACCACTAAAATAAAATTTGATGAAACTACCGGCGATTATATTGTAACATTTGATCTAACCTGGCAGGGCAAACTTGCCACACCCCTTACACAATCAACTGTTGGCAGATTAAAATATATTAAAAGAGCAACCGTAAATCCTGGTATGCCTTCTGCCTATGATGTCTTTGGTTTACAATTGACATTCCAGTTCAACTGCAGAGATTATGGTATAACCAGTACCAGTATCTCAGATAAAGTTGAGATTGAATGCAATATGAATTTCAATAATAAGTAAACACCTTAAAATAATTATCATGAAACGATTATTAATATATACAAGTCTGTTAGCAGGCATCTGGATCAGTTTCACCGGCTGTTATAAAGATGTTATACTACCGGATGTTGCAGTTAATCCCGATGGTCCTCCAATGGCAGTAAGTTATAATACCGACTTAAAGCCCCTGTTTAGTACAAATTGCGCTTTATCTGGATGCCATGTTTCCGGTGCACACCAACCTTATATGACTCCGGATATATCTTACCTGCAAATAATAAATGGAGGTTTTGTAAACACTGTTATTCCAAAAGCAAGTATCCTGTATATACAGATAAATGGAGACATGAAAGAGCATATACCCTCTGCCACAGACAGGCAAAAAGTGTATGACTGGATCAGAAACGGTGCGCCAAATAATTAACTGACCTTAAAATTTTATCAAATGAAAAGTATTATAAAAAATACAAAAAATTGGCGGGTAGCTGGTCTTTACTTCATCATTTGCCTGTTCATACTAAATAGTAACGCTATAGCCCAGGACGACAGTTCAACTGTTACAAAGGAAGAAAAGGCAGTAAAAAAAGCAAAACCGTCAAAAAACACATTCCAGAGTGTATGGATTGGAGATAATCAAACCGTAATGGTTCCTGTAAAAGGTACAATGGAAATGGATATCATGCACCGATTTGGTGTAATCAATAATGGTTACAAGGATTTCTGGGGATTTTTTGCACCATCAAACATCCGCCTGGGTATAAATTATGCTCCTATTAAAAATCTTTTTGTTGGTATTGGTATCACCAAGGGCAATATGCTGGTGGATGGAAATGCCAAGTATTCAATCATCAGGCAAACAAAGGGAAAATACCCGGTGAGCGTAAGCTATTATACAAACATAGCTTTCGATACCAGGAAAGATGAAGATAAGAGCTTATTCAAGTATTCAACCCAGCGTATATCATTTTTTAACCAACTGATCATTGCCAGGAAAGTAACAAATAAACTTTCTGTACAATTGGCCCCAAGTATCTCTCATCAGAATGCTGTAGATGGATATTATACCAAAAATGACAGTACCGGCACAGCAATATTTAAATACATGAAAAATGATCATTTTGCAGTTGCCTTTTCTGCAAGATACAAGATCACCACTGTTACTTCTGTGATGATTAATTATGATCAACCCATTACCAAACATGCAACCAATAACCCTG
>JAYVUL010000074.1:0-3130 GCA_043787935.1 Chitinophagaceae bacterium | reverse complement strand
TATAAGTAAACCTTATAAACCTGAAATTTTCACCTCCGGCTTTATTGACATTATGAATAATGGCCAGGTAAATGCCAGTGCAAGGTTTATCCGGCTTAGTATAGGGGAGCCTGGTAAATTTTTTATCCCCCTTTCTCTTTATGGTGGCGTAAGCAATAACAGTTTTCAATCTCAATATGCAACAAACGGCAGCCAAAGAACCAATGATCAATTGATCAATCAATATATCAATCCCCTGAGCGGCCTGGTAAATATTTGTGTTGAAGGTGTAGCGTATTTTTCTAAAAGCATAAAACTTACCAGGACGGCATTTCTATACCAGTTGGGGGAAAGAGTTTTAACGGGCTACTGGACTGGCTTACCCGGCAATACCCAATCAGCCAGGCCAAGTAATTTTTTAAACAGTTATGCTGTGGCAGGCTTGTATATCCAGACTGGGGCATGGGAGCGGAATAATGCAAAAAATATAGGGGTTTTTTGGGTTGCCTGCCGCTATATTGCCTGCCATAGCCAGGATAAAAGTATCAAAGATTTTCTGCCCAATATTGAAACCAATGGACTGTATCATGGTTACTCACTGGGATTTGGAGTGGAAATTAATAACCTCGTAAGCATCAAAGCTATATTTTACCAGTACATAAAAAAACCGGAAATTGATTATGTCCTGCCGATTTACCAGTTTTCATTCAATTACTCTTTAAAAAATTAATCTATGTGATAATGTTGCAGCCGTAAAATTTTACCTGGGTACTCCTTCAACCTTTTTTTCTTTACAGTATTTTCCACATCAGAAAAGAAAACGTAGTTTTACTCAAATAAATGTAAAATATATTTGCATCTTGCATTTTTACGTTAGTAATCAACCTATGCAAACTAAAATAAACAATTAGATGCCTCCTATTAACCACATTGAGCCAATAAAAGTATTAATTACAGACGATCATGTACTGTACCGGGCTGGCGTAAAAACCGCCCTGAGCTCCAAAAAAGATGTAAAAGTGATTGCAGAAGCCGACAATGGCATGCATCTGCTCAACATGCTGAAAATGATTCAACCGGATGTAATCCTGCTGGATATACAGATGCCGGTGATGGATGGCATTGGCGCTTTGGCCGAAATAAAAAAGCACTGGCCACATATCAAAGTGATCATGCTTACCATGATGGACGACCATAGTATGATCACCAAACTGATGGAATTGGGCGCCAACAGCTACCTGAGTAAAACCAGCGACAGCGAGATCATTTACGAAGCGATTAAAACCTGCTACGAACAGGAGTATTATTTCAATACGCTCACCAATAAGGCCCTGTTGACCAATTTGAAGACTAAAAATAATATGACTCCTCAAAAAATGGTACAGGCCGAGGCTAACCTCAACGACAAGGAGATGTTGATATTGAAACTGATGTGTGAAGAAAAAAGTACCAAAGAAATTGCTGATATTGTAGAATTAAGCCCCCGTACTGTAGAAGCAATAAGAGATAAACTGAAAGTAAAGACAGGAGCCAAGAGTACCGCAGGGCTTATCATGTATGCGGTAAAAAATAATATTTTAGACGATAATTTATAGCCTGAAGGCCAACAACTATTTCTTTTCGATAACTATCAATAAAAAAACATCCTGCATTGTGCATGATGTTTTTTTATGCCCGAAACCCGCCCGGGAAAAGTTGCCCATTAAAATTGTGTATAGATACCGGTGAAATAAGTATGGCTGCCCATTAATAAAAATCAACAAAAGGATTTGCTGTTTACCTTTGACGCATGACTTATTTTAACTTTAACGGAAAAATATTTACGGAAGGAGAGCTTGTGATTGGTCCGGATAACCGGGGTTTGCGCTATGGTGATGGCCTGTTTGAAACGATAAAAATGATTGACAGCGAACTTGTTCTGGAAGATGATCATTTTGCCCGTTTAATCAAAGGGATGAACAGTTTGCAATTTGACATCCCAAAACACTTTTACCCGGAAAAAATAAAAGAAGCCATCAGTGCTCTTGCAAAAAAAAACAGGCACCAACAGGCTGCAAGGGTAAGGCTGAATGTGTTTCGGGGAGACGGTGGACTATATGATGCAAAAAGCCATATTCCCAATTACCTGATACAAACATGGCTGCTGCCGGAAGGGAAAGGCGAATGGAACAGCAATGGCCTGGTGATGGGATTGTATGAAGGGGCAAAAAAGAGTTGTGATCTGTTTAGTAGTATTAAACACAACAATTACCTGCCTTATGTGATGGCTGCCCTTCATGCCAAAAAAGAGAAGTGGAATGATGCTGTTTTGCTAAATAACCACGGCAGGGTTTGCGACAGCACCATTGCCAATATTTTTTTGGTGAAAGGCGAAAAAATATACACGCCTTCAGTAAAAGAAGGAGGTGTAGCCGGTGTAATGCGGAATAAAATAATTCAGGAACTGAAAGCAACAGCCTGGCGGGTAACAGAAACAGAAATCAGCATGGAGGACCTAATGAGTGCAGATGAGTTGTTTTTAAGCAACAGCATTTACAATATCCGGTGGGTAAAAAATATTGGTGATAAAATGTATGATAATACAATAACCCGGAAAATATTTGCTGCTGTCATTCCAACTATTCAGTAAGATAATTGTTGATTTGAAGCAGATAAGCAAAAAGCTTTGACGGCGCTTAATCATTTACCTGGCTAATATGCCAATTCAACAATGCAGACAGTTAATATATTTTGGTTCAGAAGGGATCTCAGATTGAATGATAATGCAGGTTTATATCACGCATTAATAAGCGGGGCTCCGGTGTTGCCCATTTTCATTTTTGATAAGAATATCCTCGACAAGTTGGAAGACAAATCAGACCGGCGGGTGGAATTTATCCACGCAGCATTGGAAGAAATACAGGGCCGGCTGACGGCATTGGGCAGCAGCCTGGAAGTGCACTATGGAACGCCTTTGGAAACCTTTACCGCCTTGCTTTCAAAATACACTGTGCAGGCCGTTTTCGCCAATCATGATTATGAGCCCTATGCATTGGAAAGAGACACATTAATAGAAGCTATTGTAAAAGAAAAAGGGGCAGTGCTAAAGACGTATAAAGACCAGGTGCTACTAGAGAAAGAGGAAGTGCTGAAAGAGGATGGTAAACCCTAC